>NZ_JAPYKO010000001.1:121563-611319 GCF_037179585.1 Mesorhizobium argentiipisi (SeqCode)
GGCACCGGTTGCTCCAGTGGCGCCGGTATCGCCCGTCGCACCTGTAGCTCCGGTTGCTCCCGTCGAGCCTGTGGCTCCGGTTGCTCCCGTCGAGCCGGTGGCTCCGGTAGCCCCGGTTGAGCCGGTGGCACCAGTTGCGCCAGTGGCGCCGGTATCGCCGGTCGCACCTGTGGATCCGGTAGCTCCGGTTGAGCCCGTGGCACCGGTTGCTCCAGTGGCGCCGGTATCGCCCGTCGCACCTGTAGCTCCGGTTGCTCCCGTCGAGCCTGTGGCTCCGGTTGCTCCCGTCGAGCCGGTGGCTCCGGTAGCCCCGGTTGAGCCGGTGACACCAGTTGCGCCAGTGGCGCCGGTATCGCCGGTCGCACCTGTGGATCCGGTAGCTCCGGTTGAGCCCGTGGCACCGGTTGCTCCAGTGGCGCCGGTATCGCCCGTCGCACCTGTGGCTCCGGTTGCTCCCGTCGAGCCGGTGGCACCAGTCGCTCCAGTTGCCCCGGTCGAGCCGGTGGCACCGGTTGCTCCAGTTGCGCCGGTATCGCCGGTCGCACCTGTGGCTCCCGTTGCTCCCGTCGAGCCCGTGGCACCAGTCGCTCCGGTCGCTCCGGTCGCTCCGGTCGAGCCAGTCGCACCCGTGGCTCCGGTTGCCCCCGTCGAGCCCGTGGCACCGGTCGCGCCGGTTGCTCCAGTTGAGCCGGTCGAGCCAGTGGCGCCGGTAGATCCAGTCGCTCCCGTCGCGCCGGTATCGCCCGTTGCACCTGTGGCTCCGGTTGCTCCCGTCGAGCCCGTGGCACCGGTCGA
The DNA here is from genome assembly GCF_037179585.1 of Mesorhizobium argentiipisi (SeqCode). Lineage (NCBI taxonomy): Bacteria > Pseudomonadati > Pseudomonadota > Alphaproteobacteria > Hyphomicrobiales > Phyllobacteriaceae > Mesorhizobium > Mesorhizobium argentiipisi (SeqCode). Next base: position 122,359 of record NZ_JAPYKO010000001.1, read on the forward strand.
ACCTGTGGCTCCGGTCGAGCCGGTTGCTCCAGTTGCGCCGGTATCGCCCGTCGCACCTGTGGCTCCCGTTGCCCCCGTGGCACCTGTCGCTCCAGTATCCCCCGTCGCGCCCGTGGATCCGGTCGCTCCGGTTGAGCCCGTGGCACCAGTTGCTCCAGTGGCGCCGGTATCGCCCGTCGCGCCGGTGGCGCCGGTTGCCCCGGTCGAGCCAGTCGCTCCAGTTGCGCCGGTATCACCCGTCGCACCTGTGGCTCCGGTTGCTCCCGTCGAGCCTGTGGCTCCGGTTGCCCCGGTTGCACCAGTCGAGCCCGTGGCACCAGTCGCTCCAGTGGCGCCGGTATCGCCCGTCGCACCTGTGGTTCCGGTTGCTCCCGTCGAACCGGTCGCACCCGTGGCTCCGGTTGCGCCCGTCGAGCCTGTGGCTCCGGTTGCACCAGTCGAGCCCGTGGCACCAGTCGCTCCAGTGGCGCCGGTATCGCCCGTCGCACCTGTGGCTCCGGTTGCTCCTGTCGAGCCAGTTGCACCGGTCGCTCCAGTGGCGCCGGTATCGCCCGTTGCACCAGTGGCCCCGGTAGCTCCGGTCGAACCTGTTGCACCAGTCGAGCCAGTTGCTCCGGTATCGCCCGTCGCACCTGTGGCTCCGGTTGCTCCGGTCGAGCCTGTTGCACCAGTCGAGCCAGTTGCTCCGGTATCGCCCGTCGCACCTGTGGCTCCGGTCGCCCCAGTGGCACCAGTTGCTCCAGTGGCGCCGGTATCGCCCGTTGCACCCGTGGATCCGGTAGCTCCGGTTGAGCCTGTTGCACCAGTCGAGCCAGTTGCGCCGGTCGAGCCGGTATCACCAGTCGAGCCCGTGGCACCGGTTGCGCCAGTTGCGCCGGTATCGCCCGTTGCACCTGTAGCCCCGGTTGCTCCCGTCGAGCCCGTGGCACCGGTCGAGCCGGTTGCTCCTGTCGCTCCCGTCGAGCCTGTTGCACCAGTCGAGCCAGTTGCGCCGGTCGAGCCGGTATCACCAGTCGAGCCCGTGGCACCGGTTGCGCCAGTTGCGCCGGTATCGCCCGTTGCACCTGTAGCCCCGGTCGCTCCCGTGGCACCGGTCGAGCCGGTTGCCCCGGTACCGCCCGTCGCACCTGTAGCTCCGGTTGCTCCCGTCGAACCCGTTGCTCCAGTAGAGCCAGTCGCTCCGGTATCGCCCGTTGCACCTGTAGCCCCGGTCGCTCCCGTCGAGCCTGTTGCACCAGTCGCTCCAGTGGCGCCAGTATCGCCCGTCGCACCCGTGGCTCCGGTTGAGCCTGTTGCACCAGTCGAGCCAGTTGCTCCGGTGTCGCCTGTCGCACCGGTGGCTCCAGTCGAGCCCGTGGCACCGGTCGAGCCGCTTGCTCCAGTGGCGCCGGTATCACCCGTTGCACCTGTGGCTCCGGTCGAGCCGGTGGCACCAGTCGCGCCAGTCGCTCCGGTATCGCCCGTGGCGCCTGTGGCTCCGGTTGCTCCCGTCGAACCCGCTGCTCCAGTCGAGCCCGTCGCGCCGGTCGCACCCGTGGCTCCGGCCGCCCCGGTCGAGCCCGTGCCACCTGTCGAGCCAGTCGCTCCGGTTGCGCCAGTATCACCCGTGGCGCCTGTCGCTCCGGTTGCGCCGGTCGCGCCTGTGGCTCCGCTTGCTCCCGTCGAACCTGTGGCGCCCGTAGAGCCAGTCGCCCCGGTCGCGCCCGAGGCACCTGTCGCGCCCGAGGCACCTGTCGGACCGGTGGCTCCGGTGGCGCCCGTAGCGCCTGTTGCACCCGTCGCGCCCGTAGCTCCTGTCGCCCCCGTTGGACCTGCCGGGCCTGTCGCACCTGGGGCACCGCTGGACGTGACGGTCAGAAGGCCCCCGGTAAAGTGGTTGCCATCATTTCCTGAGCCACCGGGGCTGTTGATAGCCGTCGTCGTAAAAGTATAGGTTGGAGGATTGGTGGCAGGAACAACAGGCGTAAGCGTGCCGTATAGATGAAATCCGGAATCGTAGATAAGGTACGTATGAGTGGCGTCTGGGACAGTTATCGTTATCGAGAAGTTTGGCGCTGCTGAATTCGCCGCTGACGGAAGATTGAAACTGCCAACGACTGTGTCGTCTGTGGTAACTGCGGTACTATTTGTATCAATAAGATAGTATGTATTGATATTTTTGCTGGACCCGGCATCTGTGGTGCCGTTGAGCGTCAGGTCGCCCGCAGCAAGGACCCCGGCATATTGCGCCAACCCGTTCGAGGTCAGCGGCGGCAAGGGAGTGGACGCGCTGGCGGACAGCTCCCAGGCGCCGCCCAAGGCGGCCGCGCCAACCGGCGCCCTGGACGCGCGAATATCCGCCCCGACTGCCGCTTCCAGCGCCGCAACGAAAGTCTGGCCCGAACTGCCCGCCGCCGTTCGACAGCTCCACAGTCGCAGCTCGCCCTCGGCAGCGAGCGCCCTGCCTATTGCTGTGAAATCCGCGACGGCATCTTTCAGCGTGGCGGTGGACCACTCTCCCGCGGTGAATTGGACCCGTCCCGGCGCGCCATGCGCCATGATATGAATCGCATCTAGTGCTTCCTGCCCCGCGAGCGCAGCGGCGATCTGCTGCGCCGCCGGGCGGCGGCCGTCGAGCACGACCGCCCGAACCTCAGGCCTAAGATTGCCGAGAACGGTGTCGAGATCGGAGATTGAGGGGTCCAGAAACAGAATTTCAGAGGCACGGGCCATGACTGGCTCCTGTTGGCTTTGAATTCAATGCAATGGAAAACAGCCCGTTGGCCGGGCTAGCGAGCACTCGCAAAAAGGGGCTTGGGAGCAGTCATCTTCCGGATGGACCGACGGCGCCGCCAGGATGCCCGACAACAGGAGTTTCCACACGGAGGAAGCTGGCGGCCTCAAAATTCCCGCCATCGCCAAACGTGCCAATTGCAAGCGATCGGGCGGTGCTTGGGACTTTCACGGTAAGCGCAACGGCCAAGCTTCGCTTGACGGCTTTAGGAAGGACAACTTGGCCAACGATCGCGTTCTTGGCCGTATCGAGAATGAAATAGGTTTCATTCTCGGTCATATCGCCGATGGGCAAGACGCCCCGAACGGTAACTTCCATCACCGCAAAGCCTGCCGTGTAGCTCATCACAATCCTCCTGATTCGCCGGCGGCTGCGCCGCCGCATTGCTGTTTCGTGCCTTGGTATTTCAGTCGGTGCCGCGGGCCCGCAATCGAACCAGGTGGCTCGGGCTCGCGGATCCTGAAAATCGGCCAATTCCCAGGAGTGATTTCACTCGTTGGAACATGTTAGCGAACGACCGACTGGCGGCTGTTCGCAAGTCGTTGAGAGCTGAGAGATTCGGATCAATTGGGGGTGCAGCGACACGGATTGCCGCATCGGAACAGCGTCGCTGGGCGGGGGGTATCACTCGAACCACCGTGGACTCCATCACGCGCATCGCAATCTTTCGACTACGACTAGTGAGGGAACCGACCCGCTTGCGAGGGAAACTTAATTGGAAGCAACCAAGGAATGACAACACCTGGTCAACCACGATGCTGCGCCCTCACGCACCAAGTGGCTGTACTCCCGGACCCAAGCTTCGCAAACATTCGCACCGGCGGTCTCCCGCACGGCCGCGATTACCCTCTCCTTAATTAGATATTAGTAAATTCGAAAATTATAAACTTGTAAATAGCTTCGTTAATAAATTACGAATTGCAGGAGAGCAGCAACAGCCATGCGGTCAACCTAGCAATGCAGCCCCAAGCCCAAACGTTGTGGGAAATCCGACGTTTAGATCGAGCCATTCCGTGCCACAAAAAAATGCAACAAGATCCAAACACGGCCCGCGGAACATCTGGTGCCGGTCAGCTCAATTGGCTCGACCGGAAGTTGCAGCGGACCTGTCCAGAGCGCGATGCCACCGCAGGATGTCTCAGAGGCCGCACGGAAGGAGCGAGAGTGGAGCGGATCGGGCAAAAACCGATCCAGCGCTTTTACGAAATCATGCAAACGACCGAAGCAGCAGCTCGGGCGTTTCGCAAGGATATGGATGGTTGCGCATCCGAATAAACCGCTGTCTCATATGACACCGCGAGATAATCACCAAAGCCTCTGCTCACAATGTTCCGTGGAGTCCAGAGTCAGCGAATGAGTACCGCAAAACGTCTCTGCCTGAATATGATCGTCAAGAACGAGATGGCCAATCTTGAGCGCTGTCTCGGCGCGGTTGCCGATCACATTGACTGCTGGGTAATTGGCGACACGGGCTCGGCCGATGGAACGCAGGATTTCATCCGCTCTTTCTTTGCCGCCCGCAACATACCCGGCGAGTTGCATGAATTCCCGTTCCACAATTTCGAGCAGGCGCGCAACGCGGCCCTCGAGCATGCTTACGCCTCGAGCCTCGGCTACGACTACTTGCTTTTCGACGACGCCGACATGGAGCTCGTCGTTGAGGATCACCGGTTTCGAGAACAGCTCGATGCGCCGGGCTATCGGCTCCTCCAAAAGTCGGAGTCCGGCCTCGCCTACTGGAACACGCGTCTGGTGAGGCGCACATCGGGCGCGCGCTATCACGGTGTGACCCATGAATACATAGACGTGCCTGATGGCGTGCACGAACTGCGGGGTATCTGGTACAAGGACCATGCCACAGGTTCGAACCGCGTTGACAAGTTCGAGCGTGACATAAAGCTCCTATTGGGAGCTCTGGACAAGGATCCGGAAAACCATCGCTACTGGTTCTACCTGGCGCAATCCTACCGTGATGCCGGGCGGACGGCGGAGGCGGCAGTGGCGTATGCCAAACGCGCCGCAATGGGCGGCTGGGACGAGGAGGCATGGAACGCCCGTCTCCAGGAGGCTCGGTGCCTAAAGAAGATGGGCGACGATGCCGGTTTCATCCAACAAGCCCTCGCCGCGTTCAACGCGCGCCCGCAGCGCGCCGAGCCGCTCTATGACCTTGCCCACCATTATCGCGAGAAGGGCATGAACGACGCGAGCGTGCTGTTTTCGGAAGCCGGGCTGGCAATCAAGCGACCCGAGCAGGACATCCTGTTCCTTGAGGACTTTGTCTACACCGCAGGACTGTGGGAGGAGTATTCGATTGCCGCGAACTACGCCCGCGATCCGGCGCGCAAGGATCGCGGTTTCGCGGCTTGCAACTGGCTTGCACTTAATCGGGAAATTGGCGACGGGCCGAGAGATCTGGCGCGATCCAATCTTTATTTTTACATGCGGCCGGCGAATGAGATCATGCCATCCTTCAAGGCGCGACGGATCGGTTTTGCCCCGCCGGTGGGTTATGTGGCAACCAACCCTTCGGTAGCGCGCCTCGGCGACGGAATTGCACTGCTGCAGCCGACCGTCAACTACAGGCTGACCGATGGCGGCCAATACGCAACGCCCGCGGACGCGCCGATCACCACGCGCAATTTCCTCCTGCGTCTCGACAGCGATCTCGTCACGAAGGGCGCGAGCGAAGTGCTGCCGCCGGCCGATCTGCCGTCGCCCGCCTACGATCGGGTGCTCGGTTTTGCGGACATGCGGCTGTTCGCCTGGCGCGACAAGCTTTGGGGAATTGCGTGCGTGCAGCAGCTCGCGCCGGATGGATGGTGCGAGCAGATCCTGGCGAGAATCGAAGACACTGGGCTTGGACCGCACATCCTCACCGATTGGCGCGTCATTCACCCGGCCGGCCAACGGCAGCACGAGAAGAACTGGATGCCGCTGGTCGAGTCCATTTCTGACGGCAGCGACCAGCTCCGGTTTGTCTCTCTGTGCGACCCCACGAAGATATTGGACGAGAACGGGCGTACGGTTTCGGGGCAGGAGCCGATGATCGCCGCGCCGCAGTTCAGCGGCAGCTCGCAGGCGATCGTATTCGACGGCGGCTGGCTGGCGCTGATACACGAGGCACGTCCCAGGCCAAACGAGGGCCAGCGTTATCACCAGCACCGCTTCGTCTGGTTCGACGATGCCCACCGGCTGGCCAAAGTTTCGCGGCCCTTCTACTTCCATGCCAAGGGCCCGGAGTTCGCTGCCGGGCTCGCCTGGCATCCAGACGCCAAGCGACTCATGATCTCCTACGGCGCAGGCGACAGCGAGTCTTGGATTGCGACCGTGCAGGCCGACCAGGTCGCCGCATTCCTCGACGACGTTGCGGAGCTGGCTTCGGGCGTGAACGTTGCCGGTGCTGGCGTCAAGCCGACGCCATCTCTCACCTCGCCTGGCGCAGGAAATTCCGACCGGATCGGATTTGGCGGCAGCGGCGAAGCCCCGAACGGCGCCGACGCACCAGCCGAGCCGACGTCTTTCGCCTTCCGTTCGGGCGGGACAACAGAGGAATTCTTTCGCAACTTCGCGCCATTCCTGGAAGCGGTCGACTCGCCGGCGGAACGGCAAAGGCAATCGCGGGATTTCGATCGGCGCATCCTGCCGTTCGTCAGCGACGGCACAGCGCTGCCGCAGATCCACTGTTTCTACGAGGTGCTTTCCGACAAGGTCGAGCATGGCACTCTGATCGCCGCCACCACCTCGATGAGGGCGGCCGGCCATCCGGTGCGAGTGTGGAGTTATTCTCCGAAGAGGTTGGAGTTCCTGCTGCCGCATGGCATTGAGGTCAGCGCCGCCGACGACGTCATGCCTCGGACGACGTTCGAGCGCATCGTCTCCAGTTCCGAGATCAGGTACTTCAGCGATATCTTTCGCTACGCCGTGCTCTACGAGCATGGCGGACTATGGATGGATTCCGACGTCGTCATGCTGCGGCCGTTTCCCTTCAGTGGCGATTATTTCTTCAATCTGCAATGGCGTGGATCGCACAAGGGTCATTTTGTTTGTGGCAACGTTATCTACGCCAAGCCCTACAGCCGACACCTCAGGGCGCTTTATGAAATGTCTATCGAGCGCTTCCACGCGGCAGCGGGCAAGGAATTCGGTGACATCGGACCAAAGCTGCTGTCCGACTACATCGCCTCGGATGCCGGCTCCGAGTTGCACGGGCAGGTCTTCAGCCCGATGTTCTTCAACTCGATCGACTGGACAGAGACGGACAGGTTTGAAAAGCCGATCGCGGAACTGGCAGACTATTTGAACGACGATCGCGTTTTCGGCATCCACCTTTGGACGGCGCGCAACGAAGCCCGGACCAGCGGCGATGGGGCGCCTTTGATCTCGCAGCTAATCACACCGGCTGATGGTTTTCCGGCACTCACAAATCTCGCCGACCGCTTCAACACGGACAAAAACCGGCATATCGGCAACCGTCATGCATACGCCAGGATCTACGATCGCCTGCTGTCGAGTCGCCGGCTATCTTTGCGGAGGCTTATGGAGATCGGGCTGTGTCGCGTGATGTCGGAGGGCCAGACCGAGACGCCTTCCGTTGCGCTGTGGCAGAGCTATTTTCCTTTCTGCGAGGTGATCGGCGTTGACCTGACGGATTTTTCGCGGCTCAACAACGAGAGGTTCAAGTCCTTCGTTTGCGATCAGTCCAAGGCGGAGGATCTTCGTGGGGTGGCCGCGAAGCTCGCACCTGCCTCATTCGACGCAATAATCGACGACGGCACTCACGCATCCTTCGACGAACAACTGACACTGCGCGAGTTCTTTCCGCTGCTTCGAGATGGCGGCTGGTATTTCATCGAGGACCTCGACTGGCAGCCGCCTGGCGAAGACATCAACAAGATCACGCCGACCAAGACATTGTTGCGGGAAATCAAGGAATGCGGGACCGCGCGATCGGTTGATCCGCTCGGTGTCAGCGCGCTTGCCGGCCAATTTGCCGAAATTCTGTTCTTCGATAGCCACTATGAGCTCGACCGGGCACAATTGCTCGGCGGGCTCGTAGCCATCCGCAAGCGCGCAAGTCTGGATTTTCGACATAACAACTTCGCACAGGTGGAGAAGGCGTCGTGAAAGTCGCAATCTACACCATCGCGTTGAACGAAGCAGCCAACGCGGAACGCTGGGCCAATTCCGCCGCCGACGCGGACTATCGGATGGTTGCCGACACCGGTAGCACCGACGATACAGTGGAACGGCTGAGCGCTGCTGGGGTCACGGTGCACAAGATCGCAGTCCGCCCTTGGCGCTTCGACGATGCCCGCAATGCCGCCATGGCGCTGCTCCCCGATGACGTCGACGTTTGCTGTACAATGGACATGGATCGGTTTCTCGAAGCCGGCTGGCGACAGAAGCTCGAGGCTGCCTGGACCCCTGAGACCTCAGCCCTCTATTGCCAGACCATATACAGGTCCAGTGTCGACGACCCGACGCCGCTGCGAGGCTGGTCGACAAAGAATTTTCATCACCGATGGGGCTATCGCTTCAGGCGACCGGTCCACGAGGCACTCGTCTTCACCGGAGAGAGGGAGGTCACGGCGAATAGCAGTGACATTGTGATGTACGAGGTGCAGGATTTATCCAAGCCGACGCGCAGCAACTATCTGCCGCTGATGCAAGTGGCGCACAAGGAAGATCCCGAAGACGCGCAGATCTGCTTCTGGCTCGGGCGGGACTTGATGTGGGCCGGCCAACAAGAGCGGGCGGTCGAACTGCTTGAGCGCTACCTAGCCCTGCCGACAAGCAGATGGGACGAAGAACGATCCGAAGCCATGCGCTATATCGCCCGCATGCAACCGGAGCAAAGGTTGGCTTGGCTGGACAAAGCGCGGATGGAAGCGCCGCACCGGCGTGAGATCTGGCTTGACCTTGCCGAGGAGCTTCATGGCAAGGCCGACTGGCTCAACCTGTTCTGGGCCTGCAGCAACGGCATTGAGAGGACGCGCCGCACTGGAAGCTATCTGGATGACGCGAGTTGCTGGGGTTTTCGGCTCTACGATCTCGGGGCGATTGCATCGTGGCGCCTCAATGTCATGGACCGGGCAGAGGAGTGGGGACGAATGGCGCTGGAGCTCGATCCAGCCAATCAGCGGCTCAAGGACAACCTCGGCTTCTACCTCCGGCGGCGGGAAGAGATGCGTCTGCAAGAATGAACGAACCCTCGAAACCTTCACGCGCACGACTGTTCACTGCGTTCGGAACTGTGATCTACGTTGATCCCTCCACGAGCGAGTTAAGACATGGAGCGGTGGAATGCAGTCCGGCAAATACCTTTGTCGAGCAAGGCACGGAGTCGGGAGGCATCTATCGCCAGGTTCGGCTGATCTACGACACCAACAATTCGCATGAGCTGATCCATTGCTACCCGGACGTCTGTCTGTCGGCATCGCGGCTGCAAGGCCGAGATCACTCGGATACCCCCGCAACGTTCGATCTGATCCCGCTCGAACGAGGCTTGGTAAGCCTGAGATCCGGCGACCTATTTATGTCGGCCATACCCGACGGCCACATGAGACTCCGGGCCACTCTCTGCAGTACTTGGGAACTGTTTATTGCCTCCGAGAACTGGTGCTCCGATAACGCGGGTTCGGATCTCGCCAACATTTGGCGCCGCAGCCATGCTTCCTTCGACAAGAAGCGCATCGAGGATTACATTGTCCACCCGATAATCCGCATGAATTCGGCCCGGCAGCCACAAGCCAAGAAGATCCTGATATACGGCTATACCAAATGGTCCCATGGCCGGGTCTACTACGATCTATGCAGACATCTGCATGACCGGGGCTACATAGTCGATCTGCTCGACTGGCAGGTGGATCACGCCGAATATGCTCAGCGCGCCACCTCATACTACGATTTCGTTATGTCGGCGCTGGATGGCGTTTCTAGGCTAGTGGATGAATACGAAGTCCCGTTCGAAAAGATTATCGCCATTTCACATCACGAATTCGATATACGCATGCTGATCGAGCAGAAAGGTATCGATGTATTCGAAAGGTTTGCCAATTATGGCGTGGTCAGTCAGTCGGTATATTGCGCGTCAATCATGCGTGGGGTGCCTAGACTCCCTATGGTGGCAGCTCTTGGCATAAATTATGACGAATTCTATGCCGAGCCTCCCAGGCGCCTCACTACGGTCGGCTACGCCTCGTCCATGTCGGTCAAGACATTCGGCATCGAATGGAAGCGCGGGCATCTCGCCGAAGCAGCAGCGCGGGAGGCAGGTTTAGCATTCAAGGTAGCGGGCTCGACAGCTAATCAGATTTCATTTCACGACATGCCAGAATTCTACCGAAGCGTCGATGCCGTGTTGTCAACCTCGATCAATGAGTCTGGCCCCTTGTCTGTGCTCGAAGGTGCCGCCGCCGGAAGGCTCGTAATTGGAACTCCAGTTGGCCATTTTCCGCTGAGGGCCTATCAAGGCGGGGGGATCATCGCACCAATCGAACCGGAGAAATTCAAGGACTTCACCAGTTCCACGCTGCGCCACTACAAGGAAAATGCAGATGAGTTTGTGACCAAATGCACCGCAATTCAGGAAGCAGCCCGTAAATTTGATTGGGCATACACCATAGAGGACTGGATAAGCCTAATCGAGGCTGCAGCGCCTACAAATTCCACGGCGCAGCCGATAAAAATACATGCAGGGATCCGTTCAACCAATCCACGCAAAGGCATTATATGCGACATTAAATGGCTTGAGTCTTATTTGGCGAACGAGCATCACTATGAGATAAACTTACTATCGGAAATATACGGTTTCGACATCATTGATTCAAAGGCGATAGATTTTTCAGATGAAACGGCTTTAAACAACCTCAACTCTTATTCAATATTAATAGTGGCATATCAGGGTCGCGTCTCGATTCCTCTAAATAAGATATCCGCATATAAATTATTCAGAGTGGACGACCTTGTCAGTTACGACAAGGAATACGATGATTTAATAGGCCAACTTATCCCTCATGCAGATACGATAATTAGCCCCTATGCGTACGAATTCTCGAATCATTTCAAGCACGATTCCGTAGTATGGATTCCTTACTCGTCGGCGCTTGAAGGCTGCAAAGATCACGAGCGTGTGACTTATAATGAAGACCCAATCAGGAAGGTCCTTCTGACCGGGAGCGTCGCCTGGGATAGACCGTTGCGGCAATATGTTGCGGGATTGGACGACGCAAGGATCGCCACACTGGAGCACCCCGGTTACCACAAGCGCTACGACGACTATAGCCAAGATACAGTCAGAACAGCCTACTATGAGAAGCTTTCAGAGTTTCTTTGCTGTTTTTGCGATGGTCATACTTATAGGTACATTCATCTAAAAAATTTCGAGATAGCCTCTGTTGGATCACTGCTATTGACCGACCGACTGATCGAAAAGGAGATGAACGAATTGGGTTTCATTGACTACGAAACCTGCGTTTTCACCGCCAAAGACGACTTTCTGGAAAAAGTGGAATGGATACTCGATGAGCGGAACCGACCTGCAGTGGACAAAATCCGGAAGGCCGGAATGCAACTAGTGAGGGATCGGCATATGACCCGGCACCGCGCTCTGCAGATCAACGACTTGGTAACCTCGTGCCTGGCGGAGCGCGGCTTCGAGGGGACGTCAATCCCTCGATCAAATGCATAGGCTGCGTCGCCTTAAGGTGAGCGTTCCCGATCTGTTGCGCCACTCACTTGGACGTTGGCCGTGCAAGCTGACTAGTCGATCAGGTCGCGCCGGATTGCGAGCAAAAATGGCCCTCGCCCGCGACGCACACTGCCTGCCAAAACTTGGTCTCAGGCCAGCCTTTCTCGGGGCAATAGGAAATAGTTGTCATCCATCGGCAAGTGCTCGCGAATTATATAACCAACGGCTCCGCACCATGCGTCAAGATTTGACCGCATTTTTGGCCATACCTCAATAAGTATCTTTGGTCTCCACCTGGAAATTGTTCGCTTCAGCCCCTCCAAAACGTCGAATTCCGAACCCTCTACGTCAATCTTCATAAATCCAATTGGCTTTTCATGCAGAATTTCGTCACCAGGAATACACTTCACTCTTCCTTGGTCGTCCAGAAACAGTTGGGCGCCTCCGATATTGCCGCTTGAAGGATAAGCAACCCGCATCATGCCAATTCCCGATCCGAGCGCCAGACCGAGATAATCCAAGTTGACGTTCCTGCACTCGTTAAGCAACATATTCAATTTAAGTATTCGAATCGCTTCCGGATTGGGTTCAATGGCGATTATCTGAGAAGGATTACAGAATTTTGAAACAAACATGCAATGATTTCCGATGTTTGCGCCTATATCCAAAAAAGACATGCCGGGAACGATTTCTCGTCTGATTAAATTTAGGGCGTTTCGGTCGTAAAAATCGCCGCGCAATAAACACGATTGAATATAATCAAAACGGTTTGATATAAAAAAGTTCAGCAACTGGCCGTCGATTCGATAAGAAACCACCGTACCGGTTATTTCTGAAGCGTCATTCCTGCAGTGAAACGACTCCCAGGTCTTACATTCGGTTCTCGATAAGGTAATGCGTCCGTCTGGCTCCGCGCACAGGAAAAGGTCGCCTCTCTTAAGGCCAAATTCGTTTTCGGTGATCCTCGCGATCGCAAATTGGCTTTTCATAGCGTCGTCATGGTCGGATAGACTTTGTAAATCAACAACAACGGAGCGATCAGGTAAGAAAGCGATATCCTTCTGGACTGCGTCACCAAGTAGAACAAAACGTCCCCTCCCCTCCTCCTGTAGAAGAAGAGCGTTCTGCGGAGCGTATTCCAACTGGCCGTGCCGGAGTTGGCCCAGGCGGTTGTCGACGAAAACGATCGTGCCATGGCAGGTAAATACGTTGTATGAGGCATTTGGACTTGGCCCCAGGCCCATGAGGACGGTCTCCTTGTATTTTTGAAAGCTATCCGAATTAGCGGGTGCAAAGCAATTGATCTTCGGTTTTTGCCAAAAGCTTAGCGTATGCCGGTCGCGCTGGATTTTTATCTAACGACCGTTCCGACCAACGCGTAGAATGACGCGGTTATGAGACGGCGCGATTTCACTGTGATGGTGGCCGGTTTGGCTCTGGGCACAACCTTTGCCGCGCCTCTGCGTTTAATTGGTTTGAACGGGAGCCAAGCGACGATGCTGAAGCGCGCCTCTTTGACCCTTACTCGCACAACCCTCCTCACCGCTCCCATCGAGCTCGCCGGCGACTGGGGACACATGCTTCCGCGCGCCGCCGAGCAGGTCGTTGAGCGAATGCGTCACGCCTGCCTTGATGGTGTGCGTCTTCTTTCCGACCGCCAGCCGGCGCGGCTTCGCGTCGACGAGCACACTTCAGGACAGCCTGCCATCTGGCTTCATCCGGACGGCAGCAGCATGGCATGGATCATCGTCGACATCGGCGAACGCGACTGGTCGAAGCTGGCCTATCAGTTCGGGCATGAGCTAGGCCATGTATTTGCGAACAGTTGGCAGGCCGACGCCAAGCCGGCGCCCCCATGCCAATGGTTGGAGGAAGCGATCGTGGAGGCTTTCTCGCTGCGTGGCCTAGGGCATCTGGCGAAGGGCTGGAAACAAAACCCGCCCTTCGCCGGCGACAACGCCTTCGGCGATGCGATTGCCGAATACCGCCAGAACATCATCAAAAGCTATGAGGCGCTCGCCGACACGCAGGGCCTCACCCGCGACCCCGCAGCATGGTTTGCCGGTCACCGCAGCGAGGTCGAAATTCCGGGTCTTAATCCATTCGCACAAGCGATGTCCTTGACCATTCTAACGGAATACGAGCAGGTTCCAGGATCCATCGAGGCAATTGCCGCCCTCAATCGCTGGCCTGGTCGGAGCGGCATTCCGGTCGCCAAATATCTCGAGCGATGGAAAGACAGCTGTGCCGAGTTGCATGCCTCACCTCACTTGCCGGTCCGCTTAGGCGAGCTTTTGGGAATACCGCCTGGCACAAAGTGAGGAGCATGCCGGGATACTGAGAACAATCGTGGGTAGCGGATTTGGTGCGCCTCGGGCGTGGGCGACTGCTGGAAGCGCCGTGATGCTCGCCGCCGCGGTCTGTGGCTGCGGCAGCACGACATGCCGCGATGATGCCCGGCTTGTTTACCGCCGGCTCTGCCCTCTGGTGGCTGGCAAGCCAGGCAGCGCGTTGGGATGCAGATGCGCATCAAAGATGGCGAGCTTAAGCCCATATGTGAGGCGAGTTTGCGTCTTGCAGGCGTCGCAGATGAAGACCTTGGCGCTCTTGATCCACGATCCTTTTCGGACCACAGCAGTTTCACACCCGGGGCAATGGAAAGTTAGGTCAGTCTCGAACAGTTCGCGTGAAAGTGTCATCGTTTCGCCTCCGCCGCTGGAGGTGAAGCAAAATTCATGCCGCGCTTGGTGTTCGAGGCTGATACACGTCATCCGTTCACATGGCGGAAACGTCAGTGACTGCTGATAAAATTGCTTAGCCGGCGGTATGCCCAACAAGCCTGCGTCGGTTAGGCCCGGCTCGTGGTCTACCCCGCTACCGGCCGGGCCGCCCGCCAAACATCGCATCCGCCACCTGCTTCTCAAGCGTCACAGCTGGGGCTGGCGGCCGACGCGGTCAATGGGGAGAGCTTGGGCGAGTCTGGCCAAACGACAGGCAGGGCTTTCCCAGCAGAGAAACGGCCCCAATTCCAACGTTGGGCTGATCTGGCGATCAATGGCGACGAGCGCCATGGAAGTCTTTAGGAGCGTTATCTCGACTGTTGGCTGGCTGTCTGTTAAGGGCCTGCGCGCCGGGCTGGTCAACGCGCGGTTTTTGGTATATCAGGCCGATAAGTAGCCCGAAGTACCCCACCTGCAAAAGCAGTGCTGCTGCTGCAGTCCAACCGCCGGCAAGCCACACTGATCCGGTGGCAGTGAAAACCCACACCGCCACGGCGCTGAGTGTCGCGACCATCCCCACCAAAAACTGCGGAAAATACATCTCCTGCACATTCCCCAACGGAAGAGCACGTCGTATTTCATTATTTTATAAAATACGCAAGTATCTTAGCCATCCACTTGGCGACCGCACCTTTGGGCTCGCAGTCGCGACATCCTGATCCAGGCTCGCTTTCGTATTGAAAGAGCTTGAAAGAGCCCGCCTGTCATGGGAACGGACGGGCTCTTTATCGGGCCTCCCTGCGGATTCGCATTTCCAGTGTGGGCCTGGTTGCGATTAAACCCACCCGACGCGACGCACGGTGGAAAGCAGCCCAAGCCGCGCGCCGGCTGATTGATCAACCTCACCCAGCGTCCAATGTTCCATTAGCGATTGCTTTAGTAAGCGCGGCGCCGAAAGGCCAAGCCTCTGTTGGTGGGCATACGCAAGCATCTCGCTTTGCCGAGTCTTCGCTCGATATCGTTGCCCGCAATACGCGTGCCTGGAAAGACAGCGTGCGCTGGCCGATGCGACAGGGCCTCGCCAACGTGCCGACGATCAACATCGGCCCTTGGGGACATGACTACAATACGCCGCTTGAAAGACTGCATAACGGCTACGCATTCGACGTGCTGTCTCACGCCATCCGGGATTTATGTGCGAACCTGCTGTGGATGGCTCACGGCATGGCGGACGCGGACATGTCTTAGGACCGGAAACTTAACGAGTGGTCCCAGGGACCGGGCCGGCAACGCTTGCGAGAGCGGCAACCTTGTCGATCATGGCTAGAACCGCCTGCGGCTTGCTTTGATGCACCATATGTCCGGCATCCAGGACGATATCCAGCATCGAGTGCCTTATCTCGCCGTGCAGCTGCAGCGCCTCGGCCTTGGCATCGAACAGCTGATCGCCGGCGCCGGCAATTATCCCGACAGGGACGGCGATGTCGGCGTACCGGCGATTTGGGAACAGTGCCGAGGCCAGCATCAGGAAGGATTCCGCAGAGATCGTCCGCAGCTGCGATGGCCGGCTCGCCAACCCCCTTGTCGTTGCCGCGAACGGCGTCGCGATCGTTGCCGGGTGGAAAATCTTCTTCATCGCCCAGCGCCAGTTCAGCCTGACTAGCGAAGGCAGCACGGTGTGGCGCAACACCGTCCCGATCAGCGGAACCGCCGGCAGCGCGGAGATGGCAAGCGCCAGCCTTGGCGGCGGGTAATGATAGCCAGCGACAACGACCACACCGGCGACGGATCGGGGGTGCCGGCGCGCCATCTCGAGCGCTACGGCGGCCCCCCAGGAATGGCCGACAACGATGTAGCGCTCGACGCCGAGTTTTTCGGCCGCGGCCTGGATGAGATCGGCCTGGGCGCCGGCGGTCCAAGGTCCGCCTGCCGGGCGTGGGCTCAGGCCGAAGCCGGGCCTGTCGAAGGCAAGCACGCGATATCTGGCAGCGGCTTCGCCGAAGATGCCGCTTGTCGTGAAGTCCTCCGCCGAAGCGCCGTTGCCGTGCAGGAGCAGCAACGGTTGCCCATGGCCCGTCTCTAGGAAATGCAGCTTCGTTCCGCGGAGGTGGATGAAGCGCCCGAGCGGGCGTCCGGCCAATGCCCGTCTCGCAAGGCGATTGTTGTAGAGCGCCAGCCCAGCCGTTGCCGTCGCAAGCAACAGAAGCAGGTTCCGCCTGGACTTTGCCGTCATGAGAGCAGTCGCGTCGCTGCACGCCGCGATCAGGCCGACCCTTTCTGAGGCAGCTTTGTCTCTTCCTCGACCTGATCCCGCAGGGCCTGCTCGGGTTCCTTGTTCTCAGCCCCGGACGACCGCTTTTGCCGCGCGAGCTCACGATCCACAATCTTGCGCGAGCCTTCCGCGGGATCTTCTTGCGGCGAATCCCTGTCCGTCTCTGTATGCCGGCCGGTCCGGTCGCTGCTTGGGGCCGATCGGGCGGGATCGTCGTTTTGCTGGGGCTTCGTCATCGGATACCTCTGCTGACCAAGTGTCTGCGGCTGCCGGATGCAGCTCCGAACCTCCGCGGCCCGCCTTTGTTCCGTGAGCGGTTGGGACGCGCGTCGCGCAGCCGCCGCTGGCTCCGCATGCAGGCAGAACCGATCGCTGCTTCTGAAACAAATGTTGTTGAGGCCGGACGGCTGCGCTTCTAGGAATGCGGCACGCGCCCGGTTGCGTTGCGTCCGCTCGCGACGGAGGAATAATGTCCAGCAATTCCCCACTCAGCTTGTTGGAATTCGAAGCGCTCAAGCAGGCTGCTTCGAAGCTGTCGAAGGATCACGGCGGAACACTCGACAGCTGGGTCGCCTCGCTGTTTGAAGCCCTGCGCGAGGGAGAAACCTGCCCAAAGGCGGTTCTAGACGCGGTGGTCGCGAAGCTGGAGAAGGAGAGCCGCTAGCCAGCCGGCTTCGCAGGGCCCTCTGCGTCGCCCGAAGTCTCGGGCTCGACGGCTTCCAGGGCATCGACAACCGGCGCCAGTGAATTCTCCTCATCGGGACTGGAGTCCACTTCTCCGTTTCCCTCGGCGGCTTTATCGAGAGCGCGTTGGATCGCGTCTTCGATATTGCCGACCTCCTGCTCCCGCACTTCGCGACCGTAGCCGGCGGCGTCGGCGTCCTGCTCGAACTGCTGCGCCAGCATCGCAACGCTGATCTCGGTATCGGCAGGCAAGTTTCCGACATTCTCCTCCAGCCAGCTGCGCAGGAATTCCTTCGTCGCGTTCATGGAGCGCCTCCTCACAGCGAAATAACCGGACCGTGGCGCCGAGGTTCCCGCAAAGCCGAAACCCACCCGTCCCCCCTGCGGCCGATGTAGGTGAGCTACGGGTTAAGTCGCGCCTATCACGCGTGCGATCGGTAATCCAAAATGGCCCAACGCCGACTTCTGGAAGCGCCCGAAAACGTTCTCGGATATAGTCCGCTTTTGATTTCGGTTTGGGGGCTCGAGTCCATGGCATGGATAAAGAAAATTAAACTAATAAAATCAAGAGCTTACGTGAGAGTTTTGGTAGGCCCGGAGGGTCGTCGTTTTCTACCGAAAATCAAAGTGTGAGCGGATGGTTCGCCAACCCATTTCCATCGTATTCTCCCGTATGGCCTGGCGAACCTGAGGACCAGGAGGAAGACTGTTTTTAATGCAAGCGGTATGTCTGTCTTGTCTCACAAAATGTCGTCGAAGGCATGTTGACCAGGTCGCGAGCGCGACTAGTTGGACCGAAACCTGTCTGTCGATCTTTGGGATCAACTCGCACATAGCGGTCATTCCATCTTCGACTTCAGGTCTGGCGTGACGACGCTCTCAAAAGCAGATGCTTCAGCGATTGAGCACGATGTAGATAGATAAATAGATAGATATATCAGCTTCATTGCCGAGGTTTCTATGAGCGAGCAAAATCGATGTTCCTGGCGGGAGCGCATGACGATCCTCGGCGATGTCGAGGTGACATCCTTTCTTCCGTGGATCGAGCGCCATGCCGCCAAGCTCGGGCTCGCGCAGGCAATATGCGTTGCCGGTCCCGACCGCATTGAACTCGACATTGCCGGTCCGGCCGAACTCATCGACATGATGGAGATGGCGTGCTCTCTTGGACCAATCGATGTCTGGGTCGAGACCATCCGCCGGGCGCCGATCGAGAGCGAATCGGGCTAGGTTTCGGGGCCCGCGGCCCTCTGCTGCCGAGGTGTCATGCACCTTTTTTAGGCATTATTGCCAGTGAGGAAATGTTGTGCAAACGTAACCCGGCGTATTGGCCTATCCTTGACCGCGAAGTTCGCTCGGGAAGATGCTGGTGCCGTTTTGAAAGTTGATGCATGCCGCCTTATCCCACCGGCTCATGGATGCCTGTCGCCCTCTCCGCGGACTTGCCGGCGGGAACCGTAATGCCGGCGCAATCCCCGGCCGGACCGGTTGCCCTTTGGCGGACCCGCTCCGGCCGTGCGGCGGCCTTCGCCGACAGATGCCCCCATCGCGGCATGCGCCTTTCCCATGGCTTCGTACGCGGTGAGACCCTGGCCTGCATCTATCACGGCTGGAGCTACGCCGAGGCGGGAAACTGCCAGCGCATTCCGGCCCATCCGGCATTGACGCCGCCGGACACGATTCGTGTCGCGACGCAGCACGTCGAGGATGGCGGCGGCATCATATGGATTTCGGTTGGCGAACCCGCCGCCGGGCCGCCGCGGTTCGAGGGCCTTGCGCCGCTCCGCTCCATGGTGGCGGAAGCGGGCATCGCGGCGCTGGAGGCGGCCGCGGGCACGAAGGCCGCTGGAGGTCTGCTCGACTACACCCACGATGACCGCGCCGTCCAGCTGCTGCTTGCTCCCGATGGGCAGGCGCGCACGCTGATGCATGTTTTGGTGGACGAGGACAGCAATCCGGACGAGCGTATCGCCGCGTCGAGGGCCGCCGAGGCGCTGCGGCGGGCGGCCGAGGATATTGCACGCGCCGGGATCGCCCGATGACCCGCAACACGATGATCGACGGATGGTACCCTGTCAGCCTTGCTAGCCAGCTCGATGCCCATGGGCGCAGGACGGCCCTGATGGGCGAGCCGATCGCGGTGAGGCGCGGCGAAGACGGAAACGCGAAGGTCACGGGCGGCAACGGACGTGACCTGCCGGCCTGCATCCGCTATGGCCATGTCTGGTCATCGCTCGGTGATCCACAAAAGCCGCTGTTTGCGATCCCCGAGGCCGATCAGCCGGGCCGCCGGCTCGTCGAAGTCGGGGTGGTGCGCGTGCGCTGCTCGCCATTGCGTGCGGTTGAGAACTTCCTGGACATCGCGCATTTTCCTTTCGTGCATACCGACATACTGGGGGCCGAGCCGCATACGGAGGTGCAGAACTACAAGGTCGAGATCCGAGAGGACGAAGACGAGGTTTGGGCCACTCAGGTGAAGTTCTACCAGCCGCAGGCCGCCAAGTCGGCGGAAGGTGGCATCACCACGGAATACATGTACCGCGTGCCCGCGCCGACCTGCTCGGTGCTCTACAAGACCTGCCCGCCTCGCCCGGCGGAATGGGACGTCATCACACTTTTCGTGCAGCCACTTGCCGAAGACCTGTGCGACGTCTGGCCATGGATGGCGCTGTTCGATGACGAAACACCGATGACCGACCTGATCCATTTCCAGCAGACGATCTTCGTTCAAGACCGGTCGATCCTCGAAAACCAGATTCCGAGGCTGCTGCCGCTCGATCCCGGCATGGAGATTCCCACACGCGCCGACCTTACCTCGGTTGCCTACCGGCGCTGGCTGAAACGCCACGGCTACACCTACGGCGCGCAACTGGTGGCGCAATGAAGCTCTACGACTACGCGCTGTCGCCGAGCTGTTACAAGGTGCGCCTCATGGCTGCGCTGATCGGGGTGACGCTCGACATCCGCCCTGTCGACTTCCATCCCGGTTGCGAGCATCGCGGTCCTGAGCTCATGGCGCTCAATCCGGCGGGTTCGATCCCGATCCTGGAGGATGGCGACCTCGTGCTGACCGAATCCTCGGCCATGCTGGTCTATCTCGCCGCGAAGGCGGCACCCCAATGGCTGGGCAATGATACGGCCGGGCGGACGGCGCGCGTCCAGCAATGGCTGTCCTTCTCGCACCGGCTGACCGCGAGCCTTGGGGCGGCGCGCTTGCACGAGATGCTGCTGCGTCCGGGCAATATCGCCGCCCTTCGGGAGCAGGGAATAGCGGCTCTGCGGGAGCTGGAAGCCGGCCTCGTCGAACAGCATATCCGCGGCCAGCGCTTCCTCGCGTCGGATCGACCGACGATCGCCGACGTTGCCTGCTTTCCCTATCTTGCGCTGGCGCCGGACGGCGGCGTTTCGCTCGACCCCTATCCTGCGATCCGGCTCTGGTCACGGGCGGTGCGCAGTCTCGAGGGCTTCATCGAGATGCCGGGCATCCACCGGCTGCACGAACTGACACCCGCGCCCGTCCTCGAAGTCGGCGAGGTCTGACGTGGCGGGCTATTTGCTGAAGGGCTGCGCTGCGGTCATCGTGGACGAGGGCAACGGTCCGGACATCCGATGCAATGTCGATGTCTTGACCGAGGGCCCGGCAATACGGGCCATCGGCGCAGGCCTCGACAACGCAGACCTGCCCGTTGGAACAATCACGCAGGACGCCGCTGGCTGGTTCGTCTATCCCGGCCTCGTCAACACCCATCACCACTTCTTTCAATGCTTCGTGCGCAACCGCGCCGATCTGGACTGGACGAAGCTGTCGGTCATCGAATGGCTCGACCGCATTTATCCCATTTTCTCGCGGCTGACTGAGGAATGCTTCTACCACGCATCGGTCACGGCGATGGCCGAGCTGATAAAGCACGGCTGCACGACGGCATTCGACCATCAGTATTGCTTTCCGCGGCAGGCGGGCAAGCGGCTGATCGACCGGCAGTTCCAAGCAGCCGAACTGCTCGGCATGCGCTTCCATGCCGGACGTGGCGGCAACACGCTGCCCAAATCGGAAGGCTCGACGATCCCAGACGCCATGCTGGAAACGACCGACGAATTCATCGCCGACTGCGCCCGGCTGATCGACGCCTACCATGATGCCGGTCCGTTCGGCATGCGGCAGGTCGTCGTCGCGCCTTGCCAGCCAGTCAACTGCTATCGCGACACCTTCGTGGAATCGGTGGCGCTGGCGCGCGACCGCGGGGTGCGCATGCATACCCATGTCGGCGAGGGCGAAAGCCCGGTAATCGAGGCCCGTCACGGCATGCGCACGGTGGACTATTGCGCGGACATCGGCTTCTGCGGGCCGGATACCTTCTATGCCCATTGCTGGGAACTGACCCACGACGAGCTGCGCAAGATGGCCGCGAGCGGCACTGGCGTCGCCCATTGCCCGGAACCGGTCTATCTCGTCGGCGCCGAAATCACCGACATTCCGGCGATGTCGGCCTTCGGACTCAGTGTGGGTCTGGGCTGCGACGGCGCCGCCTCAAACGACAATTCGAACCTGATGCACTGCATCCATTCCGCCTACATGCTGCAGTGCCTGTCGGCGTCGACGCGCGACCATCCGGTGCCGCCGCCGGCCGATTTTCTCGGTTATGCGACGACCGGAGGCGCGGCATTGCTCGGGCGCGGCGACATCGGCAGACTGGCGCCCCAGATGGCCGCCGACCTTTTCGCCATCGACACGCGGCGCATGGACTATGTCGGCACGCGGCATGATCCGCTGAGCCTGCTGGCCAAGGTGGGCATCGGCGCGCCGACCGACATGACCATGATCAACGGCCGCATCGTCTGGGCCAAAGGCGAATTCCCGGGGCTCGACGAGGCCAGGCTGTTCGCGCAAGCCGAGGCGGCGCTTGCGACGGTGGAATTTTAGAAACCAAAACAAGGGGAACCGACATGCTGACAAATCTTACCCGCAGAACATTGATGAAAGGCGCGGCCGCCTCTGGGCTCGTCGCGGCGGTGGGCGGCCGCGCGCTTGCCGCCGACGAACCTCTGGGCATCGTGCTCGTGGTCCCGTCGCCGGTCGGCGATGTCGGCTGGGGCCGTGCGCTCGCCGACGGGCTTGAGCCTGTGAAGGCAGCCTACGGCGACAAGGTGAAGGTGACCATCGTCGAGAACATACAGGAAGGACCCGATGCCGACCGGATCATGAACAAGGCGGTCGCCGACGGGAACAAGTTCCTGGTCGCCGGCTCCTTCGGCTATCAGAACGGCGCCCTGCAGATCGCGCGCCGCAATCCCGACGTAACCGTGCTGCACGCTTCCGGTTTCCAGGTGGCGCCGAACTTCTCGCCCTTCGCGGCCCAATATTCCCAGGGTACCTACCTTATGGGCATGGCGGCAGCCGCGCTTTCGAAGACTGGCAAGCTCGGCTCAGTCTCTGCCTTCGCCATTCCCGAGCTGATCACCTCCATCAACGCTTTCACGCTGGGAGCGCAGGCGGTGAAGCCTGATGTCGAGGTTTCGGTCGTATGGGTGAACTCCTGGTTCGATCCGGCCAAGGAGCAGGAGGCCGCCAAGGCGCTGCTAGCGCAGAAATGCGACGTGATCTTCTCCAACGCGCAGGACACACCCTCCGTCGTCTCGGCCTGCGAAGAGGCCGGCGTCCCCGCCTTTAACCTCAACTCGTCGATGAAGAAATACGCGCCCAAAACCTATCTCGGCTGCGTGGCGACCGACTGGTCGCCCTTCTTCAAGGCCTCGGTCGACGCCCACATCGCCGGCACTTTCAAGGGCGCAAACGCTTTCCTGGGTGTCGGCGACAAGGTGGTCGAGGTCGTTGACTGGAACCCGGGAATCCCGGCCGACATGATGGCCAGGATCAAGGACGTTGAAGCCAAGATCGCCGACGGCAGCTTCTCGCCCTTTACCGGTCCGATCGTCAAGGCCGACGGCAGCGAGGGCGTGCCCGCCGGCAAGACGATGACCGGGGCCGAGATCGTTGCCATGGACTGGCACGTCAAGGGTGTCACCACGCCGCTGCCCAAGTGACCGTGACCATCCCACTCCTGTCGCTGCGCGGCATCTCCAAGAGCTACGGCCAGATCCATGCCAATCGAGACATCGATCTGGATGTGGCTCCACGCTCGATCCATGCGATCCTCGGGGAAAACGGAGCGGGCAAGTCGACGCTGATGAAGCTGATCTACGGCGTCGAGCAGCCGGACGCCGGAATGGCGACCTGGAAAGGAGCCGCCCTGGCCCTCGCTTCCCCCGCGGATGCGAGGCGCAAGGGGATCGGCATGGTCTTCCAGCATTTCTCCTTGTTCGAAACACTGACGGTGGTGGATAACATCCGCCTGGTCGTGCCCAAGGGCAAATCGGATCTCGCGGAACGTATCCGCGCGCTCGGCCGCGACTTCGGACTCGAGGTCGATCCGCTTGCCCATGTGCACGCGCTCTCGGTGGGAGAACGGCAGCGGGTGGAGATCATTCGCTGCCTGATGACCGAACCCCAGCTCCTGATCCTCGACGAACCGACCTCCGTCCTGCCGCCGCAATCGGTTGACAAGCTCTTCGAAACTTTGCGGCGGCTGCGCGACGGCGGCGTTTCGATCCTGTTCATCTCGCACAAGCTGGAGGAGATCCGGGCGGTCTGCGACCGAGCGACCATCCTGCGCGGCGGGCGCGTCACCGGCCATGTGGACCCGCGCGACCATGACGCGCACGACCTCGCCCGCATGATGATCGGCCGCGATATGCCGCAGCCCATGCCGGCGTTGGCGCATTCCGGCGGCGAAAAGCGCCTCGAAATCGTGGGCCTGAACCATCAGCCGGACGATCCCTTCGCCGTGCCGCTTTGCGACGTCAACCTGACGGTGCGTGCCGGTGAGATCCTCGGCATAGCGGGCATATCGGGCAACGGGCAGAGCGAACTCGCGGCGCTGATCTCGGGCGAAACGGTGCTGCCGCGGGCAAAGTCCGATTGCATCTACATGATGGGAAAGGATGTCGGCGCGCTCGATGCGGCCGCCCGCCGCCAGCTGGGCTTCGCTTTCGTTCCAGAGGAACGGCTCGGCCGCGGCGCGGTGCCGGAAATGTCGCTCGTCCTCAACAGCCTTCTGACCGCCCATCCGTTCGGCCTGCTGAAACGCGGCCTTGTCGACACAGCCCGGGCGAAGGCTTTTACCGAGAACTGCATCCGGCAATACGACGTGCGCACGCCCGGTTCCGAAGCGGAGGCCGGCGCGCTTTCAGGCGGCAATCTGCAAAAGTTCATCGTCGGCCGCGAGATCATGCTGTCCCCGAAGTTGCTGTTCGTGGCGCAACCCACCTGGGGCGTGGACATCGGCGCGGCCTCCGCCATCCGCCGGCGCCTTGTCGCCCTGCGCAACGAAGGCATGGGCATCCTCGTCATCTCGGAGGAGCTGGAGGAACTGTTCGAACTCTGCGATTCGATCCAGGTGATCCATCAGGGCCGGCTGAGCCCGCCGCTGGTGACGCGCGACACCAGACCCGAGGAGATCGGCCGCTACATGATCGGCGCGCATTCAACGGCCAGGAAGGTCCCGGCATGAGCGCTCTCTCCGGTCCGTTCCTTCCCCTTCTAGTTCGCCGGGAGCATGCCTCGCTTCCCGTCAAACTGATCGCCCCGCCCGTGGCGCTCGGCCTAGCGACGCTGCTTAATCTCGGCCTCTACATCCTGATGGGCCGCAATCCGGTAGCCGTTTTCCACGCGATGCTTCTGGAGCCTTTCCTGTCCTGGGCCTCGTTCTCGGAAGTCCTGTTGAAGACGGGGCCGCTCCTGCTGATCGCGCAGGGGCTTGCGATCGGCTTTCGCGCAAAGGTCTTCAACATCGGCGCCGAGGGCCAGTTCATCCTCGGCGCGATCTTCGCATCGGCCATTCCCATCTGGTTCCCGCAGGCAACGGGCCAGTGGATCTGGCCCTCCATGCTCGTCATCGGCGCGCTGGGCGGCGCGCTGTGGGCGTCGCTAACGGCCTTCTGGCGCGTGAAGCTCAACGCAAACGAGATCCTCGTATCGCTGATGCTGGCGCTCGTTGCCGCGCAATTGCTCAACTACCTGCTTCTCGGCCCCTGGAAAGACCCAAACGGCTTCAACTTCCCGCAATCGGTGATGTTCCAGTACGACGCGATGGTGCCGATCCTGATCCCCGGCACCCGCGTCAACGTCTCGCTGCTTGTCGCCTGCGCCTTCTCCCTCGCGGCCTGGGTGTTCATGCAGAGGAGTTTCGCGGGTTACAAGCTGCAGGTCAGCGGCCTCGCACCGCGCGCCGCCGGATACGCCGGCTTCAACGAAGGACGCGCGATCTGGCTTTCGCTCCTCGTCGGTGGCTTCGCGGCAGGCCTCGCCGGAGCGGCCGAGGTGGCCGGGCCGCTCGGACAGTTGCAGCGCTCAATCTCGACCGGCTACGGCTATGCCGCCATCATCGTCGCCTATCTCGGTGGCCTTCACCCGGTCGGCATCGTCTTTTCCGCGTTGCTCATGGCGGCCCTCTATATCGGTGGCGATAACGCCATGGTCTCGGCAAATCTGCCGGTCGCTGCGGTCAGGGTCTTCCAGGGCAGCCTGCTGCTTGCCTATCTTGTCGCCATCGCCTTCGTCCGCTATCGGCTCGAATGGCGCCATGCTGCCCACGGAAGCACGCCATGAACGCCGTGGAATTCGTCCTCGCCGGGATGCTGGCGGCGGCTACGCCGTTCCTTCTGGCGGCGCTCGGCGAACTGGTGGCCGAGCGCGCCGGGGTCCTCAATCTCGGTGTGGAGGGCCTGATGGCCCTCGGCGCAGTCATCGCCTTCATCATCGTCTATCAAGGCGGCGGGCATCTCCTGGGTTTCCTCGCCGCTGGTCTCGCCAGCGCCGCTCTTTCCCTTGTCTTTGCCCTCGTGGCGCTCGGATTCCGGGCGAACCAGGTTGCGACGGGCCTCGCCATAGGCGTCCTGGGCCAGGGCCTGTCGGCGCTGTTCGGCAAGAGCTTTGAGAGCCTCACGGTCAAAGGGCTTCCGAAGCTCTCATTGGCCTGGCTTTCAGATATCCCGGTCATCGGTGGCTTGTTCACTCAAGACATTGTCGTGTGGCTTTCGCTTGCTGCGACCCTCGCCATTTGGGCGATGTTCGCCTACACCAAGACCGGGCTCGTCATCCGCGCCGTCGGCGAGAATCCCAAGGCGGCCCGTGCGCTCGGCTATCCGGTAATCGCCGTGCGCTTCGCTGCGGTCGCTTTCGGCGGCGCGTTGGCGGGTTTCGCCGGTGCCTACGCGGCCGTGGTCTACACTCCGCTCTGGGCCGATGGCATGATCGCCGGGCGCGGCTGGATAGCGATCGCGCTCGTCGTCTTCGGCACTTGGCTTACCAGCCGTATCTTCCTTGGTGCTTGCCTCTTCGGCGCCGTGTCCCTCGCAAGCCTCGCGGCCCAGACAACTGGGCTCGACGTTTCCTCGCAACTTCTATCGAGCCTACCTTATCTCGTGACTATCGTCGTGCTGGGCATCATTTCTTCGAACCGGCGTCTGCTCAAGCTCAACGGCGTGGCTTCGCTGGGAGAGCCTTTCGAACAATAGTGTCGCTCGCCGCCCGGGCGCGCAATAACCCGACATCTCAGGTCGCGCCATACCTGTGCGCTACTTTTTTCGAACCGTTGACCCGCGACTGTTTCCAGCCGCGGCGTCGGGAGAGTTCTCGAGAAACCGGTCGTCAAATGTTGGCGAGCAATTCGTTGACGCGGCTTTCCATGTCGGCAAGTGCGGCATCGACGTCCTTCTGGCCGGTGATTGCAGCGCTCATCTCTTCGCCCACAATGTCCTGGATCGCAAACTGGCGCTGTACCGCGGACGGCAGCGGCCGGCCGAGATCGGCGACCGCGGCGATCGTATTGCGATGCGGCAGTGCCTTGAAGGCGTCCGACGCAATGATGGCTTTGTAGGCCGGCAGGTGGCCAGTGCGCGACCAGTCGAAGTCATGGTCCGCGAAGAACTTCAGGAACTTGCCGATAGCCGCGGTCTGTTCGGGTGTGCGGTCCTTCTGCGAGACTGCCCAGGTGTGGCCGTCGGCATATTGCGCATGGGCGCCGGCAAATAGCTGCGGATACGGGTAAACCGCATAGCCGCCCTTGTTGAGGGCCGTGCCCTTGGTTTCGGACTGGGCGTTGTTGTCGCCGACAACCCACGTGCCGTTGAGCTGCACGCCACCTCCACCGGCAAGGAAGGCGTTGATGGCGCCGCCATAGTCGAGGTCCTTGGTGGTGTAGCCCTTGTCGAAGATCGCCTTGTACATCTCGACGACCTTCTTGGCTTCCGGCGTGTTCAGCTTCACATGCTTTGGATCGGCGAAGAAATCGGAATTCTGCTGGAAGAGATAGGTGTAGAGATTGCGCGTGTATAGTGCGGTCTCATTGGCCAGGTTCTGAACGAAGTAAGGTTTGCCGGTCTTCTGCTTGAACTGTTCGGCCTGGGCGAGCAGTTCCTCTGGCGACGTCGGAAGGATCGGCGTGCCGTCGGCATTGACGAGGCCAGCCTGTTTGAAGAGATCCATGTTGATGTGATAGAGCATCGTCCAGCTGTCGATCGGCAGGCCGTAGATCTTGCCGTCCTTGGTGGCGCCGTTGCGCGCCGCGTCCGTGAAGGCATCGGGTGTGACGCCGACGGACTTCAACAGATCGTCAAGCGGCATCAACAGCCCCTTGGACTGGTAATCAGAAAGCGCGGATTCATGGATCGTGACGATGTCGGGAGCTTCGCCTGAAGCGAACTGCGCGGTCAGCTGGTCATAGCCCGGCCATTCCACAGTGCTGACACTGACGTGAACATCGGGGTTGTCGGCGTTGAACTTGTTGATCAGCGAGGTGATGATGCCGCATTCGCCCACTGCCTTGGAGACATCGGTATTGGTGCCGAAATCCGCATCGCAGGCACCGAAAAAGCGCTGCACGGTCAATTCCGTCGCTGCAAGACCTGGGCTTGCGAGCATCAGCACGCCCGCGGAGACCGCTGCAAACAGGACTTTCTTCATTTTCATATCAGTTCCTCCTACTGAGTCTGCGCCACTCCACGCTGGACTGGCTTCATGCTTCAATCGCTGCGACGCACTCCCCCGCCGTCAGCAAGTTCGTCATCGCACCGCGGCGCCCGAGACGGCCGTGACGATGTATTTCTGGAAAAACAGGTAGACGATCAGGATCGGCGCGCCGGCGAACACCGCCTGCGCCATCAAGAAGCCGATGCCTTCCGACTGGGCGAAGTTGGTCTGTGTCGAGGCCATGCCGACCGTCAGCGTGTACATGTCCTTCTTGGTTGCCGAGATCAGCGGCCACAAGTAATCGTTCCACGCGCCCAGGAAGGTGAAGATGCCGAGGGTTGCCTGGGCGGGCACGGTGAGCGGCAAAAGAACCTTCCAGAAGGTCCTGAACCGGCTGGCATTGTCCAGCATGGCGGCTTCGTCCAGTTCCTTCGGGATGGCCTTGAAATACTGGGTCATCAGGAAGACGCCAAAAGAAGCCGACAGGCCCGGGAGAATGAGCCCGTGATAGGTGTTGTGGAAGTTCAGCATGCTGAAGATCTGATGGCGGGCGACAAGCACCGCCTGTTCCGGAACCGCCAGGCCGAAGAGCACGATCACGAACAGGATGTTTCGGCCGGGGAAATTCAGCCGTGCAAAGCCATAGCCGGCAAGCGACGACAGGATCAGTGTTCCGAGTGTCAATCCTCCCGAGACGATGATGCTGTTGAACACCCAGACGAACACCGACGAGGTGCCAATGGTGTTGATGTAGTTCTTGAGCGTATAGGGCGCCTGAAACACCGAATTCGGATTTGCCATCAGCTCCGCATTTTCCTTGAGCGACAGGCCGACAACCCACAGAACCGGCGCGATCATGACCAGGGAGAGCAGGATGACCAGAGCCAGCAACACGCGGTCACCGAATGCGCGTCCCTTGATGGAAATGGCTGGAGCCCTCATGCCTGACCTGCCTTGTTGCGTGTGACCAGGTACTGGGCCATGGCCGCCATCAGGATGAGGATGAACAGGATCTCCGAAGCCGCAGCACCCATGCCGAGATCCCAGCGACGGAACGCGGTGTCATAGATGTAGAGCACGATCGGCTTGGTCAGGTTGTTCGGACCGCCGCGTGTCATCAGCCAGGCCTGGCCGAACAGCTGGAACTGCAGCACGATCTGGACGATGACCACTAGGACGAAGGTGCGTTTGATCGACGGCAGCGTAATCGAGCGTAACGTCTGCCAGCGATTGGCGTTGTCCAGGGCTGCCGCTTCGTAAATATCCTGCGGAATCTGCTGGAGTGCGGAGAGAAAGAGCATCATCGGCAGGCCGATGCACCACCAGACGGTGGCAATGGCGATGCCGATCATCGCCAGGCTGGGATCAGAAATGAAAGCCGGGGCGGTTGCGCCGAACCATCCGTAGATCGTCGACAGAAGGCCGACATTCGGAATGAACACGATGCGCCAGATCAGCGTGACGATCGTGACCGACAGCACCGAGGAAGAAAAGAACAGGGTCCGCAGCACCGCCGCGGTGCGTGTGCGGCGGTTGAGGCAAAGCGCGAGAAAAAGGCCGATCAGTGCCAGAGTCGGCACCGTCAGAAGCACGAAGTAGAAGGTATTCCAGACCGATTGCAGGAACACCTTGTCGTGAGACAGCCTGATATAGTTGCCGAAACCGACGAAGTTTCCGGATGAAAACGTGTCGGCCTTGTGGAAGCTCAGCCACATTCCCCAGAACAGCGGGACCAGCAGAAGCGTCGTGAAGAAGAACAGGAACGGCGCGACGAAAATAAAGTTTCGCCATTGCGGCGCGTAGATATCGACGCTTGCAGGTCTGACGCTGGCGGCCCGAAGCGCGGTCCGCGGCGTCGCCCGTCGGTCACCCATGTCAGACCTCCCTCGCGTGCCAGGCGCGACCGGTCTCGCCGAACAGATGCGATTTCCGGCCGTCAAAGGCGAGCCCGACCTTGTCGCCGACCGCGACGCGGCTGTTGCCGACATCCGAGCCGACGATCTGCTGGCCATCGCCAAGCCGGGCGTAGACCAGGGTGCGTTCGCCGAGCCGCTCAAGCACATCGACGACGCCATCGGCATTGCCCTGCCCGGCGGGAACGATGCGCACGTCTTCCGAACGGATGCCGAAAGTGTATTTGCCCTCGATCGTCTGATCGGAGGCGATCTCGGTCTGAACCGATATGCCGTCCGCAAACTTGGCCGTGGCATTCCGGCTCGATCTGTCGAGCGTCGCCTCGACAAAATTCATCGCCGGCGCGCCAACGAAGCCTGCGACGAATTTGGTCGCGGGGCGGTCGTAGATTTCCATGGGAGAGCCGATCTGCTCGATCTTGCGATTGTTCATGACGACAATGCGGTCGGCGAGCGTCATCGCCTCAACCTGGTCGTGGGTGACGAAGATCATCGTCGATTGCAGGCGCTGGTGCAGTTGGGCAAGCTCGATGCGGGTACGGGTCCGCAATGCCGCATCGAGATTGGAGAGCGGCTCGTCGAACAGAAAGGCCTTCGGCTCCTTGACGATCGCACGGCCGATGGCGACGCGCTGCCGCTGGCCGCCGGAGAGCTGGCCCGGCTTGCGCTCGAGCAAGTGCTCCATTTCGAGGATGCGGGCGCTCTCCTTTATGCGCGCGTCGATGACGTCGCGCGGCATGCCGATATTCTCGAGCCCGAACGCCATGTTGTCGCGCACGCTCATATGCGGATAAAGCGCATAGGACTGGAACACCATGGCAATGCCGCGCTTGCCCGGCGGCAGATGATCGATACGTTCGTTGTTGATGGCTATCTCGCCGGTATCGACGGTTTCGAGGCCCGCGATCATGCGCAGAAGCGTCGATTTCCCGCAGCCGGACGGCCCGAGAAACACGATGAATTCGCGTGCCTTGATGGAGAGCGACAGATCATCCAGCACCGTCATGGCACCGAAATGCTTGCTCACATTCCTGATCTCAATATCGGCCGTCACGTCGAGGCTCCTCCTCAGCCCATGCACGACGATGCGCCTGAAGTCAGAGCTTCAGGCGGACCATCTGGTAGGAATAGGGCGGCAGCGGCAGGCTCAATTTGCCGCCCACCACCGAGGCGCCGGTCCCCTTCCTGGGCCTGACATTGCTTGGGTTCTCCGCCGAATTGACGGCTTTCAGATCCGCGTGCGTCATCAGCTGATGGTCAACGATCTCAGCCGCGCCGAAGCCCGCTATGTCGATCGCGGTTTCGATTTCCTCGCTCGAATGGCGGTTGATGGCAAAGAAGGTGACATGTCCGGTTTCCGCGTCATGCACGCCGGCGACGTCGACATATGAAACGTCGCCGGCGACCGTGGAGCTGTAGGTCGGGCTTTCCACCTTGAGATCCAGCGCATTGCCGCGGCCGTAGATCGAGGCATAGAGATAAGGATAGAAGATCGTCTGACGCCATGCCGGGCCGTTGGGAACGGTCATGATCGGCGCGATGACGTTGACCAGTTGCGCCAGGCACGCGATCTTGACCACGTCGGAACGACGGATGAAGGTGTTGAGGATCAGGCCGACCTGCAGCACGTCCTCGAAATTGTAGATGTCTTCGAGCAATGGCGGGGCGAAGGGCCAGCCCTCATTGCCGCCAAGGATCTTCTTGTCCTGCTCCTTGGAATGGTACCAGACGTTCCATTCGTCGAACGAGATGTAGACCTGCTTCTTGGAGCGCTTCTTGGCCTTGATATAATCGATGACGCCGGCGACCGAGACAATGTAAGCGTCGAGCTTCTCGCTCATGGCAAGATAGTTCGGCGCGTCATTGGCTTCATTGTCGAAATACATATGCAGCGAGATGTAATCTACCTCGTTGTAAGTATGATCGAGAACGGTCGCTTCCCATTCCGGGTATGTCGGCATCTTGGCATTCGACGAGCCGCAGACCACGAGTTCGAGCGACTTGGAGAAGGCACGCATCGCCTTGGCGGTCTCATGAGCCAGGCGGCCATACTCGTCGGCGGTCTTGTGGCCGATCTGCCAGGGGCCGTCCATCTCGTTGCCAAGACACCAGAGCTTGACGTCAAAGGGCTCCTTGCGGCCGTTGGCGATGCGCTTGTCGCTCCACTCGCTGCCGCCGGGATGATTGGTGTATTCAAGAAGGTTGCGGGCTTCATCGAGGCCGCGCGAGCCGAGATTGACGGCAAGCATCATCTCGGTGTTCACCGAGGCGCACCAGTCGGCAAATTCATGCAGGCCGACTTCGTTGCTCTCCGACGTGTGCCAGGCCAGGTCAAGGCGCACCGGGCGCTCTTCCTTGGGGCCGACGCCATCTTCCCAATTGTAAGCGGATACGAAATTGCCGCCGGGATATCGGACGATCGGAACCCTGAGCTCCCTGACGAGGTCGATGACGTCCCGGCGCATGCCATTGTCATCCGCCGTCGCATGACCGGGCTCATAGATGCCGGTGTAGACCGCCCGCCCAAGATGCTCGATGAAGGATCCATAGAGCCTGGGATCGATCTTCGAAACGATATAACGCGGATGCGCCGTGACGGCCGCCTTCATGCATTTCCTCCGAGAATATCATAAATGATGATTTAAATCACCTTATTAGATATCAAAGGGAAACGGCATCCATTCGTCAAGCGAAAAACCACCAAAAGTCTGACAATTGACCGACAGCCTCGGTCGCAGATGAAGTTAACTATTTGACATCAACGCACTATTTTCGAGACCCGATTTGATGATATCAACCGGTTTTGATCCTCAGCAGAATGTCCTGATCGTAATTTCCAAATCCCTTGCCGAAAATATTGATTCCGCCGGGACGCTCGGCGTCGTCCTTGACGCCGATACGAACCCGGATTGAATGATGGCCCTTGAGGTCGAGGGCGGCGAGGCTGGTCTCGGAAATCCTGACCCCGTCGACATAGGTGCCGTCAGCGGAAACTCGCCAGTTCTTCAGCTTCCCATATTGCGAGCCCTTGAGCTTCCACCAGGAGGGCGTGAAAACGCCGCGCTTGTCGCCGAAATCGCCGGGTGACGTCCAGGTGCCGACGTCGACGCCATTGATCGTCAGCGTGATGTCGGAGGGCCAGTCGGCGCTGGTGCCCGGCACTTCCGAGGACAGTTCCACCACCAGCTCGAGCTCGGTAATCTCGGTATTGGCGAGCTTGGCATTGTTGGGGAACTGATATTCGACGAAGCCGCGCGTGAACCACAACAAACCGGCCTTCATACGGTCCGGATCCAGGAAAGTGTTGGGCACATCGAGCAGACCGATGATCCCGTCCGGCGAACAGAGACCGCAGGGCGCGGTGACCTCGAATCCGGTGTAAAGCCCGATCGGCATCGACACTTCGATCGCGTCGTTCTTGACCGCACGATGCTCGCTCTTGAAGACCACGAGCACTTCCTCGGCGGCCGGATAGCAGATCTTCTGGCTGCCTTTCTTCGCCTTCTGGTTCTCGGTGCGGATCAGGCCCGCATCCTCAAGCACCTGGATATTGGTCGAGACCGTCGATTGCGGAAGCGACAGCACAGCGGCGATGTCGTTGACATTCATCGGCCCCTTCTCGTGCAGCAATTTCAGCATGGAAATGCGCGCCAAAGAGGCAAGCCCCTTGAGCACGGCAATGCCCTCTTCAGGCTCGATCACCAAAAAATTGCGACTCATGAAGGGGCCAATCTATGCGAAATCCAAACCCGAAATTGTCTTGTATATCTGGGAATCTGATTTAATCAACGCGCGCGTGGACTTCGCGCAATCGATTGGCGATCCGCGGGTGTCCACGACAAATCGACAAATTCCACACGAAGTTCGCCAGTCTTGGCGAGGCACCCCGAGTCGAATGCTATTTGATAAATAACGATAATGTGTGTCCAGAGAGGCAATGTTTTCTATGCAGAATCAATAGCTTGCCGATGGTTCGCCAACCTGTTCCCCTTCGTATTCTCTCGTATTGGCTGGCGAAACCAGGGACCACGAGGAGGGACCAAATTAATACGGTGTCCTCCCGTATAACCGCGCCGGTAATTCCACGCCGGCGATACTGTGGGCGGCCGGCAAGGCTGGCTCGCCTCATGCCATTTCTGGACGTCTTGAAGCTTCGCGGATCGCCTTGTGGACATTGCGCTGCAGGTCCATGAACTCCGCGCTTTCCATGATCTCTTCCCGGCGCGGGCGCTCTATGTCGACGTTGAAGGTTCGCATGATGCGTCCCGGGCCGATCCCCATGACGACAATGCGGTCGGACAGGTACACGGCCTCCTCCACGTCATGGGTGACGAAGAGCACGGTTAGCCGGTGCTCCTCCCAGATCTGCGTCAGCAGCTCCTGCATCTGGTGCCTGGTCAAGGCGTCGAGCGCGCCGAAGGGTTCGTCCATGAGCAGCATCTTGGGGCGATAGGACAGCGCCCGCGCGATGGCGACGCGCTGCTTCATGCCGCCCGACAGTTCCGACGGATAGAGGTCGGCGCAGTGCGGCAGCTTGACGAGGTCGAGATGCTCGCGCGCGATCGTGCGGCAGGTCGAGCGATCATAGCCGGCGGCCTTCAGGGCAAACTCTATGTTCTGCTGTGCCGTCAGCCAGGGCAGCAGGGTGTAGGACTGGAAGACGACGCCGCGGTCAAGGCCCGGCTTGAGGATCGGCGAGCCGTCGATGTCGAGCTCGCCCGTGTCGAAATCCTGCAGCCCAGCCACGATCGACAGCAGCGTACTCTTGCCGCAACCCGACGTGCCCACCAGCGAGACGAACTCGTTGTCGGCAAGGTCGAGATTGATGTCGCGCAGCACCTGGGTGCGCCGCTCCCCGGTGCCAAAGCTCTTGTGCAGACCTTCGATGCGCAGTTTGGGCAAACTCATCGGCCGAACCTCATTGCGCGTGGCCTTCCTGCCGGAACAGTACCTTTCCCAGCGCCTTCATCACCTGGTCGGTGATGAGACCGAGCACGCCCAAGAGCAGGATGTAGCCGATGATGGTGTTGGTCTGGAAATAGCGCTGCGACACGGTGATGCGGTAGCCGAGGCCGGAGGTCGCCGCGACGAGTTCCGCCAGCACGAGCCAGGTCCACGCCCAGCCCAGGCTGATGCGCAGCGTGTCCCAAATGCCTGGCAGGGCGCTGGGAACCACGATCCGCGTCAGGATCTTGCGGTCCGGCAGGCCGAGCGTCCTGCCGAGGCCGACGAAATCCGTCGGAACCCGCTTCACATTGTCCATGATCATCAGAACCTGCTGGAAGAAGGTGCCGATGAAGATGATCAGGAACTTCTGGGCGTCGCCGGTGCCCGACCACAGGATCGAAAGCGGCACGAAGGCGACCACCGGCATATAGCGGATGAAATCCACCAGCGGCTCGACGGCAGCTTCCCAGACCCTGAAGCTGCCGATCAGCACGCCGATCGGAATCGCCAGCGCCGAGGCGATCAGGAAGCCGATGGAGATGCGGTATATCGAGGCCTTGAGGTCCAGCCACAACGTGCCGTCGCTCCAGAGCTTGCCGAGCTGCCCCGCCACGCTTTCCGGCGAGGGCAGGAAAATGGGCTTCACCAGCTCCAGGCCTGTTGCCGCCCACCAGGCAAGGCCGAGGCAGGCAAAAACGGCCACAGCGATCATCAGGAAACGCGACCGCGTGATGGGCGCGCCGATTCCGGAGGATCGGCGGCGCGACATCGGTCTCGCAGCCGGTCTTTGTGCGGGGCCGGACCGGCTCGTTTTGGCGGCAGGCTGCTCGGACATTCGCGCTACCACCGTAACGCTGCCTTCGTCATTCCGCGGCCTTGACGAATGACGGGTCGATCATCTGCTCCGGGGTCACATCAGCCTGGAGCAGACCGGCATTCTTGGCGGCGGCCTCGACATCGGCGAATGTCTTGGTGGAGAACTCGCCGGTCAGAGCGCTCTTGTTCTCGGCTAGAGAATAATAGCGCACGCCGTCGAAGGCGGTGTTGAGATCCTCGACACTGGAACCGACGGCCTTGGAAATGATGGCGCGGCCGCCCGCGGTGTCGCCATTGTAGTCCTTCAGGGCCGCATCCCAGGTCTTGATCATGGCAAGCACCTGGCCGGGTCGCGACTTGATCACCTCGTTGCGCACCACAAGCACGTCGCTGATCAACCCGGGATCCTCGCCGGCGGTGAAGAGCAGCTTGACGTCCTTGTTCTGCGCCCTGGCCGCGGTGAGATAAGGTTCGTAGGTGACCGCGACCGGGACCTGGCCGGCAATCAGCGCGCTGCCGGCGTCGGCTGCCGGCATCGGCACAGGCTGCACATCGGCAATGGACATGCCGTTTTTGGCAAGGGCATATTTGAGCAGGATGTCGCTGGTCGTACCCTCCTCGAAGGCGACCTGCTTGCCCTTGAGGTCGGCGACGGAGGAAATATCCTTGCCGGCGATCATGGCGTCGGCCGTCATGCTGACGTCGAGCAGCAGCACGATCTTCACCGGCAGGCCCGCCGCAACCATACCCATCGCGGTATGGGTCGCGATGTTGGCGGCATCGAGTTGGCCGCTCGCGAGCGCAGCGTTGATGTCCTTGTCCTCGGCGAAGTTGACGATTTGGACGTCCGACAGCCCGCTTGCCTTGAACAGGCCCTTGGCCTCCGCAATGTGCCACTGGCCATAGCCGAGCCATGGCTCGATGCCGATCTTGAAGGTTCCCGCTTCAGGCGTCGCGGGAATGGCCGCGTCGGCGGCATAGGCCGCCGGGGCGAACCCGATGACGGCAGCCGCGACGAGTGCACGAAATTGTTCTGCTAGGTTACGCATCATCTCTGTTCCCCTTTATGATCGCACCGCTCTTTGAACTGGATATCCGGCCTGGATGAGAATGCAGGCTTATGCTCCTGCGGCACTCTGCCTCGGCGTCTTACCTGCCACTTCAACGGAAGCGCAAGGATACTCGACGTCAGCGGCGGTGAATGTCAAGGCTAAAATACATACATGCATATACAAGCTGGAGCGGCTCGAATCCGCGGCTTCGGGACATCAGGCCGCATCCGTTTGCCGTATGTCATTGGGGTCGGTCGCATCCAGGAAATCCGTCACGGGATTTGCACCGGAACACGGCTCGCTTCGCCGCGATCAGCCGCTTTTGGAAGGCGAGTACCGGCTGCCGAGCGAATAGCGGCTGCCGACATAGGTCAGCTTGCTGATGGTGGCGACGATCGCTCCCGTCCAAGTCCGCCGGTGCAGAAGCAGGCAGCAACTGCCGGCATCGATGCCCAGATGCCGCGCCGTCTCGGCATCGGCGGGGATGGCGGAGATGATATGCTCGACCTCGGTCGCCGGTGTTTTCTGCATCAGATAGTCGTAGGTAGCGGTCTTGGAAAAATCCTGCTTGTCGTAGTCGGGTATCAGGCTCGGATTGACGAAGCGCTCTTCTAGTTGCACGGGCAGATCGTTTTCGAAATTGACGACGACGGAATGGTAGACCGACGAACGCCTGGCGAACTCGAAGGACAGCGCAAGCTCCTTTGCCGGCATGATTTTTTCGAGGACGAGAACCTCGGAACGGTGCTTGTTGCCGCGCGCCAGGATCTCGGCCGCGATATTGTTGATCTCGATCAGGGCCGATTGCGGCCGCGGCGGCGCGATGAATGTTCCCACCCCCTGGAGCCGGATCAGAAATCCCGCCGACGTCAGTTCCCGCAAGGCACGGTGGATCGTCATCCTCGACACGCCAAGCGCTGCCACGAATTCATTTTCCGACGGCAGCTTGCGGTCCTTGCTCCACCGGCCGGTCCCGATGTTCGTCAGGATGTAGTCCTTGACCTTCTCGTAGAGGGGGCTGGCCGTATCGGGCAAAGTGTTCATTTCAGATGTCCTTTCCGGCAAGCATCGGAAATCAGGGATGCTCGAGAGGTTGCTGCATCCGGATGATTGTTTTCAAGCCGTCGCCCTGGCCTGCCAGCAGCCGCCGATAGGCTGCGGGAACGTCATCCAGGCCGATCTCACGGTCGATCAGGCTGATCAGCGGCTCGCTCAGGTCACCCAGCATCCGTATGGCATCGGGAAGCTCGTCGGCGAAAGCATGGCAGCCGAGCAACGCGATCTCCCGCTCGACCAGCATGTTGGGGTCGATGTCGAGCCGGCCGTGGAAGATGCCGACCATCGCAATGGTGCCGCCCGGCCCGAGAACACCCAGCAACTGGCTGAGCGCGGTGATGCTGCCTGTCGCCTCGACGGCCGCGAGCAAGGGGGTATTTGCACTCGCCGAGGCAATGGCGTTCGGGTCCAGGTCGACGATCGTGGCGCCGGTCACGCGCGCGACGCGGGCGCAGCGGGCCTGGTTGCGGTCGGCGATCAGCACGGTGCCCGCGAACGTCCGCGACAGCAGCAACGCGGCAAGGCCGCCGATGGTCCCGCAGCCGAGAACAAGCACCGAGGCCGCCGCTTTCGGCAGGCGTCGCACGGCGTGCAGCGCAACGGCGAGCGGCTCGGCCATCGCCGCCACCCGTGCATCAAGCGCAGCATCGACGCTATGCAACAGGCGCGCGGGGAGCACGGCCTGTTCGGCAAATCCGCCGTCGCATATTTCGCCGACGAAG
Organism: Mesorhizobium argentiipisi (SeqCode); assembly: GCF_037179585.1. Taxonomy (NCBI): domain Bacteria; kingdom Pseudomonadati; phylum Pseudomonadota; class Alphaproteobacteria; order Hyphomicrobiales; family Phyllobacteriaceae; genus Mesorhizobium; species Mesorhizobium argentiipisi (SeqCode). The sequence continues at coordinate 161,029 of NZ_JAPYKO010000001.1, forward strand.
CCTAGCGAGGCGCAGAGATGCCGATTACCTGCACGGCATTGCGCGCACTCTCCGCACCAGAAGCGGGAATCGGCGACCACCCGGTCGCCAATAGCGATGGTATCGACGCCCTCACCGACGGCGATCACTGTGCCCGTCAATTCATGGCCGGCCGTCGATGGCGAGCGGCTTATCCATTGGCCGGTGCGGAAATTGTGCAGGTCGGACCCGCAGATGCCCGCGGCGTCCACCTTGAGCTTCACCCAGCCCGCATCGGGGACGTCCGGGGCGGCGATATCCTCAACGCGCAAGTCGCCGGGTCCGTAAAGTCGCGCGGCCTTCATCGTCTTCGCTTTGTCTCAGACCGAGAGATAGCGGCTGCGGATTTCCGACACCGCGTTTTCATGCGAGCTGAAGCCTTCGTAGCGGGCGAGCCTGCGCGCATGCTGGGCGAGTTCCGGATAGGCCGCCGACGTCACATAGCCGACCGACGAGCGCTTGACGAAATCCGTGACCGACAGCGGCCCATAGGTGCGCGCCCACCGGCTGGTCGGCAACACGGCATTGGGCCCGAGGACAAAGTTAGCGAGCGTCACCGGCGTATACGGACCCATGAGGATCTCGGCCGCTTCGGTGATGTATCCGAGATGCGCGAACGGTTCCTTCGACAGGATCTCGAGATGTTCCGGGGCATAGTCGTTGATGAAGCGATAGCTTTCTTCCAGGGACGCGGTCAGCACGATGCCGCCGCGCTTTCCGGTCAGCACCGCGCGCGAGAATTCGACGCGCTGTTCGCTCATGCGGGACCAATGCTGCGGCAGCGCGGCCAGGGCGGCCTCGGCGACGTTGCGGCTGTGCGTCACCAGATAGGCCGAGGAATCCGGCCCGTGCTCGGCTTCGATCAAAAGGTCCAGCGCGGCAAGGCCGCCATCGACGCTATCGTCGGCAAAGATGATGGCTTCGGACGGGCCGGCCGGAAGGCCGGTGTTGATGACCGAGGACAGCAGGCTCTTTGCCGCCACCACCCAAGGGCTCCCCGGCCCGACGATCTTGACGGCGGGCTTCACCGTCTCGGTGCCATAGGCGACAGCGGCGACCGCCTGGGCGCCACCGCATTTGTACACGGTCTCGACGCCGGCGAGGCGTGCGGCAACCAGGGTCGCGGCATCGACGGATCCATCGGAAGTCGGCGGGGTCACGATCGCTATCTGGGGCACACCGGCAATCACAGCCGGAACTGAGGTCATCATCGTTACCGATGGGAAGGCGCCCTTGCCGCGCGGAACGTAAAGCGCCACGGACGCGATCGGGGTATATCTGTCACCCGCATAGGCGCCCGGCCGGACTTCCTTCAGCCACATCGTTTCCGGACGCTGCTCCTCGTGGAAATGCCTGATGTTCTCGATACCGAACCGGATGCTCTCCACGACATTCTTTTCGACCTTGTCGAATGCTGCGTCGAACTCCGCTTCCGAGACCTTGAGCCCGCCATCGGCCACATCGGCCTTGTCGAGCTCGCGCGCGAACCGAAGCAGGGCCGCATCACCTTCGGTCCTGACCGCCTCGATGATCGGACGGGCTTTTTCGACGAAGACAGAAAGATCGGTTTCGGCGCGCCTCAGCAGGCTGACGCGCCGATCGGCATCGAGGGCCGACAGGTCGTGGAAGCTGATATCGGACATGGCTGCTCCTTCTCCTGGAACGCAGTGGCGGTTGGTGATGGCCGATCACACGCCTGGAAGGCCTTGAGACCGACAATACGGGGCAAGGACCGCAGGTAGAACAATTGCCAGTCTACAAAAGTATATACATGTACGTATAATGGCTGCCAGCATTTTCTGCATCCTGCCAACTCGAGCACAGCTGATGGGAGGCCATCTCAGATCGACGCGAGAAAGCCGCCATCGACGGGGATGGACTGACCGGTTATGTAGGCCGAGGCATCGGAGGCGAGGAATACCGCAATCCCGTGCAGGTCCGACAGGTCGCCGAAGCGGTGCTGCGGGATCTTGGCGAGCATCGATTGCCGCCATGCCTCATTGCCGTAGAACACTTCCGTCATTGCCGTCCTGAAATAGCCGGGGGCGATGGCGTTGACCCTGATCCCCAGATCCGCCCACTCGGCCGCCAGCGCGCGCGTCATGCCGAGCAGGCCCGACTTCGACGAGCCATAGGGCACAGCCGTCGGAATCCCGACTTCGGAGGTGAGCGAGCAAAGATTGATGATGGCGCCGGGCCGGCCGGCGTCCTTCATGCGCTGCGCGGCGGCCTGGGCGCAGAAGAATGCGCCTTTGAGATTGGTGTCGACGATCCTGTCCCAAAGCGCCTCGTCGACATCGAGCGAGGGACGGACTTCCTCCATCCCGGCATTGTTGACGAGAATATCGAGACCGCCGAGCAGGCTGGCGGCCTCGGCCGTCGCCGCCCTGCAGCGGCCGACATCGGTGACGTCCAGGGCGATGGCATGCGCCACCCCGCCGGCGGCGCGGATGGCTGCCGTCGTCTCCTCGAGCGAGGCAAGGCTGCGTGCCGTGATGGCGACATCGGCGCCGGCCGCGCTCAGCGCCTCGGCAATGGAACGTCCGATGCCGCGGCTTGCGCCGGTGACAAGCGCTTTCCGGCCCGACAGGTCGAAGAGCGGAGCGTTGCGCATGCGATCCTCCTTGGCGCGGCCGGCTTGGCGATCTCCTCGAGCCTAGCCGATCGAACTTATCTATACAAGCATATACAAACCAATTGGGTTGCGGTAGTGATGGAGGGGCATGCGGCAACCGGTCGGTGTGGAACCAAGACTGCGAAGTCGCTCCGTGATTCATGGATTTGAGAGGCACGATCGATGCGCCGCTTGGTTGACCATGGAGCGATGAGCGCGGCCGGCTATGCCACACCCTGGAGCGTGAGGCCCGGCCAGCGGGTAGAACTTTGCCTCTCCTGCAGTCAATCGATAAAGAGCGTGCGGATATGCCAGCTGGACACGCAAGCCGCGGACTTTGTGAATTGGCCAATCGAGGCGACATCCGAGCCCGACGCGCATCGCAGCTTCGATCAAGGATCGTACCTCCGCCTGCGTGCCGAGGAGCTTGCGAAGGGGCCGGCGATCAAGGGCATCCGCTTTGAGCTGCTTCTCACCCGCAATATGGGGCCGCGCACCATCCTGGAAGCGGGGTCCTTTCTGCTGAGCCTTCGCGATGGGGCGATCGCCTTGGAGACGCGGAACGATCGTCTGTTCACTGCGCAGGTTCCGCAAGGGATTTGGCTGACCGTCGAGCTCGGCCTGCATGGGGACGAGCCGTTCTTCAAGCTGAAATCTCACGACCTCCTCGCCCCTTACGAATTCAAGCGGCGCCTGCGCGACGCCGAATGGCATCCGCAAGGGACCGACATCCTCTTCGGCGCGAGCAGCTCTCGAAGCAAGCTGACTCTCAATGCGAGATTTGCAGCTATTCGGCTGGAGACTTCCCAAGGGCCAATCGCCTGGGATTTCCCGACTCTGCTGCCGACGGGACCGATCCTCTCGTCAGGCGGACCGGTTGCGCTGGCGCTCGATGCGATCAATCAGCCTACATTCTGCGTGACATCGGCGCGCTGGGACGGATCGAGCTTCGACCCCCGGCTCGTGCCTTCGCACTACGATGCCCTCCATTGCCATGACGATGACATGGGACCGCTCGATTGGCCCGCTTCCCACCGCGCCGCGGTGCCCGAGAATGCGGAGCCGGGCGTATACGCCTTCCAGGTGGAATGGGACGGCGGTAACGAGCGCATCGTGTTCTTCGTCACCTCCGCGCATGCCTCCTCACCGCTGCTTTATCTGCTGCCGACCGCGACCTATCTCGCGTACGCGGACGAGTATCTTCCCGACCATCTCTATGAATGGAAGTGCGACGATCGCGGACACCGCTTTGCCATCGCAAACAGCCTCAAGTCGCTCTACGACTATCACTCCGATCTCAGCGGCGTGTCGATCTGCTCCTATCGCAAACCCAAGGTGACATTGCGGGACGACTACAACTACCCGCTATGCGGCTGCCCTCACAACTTGCCGGTCGATCTGCATTTCCTCAGATTCTGTAACGAGAACGGCATTGCGCTCGACATCGTCACCGATCACGATCTGCATCGGCAGGGGATCGAGGCTCTCCGCGGGCATCGGGCCGTCGTGACCGGAAGCCATCCGGAATACATGTCGACCGAGATGGAAGGGGCACTGCGGCAATTCGCGGCCGAGGGCGGCAGCATCGCCTATCTCGGCGGAAACGGCTTTGCCGGAACGGTCGCCTTCAAGGACGACCTGATGGAATTGCGCCGCTCGCCCCTGGAATCTGGCCGCACATGGGACGGTCCGATCAGCGAACAACATCTGTCGATAACCAACGAGCCTGGAGGCCACCTTCGCTCTCGGGGTCGGGGCGAGTTTTCGCTGGTCGGCGGCGCGATTTCGCTGATGGGTTTCGACGGCGCCCGCCCTTTCACGCGTACGCCCGAAAGCCACGCGCCGGAATGCGCATGGCTGTTCGAAGGTATCGAGGACGAAACCTTTGGCTCGGAAGGCATCGTATTGGGTGCTGCCGCGGGCTACGAGGTGGATGCGACGAATACTGCCTTGGGCACGTCGGCCGACACCATCGTGATCGCCCGCGCGACGGATTTTGCAGCCAGCTTCTTTCAGGATCCCTCGCGCTGGTACGAGGGCGGGGATGAAGAACGCGCCGGCCGTCGCTGCGCTGAAATGACCTTACGCAATCTTGCTGCGGGTGGCCTGATCTTTTCAGCGAGTTCGGTCGCCTGGTGCGGTGCGCTGCCCGCCGGCAAAGCAATGAACGACGCGGGCAGGATCACCCTCAACTTGCTCAACCATCTCTCTGCACGACAAAAACAGGAGGCCAACTCCGAAGCCGGGCGATCGATCCCATGAGGAGAACTGAGATGCTGAAGAAATTGGGACGGGAAATCACCATTGTCGCAATCGCTATGAGCGCACTATCGCGCCGCAAGTCGCACCCTTGCTCCAACGCCCCAAAATCCTGATCTAATAATGATTGTGTTGAATGCGTTTCGCTGATTAGCTGTCTTGCATAAGTCCGGGACAAGGTTGGCAATGTTGTCCGGGGAGGACCGCGATGCCGGTGCTTGAAGTTCGCCATGTTTCCAAGAACTTTGGAGCCATCCAGGCCCTGACCGACGTCAGCTTCCAGGTAGAGCGGGGCGAAGTCGTGGGTCTCATGGGGGACAACGGCGCCGGCAAGTCGACGATAGTCAAGACAGTGGCCGGGAACTTCCCGCCGAACGACGGCGAAATCGTAGTGGACGGCGAGGTTTGTCACTTCCACAAACCCGTCCAGGCCCGTGCCAAGGGAATCGAAGTCGTCTATCAGGACCTGGCGCTCGCCGATAATCTGACGGCCGCGCAGAACGTCTTTCTTGGCCGTGAGATCAAGATGGGCTTCTGGCCGATCAGGGTGCTCAATAAGCAGGCGATGATCGACCGCTCGGCAGCGCTGTTCGAGGAACTCAAATCGGAAACCCGACCGCGCGACCTGGTCAGGAAGATGTCGGGTGGGCAGCGCCAGGCGGTAGCCATCGCGAGAACCCGGCTTTCGAACGCCAAGCTGGTGTTGATGGACGAACCGACCGCCGCCATCTCCGTACGCCAGGTGGCGGAAGTGCTCGAATTGATCCGACGCCTCAAGGCGCAAGGGGTCGGGGTCATGTTGATCAGCCACCGCATGCCTGACGTTTTCGCCGTCGCAGATCGTATCATCGTGCTGAGGCGAGGTTCGAAGGTTGCCGACAAGCAGGTCGACAACACCTCGCCCGAGGAAATCACCGGACTAATAACGGGGGCCATCCGTGGCGAATAGTGCTCGGCAGTCGGTTAGTGTCAGGGAGTCGCTCGTGGAAACCGGCCGCCCGGCCATGGCGGACTTCGTACCGACCAAGGAAAAAACGGCGCTGCAGCGCGTGGTTTCAAGTCAGCCATTCTGGGTGACGATCGCACTCATTGCCCTCGTCATGTTGATGACAGCCATGGAGCCGAGCTTCGGCACCTCCGAAAACGTCGCCAACGTCACGCGCAACTTCGCACCTTTCGGCCTCATGGCGCTCGGCATGACGGTGGTGATCATCACCGGTGGCATCGATCTGTCGGTCGGCTCAATCATGGGCCTGGTGGCCATCGTCGCCGGCCTGTTCCTGACCTGGCATTATCCCTGGTATGTGGCCTTCGCCATTGGTCTTTTCTCCGGTCTGGCCTGCGGGGCGGTCAACGGGTTCTTTGTTGCTTATGTCGGAATGCCGTCCTTTGTGGTCACCCTCGGCATGCTATCAGTGGCGCGTTCGCTGGCGGTCGTGTTCTCGGCCAACCAGATGCTTTACCAGTTCGGGCCCGATGCTCCGATCGTGAAGGCGATCGGCCAGGCGAGATGGCCACTGCATGGGCCGCAGGACTGGGCACCGCACTGGATACCGGGATTGTCATCGCAGTTCTGGACCATGGTGATTCTGGCCCTCATCGTCGGCTTCGTGTTCAATTTCACTGCATGGGCCAGGCATCTGTTCGCCATCGGTGGCAACGAGGAGGCCGCCCGGCTTACCGGCGTGCCAGTCAACTGGATCAAATTCCAGGCCTATGTCTTCTCGGCTTTCACCGCTTCGCTCGCCTCGCTGCTGCTGCTTGGTTACAACGGCTCGGCAATCAACGCCATGGGCCAGGGCTATGAGCTGCGCGTGATCGCCGCGACAGTTATTGGCGGAGCCAGCCTCATGGGCGGCGCCGGCACGGCGTTCGGCGCGATAATCGGTTCGGCCTTCCTCGAGGTGATCAGGAACGCACTGCTGATGGCCGGCATCGATTCAAATTGGCAGGGTGCCTTCGTGGGCGCCTTCATCGTTCTTGCGGTTCTTTTGGGCATGCAAACCGGCGGCAGATCGATGCTCGCAGCGTCGCTGGCAGCCTTGATGCCCAAACGAAGCCGCTAGAAACCCGCCGGCGGGAGGCCTGCGGGATCACACCAAGGAGGAGAACGTCCCATGAAAAAACATCTGCTGACGGCGGCCGTGGCGCTTGGCGCAATGGTATTGGCCGTTTCCGGCGCCCAGGCGAAATACACCTTCGCCCTGGTGCCGAAGAACATGAACAATCCTTTCTTCGACCAGGCACGCGACGGCTGCAAAAAAGCCGAAGCCGAATCGAATGGCGCCTTGGAGTGCATGTATATCGGCCCCGGAGAGCATGGCGGCGGCGACGAGCAGGTACAGATCGTACAGGACCTCGTTGCCAAGAAGGTGGACGGCATCGCCGTGTCGCCATCGAACGCCGCGGCGATGGCAGTCGCGCTGCAGGCTGCCAAGGAAGCCGGCATCCCGGTCCTCACTTGGGATTCCGACCTCCTGCCCGAGAACAAGGATCTTCGCGCCGCCTATATCGGGACCCACAATTATGAGATCGGCGTGAACCTTGCCAAGCTTGCCATGCAGATCAAGCCCAAGGGCGGCACGATTTGTATCCAGTCGGGCGGCGCGGCGGCGGCCAACCACAATGAGCGCATGCAGGGCATTCGCGATACGCTTTCGGGCACCAAATCGGCAGCCTCGCCCGGGGACCGGCTGACGGGCCAGAATGGCTGGACCGAAATCGAAGGCTGTCCGCTCTATACCAACGATGATTTCCCGCTTTCGGTGCAGCAATTCGAGGACATCATGGGGAAAAACCCGAACCTCGACGCATTCATCCCAACCGGTGGCTTCCCGCAGTTCATCCCAGATGCGAACCGAGCTGCGGTAGCCCCGTACAAGGACAAGATCGCCTCGAAGGCCCTGGCCCTCGTCGTTGCCGACACGCTTCCCGTGCAGATCGATCAGATGAAGGAAGGTCTCTCCCTTGGCCAGGTCGGCCAGCGGCCGTTCGAAATGGGCTACAAGACGATGATGGCATTGAAGGACATGAAGGACGGCAAGGCTCCGCCGGCTGACCCGACCTACACCGGCCTCGACGTCTGCACTCCGCAGACGGCGGATACCTGCGTCGCCAAATAGGGGTTTTGGGCGGGAGGAAACTCCCGCCCTTTCGTTGGAGCGAGATGCGGCTAGATTGAAGCATTCTCATCTCGCTCCAGAGGCTTCTATGTCGGAATTGTTCTCGCTCAAGGGCCGTGTCGCATTGGTCACGGGTGCTTCGCGCGGCCTCGGCTTCGCCATGGCCAAGGCACTTGCGGAAAACGGTGCTACGGTAATCGTCAACGCCCGCGGCATGAACGCCCTCTCCGCGGCGGCGGAAAGCATCGGGGCCGAAGCCCTGCCGTTCGACGTTGCCGACGCGGCGATCTCAAGGGCGGCCCTCCAAGGGATAGTCGAACGCCGCGGCCGCCTCGATATTCTAATCAACAACGCCGGCATCCAGCATCGCAGGCCTTTGATCGAATGGGAGGACGAGGATTTCGACCGTGTGATTGCCGTCAATCTGTCGGCCTGCTTTCGCATGATGCGTGATGCAGTGCGCCTGATGCTGCCAAACAAATTCGGGCGCATCATAAACACTGGATCGGTTGCGGCGATCCTTGGCCGTCCCACCATTCACGCGTATGTGGCGGCAAAGGCGGGCCTGCATGGGCTGACGCGCTCCGCCGCCGCCGAGATGGGCCGTCACGGCATCACCATCAACGCGATCGCCCCCGGCTATTTCGCCACCGAGCTCAATACCGCGCTTATCAACGACGAGGCGTTCACCAAATGGGTCGAGGCACGAACCCCAGCGGGCCGCTGGGCCCAGCCTGAGGAGCTCGGCGGAGCCGTGGTGTTTCTCGCCTCCAACGCTGCCGGTTACGTCAACGGACATGTGCTGGCGGTTGACGGCGGGCTATCGGTTTCCCTCTGACCTGCGAACCGCAGCCCGTCGGAGCCTATTCCGGATGACACCGTCGGCTTCGACCTCACGGCCGCGCCGGCGCGTTCATTAGGACCCGCCGATGTGAGCCAGTGAGTAGGCTAGCAAGTGCCGCGAGCAGGTTTGTTCTCTGCGGCGGGACATCTTGCCGACTTCAGTCAAGCCCGGGCAGACGCACTCTTGTCAAGCCGGCCAGCAGAGACCCGTTCTTTCTTCCGCTCGCCTGTCGTTTCGGGCGCAGGCTCGCTGATGTCGCCGGCCACGACGGCACGCGTGCGCTCCAGCATCGCGGGGATCTCCCGAGCCGGTAGTGGCCGACTGAACAGGAAGCCTTGCGCTTCCGTGCAGCCTTCTTTTCGCACCCGTTCCAGCTGCTCGGCCGTCTCTATCCCTTCGGCGGTGGTCTGCATCCCAAGGCTGTTGCCGAGGCTCGTAACGGCCCGGATGATGGCGACGGAGCTGTCGATATCCTCGGCGTCTTTCACGAAGGACTGGTCGATCTTGATCTTGTCAAACGGGAACGAGCGCAGATAGCTCAAACTCGAATATCCGGTCCCGAAGTCGTCCATCGCGATATGCACACCCAGCAAGTGGATCTGTTGCAGCATCGCGAGAGTGGCCTGGGTGTTGGCCAGCAGCACGGTCTCGGTGATTTCAAGCTCGAGACGGTTCGCGGGCAATCCCGAGGCATCCAACGCTGCGACAATCGTCGAGAGCAAGCGGGCATTGCGAAACTGCGTCGGCGACAGGTTGACGGCAACCCTGATGCCTTCGGGCCAGCTTGCCGCGTCGAGACAGGCTTGCTTGATCACCCATTCCCCAATCGGAACGATCAAGCCGATCTCCTCGGCCAAGGAGATGAACTCGGACGGCGAAACGATGCCCCGCGTCGGGTGATGCCAGCGCAACAGCGCCTCGAAACAGCTGACCTTCCCGCTTTCGAGATTGAGGAGCGGCTGGTAGTAGATCTCGAACTGCTGCCGTCCCAACGCGTCGCGCAGATCGAGCTCGAGAAACCGCCGCGCCTGCATGCGGGCATCCATGTCCGGCTCGAAGAACCTGTATGTTCTGCGGCCCTCCGCCTTTGCCCGATAGAGCGCCATGTCGCCGTTCTTGAGCAGCTGGTCGGCGTTTGTGCCGTCGTCAGGCGCAATCGAGATGCCGACGCTGGCGCTGACCGTGACGCCATGGCCGTCGGCGATATAAGGCGCGCTCAGCGCATCAATGACCAGTTGCGCAAGGGTGGTGGCATCGACCGGCTGATCGACCCCATTTTGAATGATCACGAACTCGTCGCCACCTAATCTGGCAACAGTGTCGTCCTCGCGTACGATCTGCTTCAGCCTTGCGGCGACCTCCTTGAGCAGGGCGTCGCCGACCGGATGCCCTAGCGTGTCGTTGACGGTCTTGAAATGATCGAGATCGAGGCAAAGGAAGGCGACCTTGCCATCTCTGCGAGCCATCTCGGCCAAGGCGTCCTCGGCGCGTTCGCGAAACAATATCCGGTTTGGAAGATCGGTAAGACCGTCATGGCGAGCCATGTGCGATATGCGAGCCTCGCTGCGCCGCAAGTCGGTCACGTCGTGATGCGTGGCAAGCCATCCGCCGCCCGGCAGCGGCTGATGAATGAGGTCGATGGTGCGCCCGTCCCTGAGCTCCACCAGGCTCACGACACGCTCGGCGCGGTCGATGGTCGCCGAGAGCTCTTCCAGATATCTGTCCGGGTCCTGGCCTACATAAAGCCCCGCCGCAATCCGGAAACGCATCAAATCGGCCCACCGGGAACCAGGGTGGGTAAGGGCCTCCGGCAGGCGATAGAAGTCGGCATAGGCCTGATTGCAGAAAACCAGCCGTCGGCCGGCATCGAACATACACAGGCCCACAGGCATGTTCGCGGCAGCGGCGGCCAGATTCTGCCGCTCCAACTCGGCGTCACGAGCCAGGGCGATGCTGCGCTCCAGGCTGGCACGGTAGCCGGAAAAGGCCGAGAACAATATTCCGACCTCGTCGCGCCGATCCTTTCTCAGAGCAACCAGCGTCGAGCGGTGTTCCCCTCGCGTCAACCGGTGCATCGCTTCGCTCACGGCCAGGATCGGCTTGCTGACATTGTGGCGAATCCAGGCGACAAGCACGCCAAGGCACACGGCAGCAAAGGCGATCGCAGCCCAAACCAGCCGCTGCGCGATGGTGTAGGTGCGATCCGCCATGGCTGCGGCAGCCGTGCTGCGCTGATTGGTGAGTGCCAAGAGGCCGTCCAGCCGCTGAGCCGCCGCCGCAACGGTGGGGAGCGAAACCGCCTCGAACTCGTTAGCTGCCTTCGTTCGCTCCGCGGTATCGAGAAGCGGAATGATCGACGACAGGGAGTCTTGATACGCCGTCCACAGGTTGACGAATTGATCGAACAGCTCCTGCTCGGCAGGTGATCCGGCACTCCTGCGGTAGGCGCGCCGATCTTGGAGCATTTCTTCGCTCTCTCTCGCCATCTCCTTGTCGATGTCAGCCATTTGCTGAGAGTCTTCGGTACGCATGCGCAGCGTCGCATAGAGCTGGTGCTCCGCAAGGTTACGCTTCATCTCGTCGACGATCTGGACCTGAGGCAACCAAATTCCGGTGATCTCGCTCGTGACCTTATTGAGCGAGCGCAGCTGTGCGACCCCAAATACCCCGACCGTCACGGTGCAAAGCAATGCCAATCCAAAGCCCAGCGTGAGCTTGCTGCCGACACTTATGTCCTTGAACCGCTTCATATGAACGCTGACCCGATAAGATCAGTCCCGCCCGCAGGCGCCAATAGCGGACTGATTGGAAGCGCCTCGCTAATCTCGCGCTGAAATGTATTAAGGCTGACTTAAGATGGCGTTTAGCGTAATCTGTGCGTCGTCAGTGTCTGCCTTCAACGATATGGTGACCGGAACACTTATCCTTTGCCCTAGTGAACAAAGAGATAATCCCCGCTCAATAGGGGTGCGCGATGGCGGGTTAATACTCTTCTGGACGCTGAGGCAATCCGCTACATATTTAACGATCAGGCAGCTGTCGGAGGAGACCGCCTAGGCACGCGACTGCTGCCCAAAGGCATGATCCGCTGATTTCGGGATGGAGGAAGGCCGTGGAAAATCACGCCAGCTCGGCGCCCAATGTAGCTGACTTCGTCATTCACAAGGTTCTGGACACGTTCGAATACTCCGACCGCGGCGCGGTGGTCACGATGGTCGATCCGCAGGGCGCACGCATCCGTCTCCACGTCACCATCGTCACCGGCGAGTTGCTTTGCGAACACATTGCCGAAGCGGTGGAGCAGCGATACGGGAAATAAAACATCTGCTTCAACAGTGCACCGTCCTGTCGCCAGCGCTGGGAAAGCCGTATCGCGGCCGCTTTTAGGCTCTTTATGGCGGCTCCGTCCGCAGTCCTATCGATGAATGCCCGAGATGGGCCGAAAGCGGACTGGCGGTTCAGGCGCGAAATATTCATGTCAGACGCTCAGATCATAAGGCTTAGTGGCCGAAGCCCGTCCAAAGTTGGAGATGCACCGACGAACTACCCGAGAGTTTGGCTTGCCAAAGTATAGGTCTTCGGCCTAGCCGAGCGGCCGTCGTAAAAATCAGCGAGGCGTTTACCCAGCGACATGGTCAGCACTGTGTCGAAAACCGGCATTCCGGCGTGCGACAGGAAGGCAGCGAACTCGCCATTGTACATGTGAGTGTCGACTCTGAGGAAAGACCCCGAATGGTCGGCTATGTGCGGCCGGACAACTGCCACGGCATCAGCATCGCTTTCGGCCACGACCGGTCCTACGACATGGCCTCGCCCGAATGGCCGGCAGAGCGCGAAAGCGTTCAGCTTGTCATTCTTGAAAAGACCATAGCCGGTCGAGTGCGCGAAGAGCTTTTCAATAAGCGCTGTCCGCCTCACGCCAAACCCCGCCGTGTCGAGGGCGACCACTGCCGGAATATCGCTTGTGTCCAAAGTCCGGACGTCGCCGCGCTGCTCCGTGGGGCTACCTGCCGTTGGGACGCGGGCGATGCCTTGGCATTGATAGACAGTCTTCTCCGGATGGAAGTCGAGCGAGAGATAGAGCCGCCGTGCGGCGCGGGTTGCATTGAGGCGTAGGTCGCGCCCGGGAATGTTATCGAAAACCCGCTTCATCAGCCACTGCGCCGCCCCGAGCGTCTGAAGCCGTGGCGAGGTGATGACCATTCCGACGGTCGCGAAGCTGGCGCCATGCCCGAACCACATCGCGGATCCCAGAACCCGGCCGATCTCATCGAGAGCCACCAAGCCTTGTCCCGTTTCGCGCAGGAATTGCCAGTCTTCTGCCCGATGCGGCCAGCCCACAGACAGCGAGAGCGCATGCAATCGGTCCAGTTCAACACCTTTGATGTCGGCGATCCGCACCGAGAAGGCATCGATTTTCAAGCTTTCGGACGGCTTCAATTCCTTGCCTCTGAAAGATTGCGTAACGGGTGACATACAACGCCCCTGCCCTGCCAACGCTAAACAACCAGACCGATACGATTTGCTCGAATGACGCGTGCCAACGCAAGATTCAACTGAAACACTTCCGCTTTCGGCACGCAATCGCGAAGGAAAGCGCCCATCCTCTGCGGCAATTCTGCAGTTATGGCCGTCGGCGCCGAACCCGGCGAACCCCAAAATCCCTGAGGGCTGGAATGGACGTCTTCGACATCCTCGACCGTCTCGTCGCCTTTCCATCGGTCGCCGGCAAGGCGAACGGCGATATTGCAGGCTGGATAGAGGCTTATCTCGCAGAACAGGGCGCAAAGGTCGCCCTGCTCCCCGGGCCGGAAGGCGACCGTTCCAATCTTTTCGCCACGATCGGTCCCGCCGATGTTCCGGGCTATATCCTGTCCGGCCATATGGACGTCGTCCCTGCTTGCGAGCCGCAATGGAGCTCGTCCCCTTTCGCACTGCGTCGGGACGGTGACCGGCTCTACGGACGCGGCACGACTGACATGAAGGGATTCTTGGCCGCCGCGCTTGCGGCCGCGCCCATGCTCGCGGGACTGCGCCTCGCCCGGCCGATCCATCTCGCCTTCTCCTATGATGAGGAGATCGGGTGCCGCGGCGTGCCGCACCTGATCGCCCGCCTTTCCGAGTTTTGCGCCAAGCCGCTCGGCGTCATCGTCGGCGAGCCGAGCGGCATGCGCGCCGTGCGCGGCCACAAGGGCAAGGCGGCCGCCCGCGTGACCATAAGGGGGCGCTCAGGCCATTCCTCTCGCCCCGATCTAGGCCTCAATGCCATCCATGCCATGGCCGATGTCCTGGGCACGGTCGTGGGCGAAGCCGGAGGGCTGACGCACGGCCCGTTCGATGCGGCCTTTGAGCCGCCCTATTCCTCGCTGCAGGCCGGCGTGATCGCCGGCGGCCAGTCGGTCAACATCATCCCCGATACCTGCACGCTGGATCTGGAGGCGCGCGCCGTACCAGGCATTGATCCGACCAGCCTGCTTGCGCCGGTGAAGGCGCGGACGGAGGCCTGTGAGACTGATGGTTTTCGCGTGGAGTGGACACCGCTCAGCGCCTATCCGGCACTGTCGCTGCCGCAGGACGCGCCGCTGGCGGCGCTGTTGCAAAAGCTGACCGGCCAGACGCCGCTCGCTGCTGTCAGCTACGGCACGGAGGCCGGGCTTTACCAGGCGGCGGGGTTCGATGCGATCATCTGCGGGCCCGGCGATATCGGCCGCGCCCACAAGCCGGATGAATACATCTTCGCCAGCGAACTCACCGCCTGCCGGCAGATGATCGAGGCGCTTGGCGCGCGTTGCGCGGCTTGAAGAGGCAACCGCGATGACCTTCCTGTTCAATTCCGACGCAAGGCGCGGCGCGGTCTTCGCTGAGGCGTTCGCCAAGGAACTGCCGGACCTTCCCTTCGCGATGGATGCCGCGACAGTCGATCCCGACGCGGTGCGCTATCTGATCACCTGGACGGTGCCGGAAAACCTCACCCGCTACAGGAACCTGGAAATCCTGTTTTCCATCGGCGCCGGCGTCGACCAGTTCCGCTTCGATGCAGTGCCTGCGAGAGTGAAGATCGTGCGCATGATCGAGGACGGCATCGTGCGCATGATGCAGGAGTATGTGGCGCTCGCCGTGCTCGCGCTGCACCGCAACCTGCCGACCTATCTGTCACAGCAGCGCGCCGGACAGTGGCGCGACATCCCCCAACCCCAGGCAACCTTGCGCCGGATCGGCGTGCTCGGCCTGGGCCAACTCGGCCAGGCCGTCCTCGACCGGCTGAAACCCTTCGGCTTCCCGCTCGCCGGCTGGAGCCGCTGGCCGCGGCAGATCGAGGGCGTGGCCTGTCATCATGGCGAGCTCGGGCTGGAGCAAATGCTGGCAACCAGCGACATACTGGTCTGCCTGCTGCCGCTCACCAAGGAAACGCGTGGGTTCCTCAATGCCGGTCTGTTCGCGAAATTGCCCGAGGGCGCGGCTCTCGTCCACACTGGGCGCGGGCCGCAACTCGACCACGAAGCGCTTGTCGCGGCGCTCGATAGCGGCCATCTGTCGTCGGCGATGATCGACGTGACCGATCCCGAGCCGCTGTCCGCTGGCCATCCGTTCTGGTCGCATCCGAAGATAATCCTGACCCCGCATGTCGCCAGCGTCACCCAGCCCGCGACCGCCGCGCGCGCCGTCATCGACAACATCAGGCGCCACCGCGCCGGTCTCGATCCCATCGGGCTCGTCGACCGCTCGCGCGGCTACTAAGACTTTAACTGGAAGGACCATACCTTGTCTCTGCTCAAGACCGTCGATACCAACCCGGTTTTCCCGCCGCGCGAATCCAAGGCGCTGCCCGAGCGGCTGATTGCCGGCGACCCAGCCTTCAAGACCTGGGCGCAGGATGTCGCTAAGGACGACCTCGTCCACACCGGAGTCTGGGAGGCGACACCGGGCGAGACGCGCTCGATCAAGGGCGACACCTTCGAGTTATGCCACATCCTGTCCGGCATGGTCGAAATCACGCCCGACGCCGGCGAAACGGTGACCTACCGGGCCGGCGACAGCTTCGTCATGAAGCCGGGCTTCACCGGTGTTTGGAAGACCATCGAGACGGTGCGCAAGATCTACGTCACGGTGGGCTAGGGAGCGTCCGCGCAGGCCACGACCTCCGCGGAAGATTTTGCCGTCTCTTGTCCTCAGCACGCAACATTCGTCGGCGGCGGATCACCGAACAGCGCATGCTGCGCGCCGGCACGGGCTAGGCTCAGGCCGATGCTGCCAAGTGGTTTGCCCATGAGCCTGAGCTTCAATCCCGATACAATCGCCCTTCCCGTCGGCCACTTCATTGATGGGGAGCTGGTTTCGGCCGAGGGCGTGATGGAGATGCGCCGTCCGTCCGATGGCAAATCCTATGCCGCCTGCCCCGTGGCCGATGTGGATTTGGTCGACCGGGCGGTGGAAAGCGCCAAAGCGGCGCTGAAAGCCAGCAACTGGGGCGGCGTGCGGCCGCGCGAGCGCACCAGGGCGCTCCACGCCTGGGCCGATCTGATGGAAGCGGAAGCCGAAACGCTCGCCAGGATCGAGGCACTGTCCTCGACCCGCCCCGTGGGCCAGCTCGTCGCCGGCGACATCGCCGTGACCGCCGAGCAGATCCGCTTCTTTGCCGAGTTCGCCGACAAGGAAGGCAGCGAGCTGGTTCCGACCGACGACGCAAGCCTCGGCATGATCATGAGCGAACCCTATGGCGTGGTCGCCGCGATCACTCCCTGGAATTTTCCGATCTCGATGGCTGGATGGAAACTCGGCCCGGCGCTGGCTGCGGGCAATGCAGTCGTGCTGAAGCCGTCGGAAATGACGCCCTTCTCGGCTATCTACATGGCAGAGCTTGCGGTCAGGGCCGGCCTGCCGACGGGGCTGATCAACGTGGTGCTCGGCGACGGCCCGACGACCGGCACGGCGCTCACCGGTCATCCCGAGATCGCCAAAGTCAGCTTCACCGGTTCGACCCGCGCCGGCTCAGCCATCATGGAGAACGTCGCCCGCACCGGCGTCAAGCCGATGACGCTGGAGCTCGGCGGCAAGAGCCCGCAGCTCGTCTTTGCCGATGCCGATCTCGACAAAGCGGCGACAGCAATCGCCGGCAGCGTCACTTTCAATGCCGGCCAGGCCTGCGTGGCCGGCACGCGTCTGATCGTCGAGAAGAGCGTGGCCGACAGGCTGACGGCCTCGGTCCTGGAGCGGATGAAGCCAGTGCGGCCCGGCGCAACCTGGGACGAGGCGACGCAGTATTCGCCGATCATCTCGAAACGGCAGCGGGCGCGTGTTGATGGCATCGTGCGGGCCGCTGTCGCCGCCGGCGGCGAATGCCTGATCGGTGGCGGGGCCATGGAAGCTCCCGGCTATTTTTACGAACCGACGCTGCTTGCCAATGTCAGTCAGGACAATCCGGCGATCGTCGAGGAGATCTTCGGCCCGGTCCTGACCGTCCAGACCTTCGACACCGAGGACGAGGCGCTGGCGCTGTCCAGCCATCCGACCTACGGACTGGCTTCCGGCCTGTTCACCGCCGATCTGTCCCGCACGATCCGTCTCGCGCGCAAGCTCGAAGCGGGCACCGTCTGGGTCAACCGCTACAGCCGCTCGCGCGACCATATCCTGCCGACCGGCGGCTACAAGCGCTCCGGCATCGGTAAGGATCTTGGCCGCGAGGCCTATCTCGCCAACCGCAGGACCAAGAGCGTCCTGGTCAGCCTTTGAAGGGATGCCGATGAAATCCTACTCGATCGCCCTGATCCCCGGTGACGGCATCGGCCGTGACGTGACTGCCGCCGCCTGGACGGTGCTGGAAACGGCGGCCAAACACTCCGGCTTTGCCCTAACCGGCACCGAGCTCCCCTGGTCCTGCCGCTTCTTCAAGGAGACCGGCCGCATGATGCCGGAGGACGGCATCGAGACCTTGCGCGGCTTCGACGCCATTCTGCTCGGCGCGGTCGGCTGGCCGGCGGAGGTGCCGGATTCCGTCTCGCTGCACGGCCTGCTGCTGCCGATCCGCAAGGCGTTCGTGCAATACGCCAATATCCGGCCGCACCGCCTGCTGCCGGGCGTCACGGGACCGCTGCGGGCCGAGAGCTTCGACATCCTCTGCATCCGCGAAAACACCGAAGGCGAGTATTCCGGCGCCGGGGGGCGCGTGCATCAAGGCACGCTGGACGAAGTCGCGGTAGAGACCTCGATCTTCACCCGGGCCGGCGTCGAGCGCATCCTGCGCCTCGGCTTCGAGCAGGCGCGGTCGCGGCACGGCAAACTCGCCTCCGTCACCAAGTCCAATGCGCAGAAATACTCGATGGTGTTCTGGGACGAGATCACCCGCAAGCTGGCGGCGGAATATCCTGATGTCGCCGTCACCAGCTATCATGTCGACGCGCTCGCCGCGCGCATGATCATGGCGCCGGAAAGTCTCGACGTGGTCGTCGCTTCCAATCTCTTCGGCGACATCCTGACGGATATCGGCGCGGCGATCCAGGGCGGGCTCGGCTACGCAGCTTCCGCCAACATCAACCCCGACCGCTCGGCGCCGTCAATGTTCGAGCCAGTGCACGGTTCGGCACCCGACATCGCCCATCTCGGCATCGCCAATCCGATCGCCACCATCTGGTCGGGTGCGATGATGCTCGAACATCTGGGCGAAAAGGACGCAGCCGGCCGCGTCATGGACGCAATCGAAGCGACAACCGCGCGAGGCGTGGGAACCACTGCCGGCAGGGATCGCACGGACGCCATCACATCCGCCGTCGTCGCGGCGCTCACCTGATTTGCGAGGTCGTTTTTCGATGAAAAGCCTGAAAGACAAAAGTCTCTTCCGCGAGGCCGGCCTGATCGGCGGGAGATGGGTCGCGGCAGGTTCCGGCAGAACGGTCGATGTGATCGATCCGGCAACACAGCTGTCGGTCGGCACAGTGCCAAACATGGCTGGTCCAGAGACCCGCGCGGCCATACAGGCCGCGGCTTCCGCCTATCGGGATTGGAAAAAGAAGACGCACGCGGAACGCGCCGCCCTGCTGGAGGCCTGGCATGGCCTGATGCTCACGCATCTGGACGATCTTGCGCTGATCCTGACGACCGAACAGGGCAAGCCGCTGGACGAGGCCAAAGGCGAGATCCGCTACGGCGCCTCCTTCGTCAAATGGTTCGCCGAGGAGGCGCGCCGCATCAACGGCCACACCATTCCCGCGCCCTCATCAGACCGCCGCATCATCGTCCTGAAGGAACCCGTCGGCGTGTGCGGCATCATCACGCCGTGGAATTTTCCCAACGCGATGATCACCCGCAAAGTCGCCCCGGCGCTGGCCGCCGGCTGCACCGTGGTCATCAAGCCGTCCGAGTTCACGCCCTATTCGGCGTTGGCGCTCGGCGTGCTCGCCGAACGGGCGGGCATTCCGGCCGGCGTCATCAACATCGTCACCGGCATGCCGGCCGAGATCGGCAACGAGATCATGGCGAACGAGACCGTGCGCAAGATTTCCTTCACCGGTTCGACCAGGGTCGGCTCACTGCTGATGCGCGGAGCGGCCGACAGCGTGAAAAGGCTCAGCCTTGAGCTCGGCGGCAACGCGCCCTTCATCGTCTTCGACGACGCCGACCTCGACCTCGCCGTCGAGGGCGCGCTCGCCTCGAAATTCCGCAATGGCGGCCAGACCTGTGTGTGCGCCAACCGCATCCTCGTTCAGGCCGCAGTCTATGAAGACTTCGCCGCCAAGCTCAGCGCCCGCGTCAATGCGTTGACGGTGGGACCGGGCACGCAGCCCGGCATCGCGATCGGACCGATGATCAACATGGCGGCGGTCGAGAAGATCAATCGGCACGTCGAGGACGCGCTCGCCAAAGGCGCGACGATCGTCGCCGGGAAGCCGGCGCTGCCGGAGGGTCCTCAGTATGTCGCGCCGCTGGTGCTGGCCGGCGCCACGGCTGAGATGCAGCTCGCCGGCGAGGAGACTTTCGGCCCGGTCGCGCCGCTTTTCCGTTTCGAGACGGAAGAGGAGGCGATCGCGCTTGCCAACGGCACGCCTATGGGCTTGCCTCCTACTTCTACACCGAGAACCTGAAGCGCGCCTGGCGCGTCTGCGAGGCGCTGGAGTTCGGCATGGTGGGTCTCAACACGGGCTCGGTCTCGATGGAGATAGCCCCCTTCGGCGGCGTCAAGCAGTCAGGTCTCGGGCGCGAGGGCGCGCAGGCCGGCATCGAGGAATATCTGGAGATGAAGAGCTTCCACATGGGCGGGCTGGGCTAAACCCCAGCCCCGATCACTGGATCCGGTCGAGCGCCTTGTAGTAGAGGCCGACCATCGGCAGGAACCAGGGCTTGCCGGAATAGCCGGGAATGGCAGGCCACTCGAGCCCCTTGATCGGATTGCGGTCCGCGCGACCAAGCATGGCATCGGCCATGATCATGCCGAGATGGGTGGAGAGCTGCGCGCCGTGGCCGGAATAGCCCATCGCGTACCAGACCCCGTCATGGTAGCCGGCGCGCGGGAACCGATCCTTGGTCATGTCGACCAGCCCGCCCCAGCAATAATCGATCTCGACCTTCGCGAGCTGCGGGAAGATCGCCGCGAGGCTTGCCCGTAATATCTGTCCGCTCTTGGCGTCGGAGCGTTGGTCCGATGTCGCCGAGAAGCGGGCGCGGCCGCCAAAGATCAGGCGCTTGTCCGGCGAAAGCCGGAAATAGTTGCCGATGTTCATCGAGGTCACGCATGTTCGGTTGCCCGGCATGGTCGCGGCGATCTCGGCGTCGCTCAGCGGCCGCGTGGCGATTATGAAGCTGCCGACCGAGATAAGCCTGCGGCGGAAATAGCCGAAATTCGGTGTCGTGTAGGCGCCCGTCGCCAGCAGCACATTGTCGGCGCTGATGCGTCCGCGGGAGGTGGTCAGCTGATGCCGCGTGCCGGACTGCCTGTGATCCGTCACGGCTGCATTCTCGTGGATAACGGCGCCATGGCGAACCGCGGCTGTCGCCAGCCCGGCCACATAGCGGCCCATATGCATCATGGCGCTTTTCTTCGACAGCATTGCGCCATGGAAGGGTGAGCCGATCTCGGATTTGAGATCGACTGCTGAAAGCAGCGCCGTATCCGGATCCACGTCGGCATGGACGGCTTCGAAGTTGCGGGCGATCGCTTCGAAATGCTGCGGCTTGGAGGCGAGCTTGAGCTTGCCGGCGCGGCGGAAGTTGCAATCGATACCTTCCTCGGCGACCAGCGCCTCGATGGTGTCGACGGAATCGTCCAGCGCCCGGTAGAGGGCGATCGCGCGTTCCTTGCCAAGCTCCGCCTTGGCCGAAAGGTAGCTGTGGGCGAGACCGTTGTTCAGGTGACCGCCATTGCGCCCGGACGCACCCCAGCCCACCCGCTCCGCCTCCAGCACAATCACCTTCGCCCCGGCCTTCGCCAGCTGGCGCGCGGCGGCGAGACCGGTGAAGCCGCCGCCGATGATGGCGGCATCGTAGTGCCCCTCGACCGGGCCTTGCGCCCCGCCGGAAAAGACCGGGGCGGTGTCGTGCCAGTAGGAGACCAGCTTCATCGGCAACCCGCCTGTCTCAGAGCCCGACCACGCCCGGCAAACCGGAAATATTGGCGATCTCGGTGTAGCCATAATAGGGGTTGGCTGGCTCGTGGCCGCGGTTGACCCAGACCTTGTTCTTGATACCGAGATCGTGCGCCGACATCAGGTCGTAACGGAACGAAGACGAGCAGTGAAGGATGTCTTCCGGACCGCAACCCAGCATGTCGAGCATATATTCAAAGGCTCTGAAGCGCGGCTTATAGGCCTGCGCCTGCTCGGCCGTGTAGACGGCATGGAACGGTGCGCCGAGCTTCTCGACATTGGACATGATTTGCGCGTTCATCGCGTTGGAGAGGATGACCAGCGGAATTTCCTTGGCGACCTTCGCCAGGCCGGCTGGCACGTCCGCGTGGGGTCCCCAGGTCGGGACACGTTCATACACCATCCTGGCGTCGTCGGAGCTGAAGGCGACGCCGTTGCGCTTGCAGGCGCGCTCGAGCGCGTTGTGGATGACGTCGGCATAGGGTTTCCAGTCGCCCAGGATCTCATCAAGCCGGTACGCCGCGAAGTTCTTGATGAATTCCTGCATGCGCGACTCGTCGAGCCGGCTGCCATATAGATCGCGCGCTGCCTCCGCCATCTGAAAAAAGGTCAACGTGCCGTAGCAGTCGAAGGTGATGTATTTGGGCCTGAAGGAAGCCATGTCCGTCGATCTCCAGTGGAAGCACGTCCGCGTTCGGATGTTTTTCATCATAGGCTGGCCGGGAGCGAGCCAGCTGACCGAAATGCGCCTTCCGAAAGCAGAAAGTTCCGTATCCGCTGGCCTGTTTGGCACGCTGTAGCACCCTGCAGCCGACCCAGAGGGGTTGGTCGGCTGCCCGCGACGCATCCGCTGCGGCCCGCGCCAGCACAAGATGCGGCGCACCCCCTGCGCAAAGGCGAATGATACTGCCGAAGTCGAAACCTTCAGACGATCTGCAGCGCACCGATGACCGAGACTTGGAGCCAGACGGAAAGGTGCCTCATGCAACAAGGCGAGATCGAACTCCAGGACTTTGGGCCGGATCATATCGAGGGCGCAGTCACGCTTTCTCGCCAGGAGAACTGGCCGCATCGCCCGCAGGACTGGCAGATGGCGCTGCAGCTCTCCAGCGGCGCGGTCGCGATCGACGACCAGGGCCGGGTCGCCGGGACAATCCTGGTAACGCCCTACGGCGCCGATTGCGCCATGATCAACATGGTGATCGTCGACAGGAACGCGCGGGGCAAAGGGCTCGGGCGCCGGCTCATGGAACAGGCCTTTGCCCTTGCCGGCGATCGTCCACTGCGACTTGTCGCGACAACCGACGGCATGCCCCTTTATGAGAAGCTGGGCTTTGTGCCCTCGGCCACGATTCTTCAGCATCAAGGCCAGATGGCAGCGCTTGAGGCTCCTGACAGTGTGGAAGCCGCGGGCACCCACGACCTGCCGGAAATCAAGGCCTTGGACCTGGATGCCTACGGCGCCGACCGCGAAACCCTGATCGATGCGCTGGCCGAGCGGGGTGAATTCGCAGTCATCCGCCGCAGAGGCGTCATCGCGGCCTATGCCGCAATCCGCCCGTTCGGACGCGGCGAGGTGATTGGCCCCGTCATCGCAGGAAATGCGGCCGACGCCAAGGCCCTGATCAGCTTCTTCGCCGCGTCGCGCCCTGGCGCCTTCCTGCGCGTGGATACCGAAAGCAGGACCGGCATCGCCAGCTGGCTCGGAGAAATCGGCCTTGCCCATGTCGGCGGCGGCGTCGCCATGGACCGTCCTGCCAGGACGGACGCGGCAACGGTCAGGCCGAAAGTTTACGCCCTCGCCAACCAGGCGCTCGGATAGTCCGGAGGACAACAATGCTCGCCAATTCCCTGATCGAACTCGACCGAGCCCATCTTATCCACCCGGTCTCCTCCTATCGCGGCCACGAGGCGCTCGGCGTGCGGGTGCTGAAATCGGCGAAGGGCGCTACCGTGACCGATGCGTCCGGCAAGCAACTCGTCGATGGCTTCGCCGGGCTGTGGTGCGTGAATGCCGGCTATGGTCATGACAGCATCGTCGAGGCGGCGGCCCGGCAGATGCGTGAATTGCCCTATGCCACCGCCTATTTCGATCTCGGCTCGGAGCCCGCCATCCGGCTCGCCTCGGAGTTGGCCGAGCGCGCGCCCGGCGATCTCAACCACGTCTATTTCACGCTCGGGGGATCGGACGCGGTCGACAGCACGATCCGGTTCGTCCGCTATTACTGGAATGCCAGAGGCCAGCCTCAACGCGACCAGTTCATTTCCATTGAGCAGGGTTATCACGGATCGTCGGTGGTCGGCGCAGGCCTGACCGCCCTGCCCGCCTTCCATGCCGGCTTCGGCATTCCTTTCGAATGGCAGCACAAGATCCCCTCACCCTATCCCTATCGCAACCCGGTAGGCGAGGATGGTAGCGCGATCATCGCCGCATCGCTTGCGGCGCTGAAGGCCAAGATCGAAGAGATCGGGCCGGAGCGAGTTGCCGCCTTCTATGCCGAGCCGATCCAGGGCTCGGGAGGCGTTATCGTTCCGCCAAAGGGCTGGATCAAGGCCATGCGCGAGCTCTGCGGTGAGCACGGCATCCTGTTCATCGCCGACGAGGTGATCACTGGTTTCGGCCGCACCGGCCCCCTGTTTGCCTGCACGGCGGAGGATATCGTTCCCGATTTCATGACGACCGCGAAGGGCTTGACTTCGGGCTATGTCCCAATGGGCGCGGTGTTCATGGCTGATCATGTCTACAACGTCATCGCCGATGGTGCGGGTGCGTCTGCGGTCGGCCACGGCTACACCTATTCCGCCCATCCGGTCAGCGCCGCCGTCGCGCTCGAGGTGTTGAAGCTCTATGAGGAAGGCCTTCTGGAGAACGGCGCCAGGGCCGGCGCCCGCTTGATGGCGGGCTTGTCTGCCTTGAGCGACCATCCATTGGTCGGCGACGTGCGGGGTCGCGGCATGCTTGCCGCGATCGAGCTGGTGGTAGACAAAAAGAAGAAAACGCCGCTTCCAGCCTCGGCGATGCCGGCGCGGCGCGTCTTCGACAGGGCTTGGGACAATGGCCTAATCATCCGCGCCTTCGCGCACGGTGTTCTCGGCTATGCCCCTCCGCTCTGCTGCACCGACAGCGACATTGATGCCATTGTCGAGCGCACGCGCCGAACGCTGGACCAGACGCTGGATGATGCCGATGTCCGCCGAGCCCTTGCATGAGGGGGACGCATTTTTCGCATCTCGAAATATCGCTGGGGTGGACGATTTCGCAATTTTGTGCCGCTACCTCGCGCCTTTTCGGCGAATCCAGCGCGGGGGAAGTGCCAGACTGCTTTTTAAGACAAGGCCAGAAAGCCCGAATTTCCGGGCTTCTGAAAAAAGCCGACGCCCCGGACAGGACGGAATTTTGTTCTGTTCAGCATGAGTAATTCGGCCGCGCGCAGAGGAGAGCCAGTCTTGGCCAGGGGCCTTAACGAATTCAAATACATGACCTTCGACGTGGTCGGCACGCTGATCGACTTCGAAGGCGGCATCACGGCCTGCCTGGCCGAGATCGCCGCGGAGGCCGGTGTTTCCATCGACGGCGAAGAAGCGCTCGCCCTTTACCGGCAGGCCCGCTACATGCCCGATGCGAACCTTTTCCCCGACGATCTCGCGCGTGTCTACATGGTCATCGCACCGCGGCTCGGCCTGCCGGCCGAGGAGAAATACGGCGCCCGCCTCCGGGATTCGGCGAGCGGCTGGCAAGGCTTTTCCGACAGCAGGGCGGCACTGGCCGACCTTGCGAAGTCCCACAAGCTGATTGCCATGACCAATGCCCGGCGCTGGGCTCTCGACCATTTCGAGAGGCAGCTCGGATCGCCTTTCTTCGTCACTTTCACCGCCGATGATACAGGCACCGAGAAACCCGATCCGGCCTTCTTCCACAAGGTCTTCGATTTCGTGGCGTCCCGCGGCGACAGCAAGGGCGACATCCTGCATGTCGCGCAAAGCCAGTATCACGACATCGGCATATCCCGGGCGCTCGGCATGACCAACTGCTGGATCGAGCGCCGCCACGCCCAGAAGGGCTATGGCGGCACGATAAAGCCCAAGCACTTCACCGTGCCCGACTACCACTTCACCTCAATGGCCGACTTTGCGGCGGCCGTGCGGGAAAGCCTGAAGGAACGAACCTGAGCTCAAGACCCGGAAAGCCGCATCAAGACGCGCATCCCGGCCAAACAACAGAAAGGGGAATGACATGAGCGACAAGATCACCAACTGGACCGGAGCAGACGATGCGATGGTCGAAAACGCCATCCGGCGAGGCGCGAGCCGCCGCGAACTCCTCAAAATGCTACTGGCAGGCGGCGCCGCCTTTGCCGCGGGAAGCGCTGTGCTCGGCCGAGCCACCAATGCCGTCGCCGCCACGCCAGTCTCAGGCGGCCACCTCAAGGCTGCCGGCTGGTCGTCCTCGACGGCCGATACGCTCGATCCGGCCAAGGCGTCGCTCTCCACCGACTATGTCCGCTGCTGCTCGCACTATAACCGCCTGACCTTCCTCGACAAGGATGGCAAGACGCAGATGGAGCTGGCCGAAAGCATCGACAGCAAGGACGCCAAGACCTGGACGGTGAAGCTGCGCAAGGGCGTCACGTTCCATGACGGCAAGGACCTCACCGCCGACGACGTCGTCTTCTCGCTGAAGCGTCACCTCGACAAGGCAGTCGGCTCCAAGGTCGCCAAGATCGCCGCGCAGATGACGGGCTTCAAATCTGTCGACAAGTCGACCGTCGAAATCACGCTCGCCGACCCGAACGCCGACCTCCCGACCATCCTGGCGCTCCATCACTTCATGATCGTAAGGGACGGCACCACCGACTTTTCCAAAGGCAACGGCACGGGCGCTTTCGTGCTGGAGACCTTCGAGCCGGGCGTGCGCTCGGTGGTCACCAAGAACAAGAACTACTGGAAGTCGGGCAAGCCTTATCTCGATTCCTTCGAGTTCATCGCCATCAGCGACGACAGCGCGCGCGTCAACGCGCTCCTGTCGGGCGATATCGGCTTCGCCGCCTCGATCAATCCGCGCGCGATGAAGCTCATCAGCGGCCAGCAGGGTTTCGAATTGTCGAAGACGACCTCGGGCAACTACACCGACCTCAACATTCGGCTCGATATGGACCCCGGCAGCAAGGCCGACTTCGTGGCCGGCATGAAATATCTCGTCAACCGCGAGCAGATCGTCAAATCGGCATTGCGCGGCCTTGGAGAGATCGGCAACGACCAGCCGGTCTCGCCGGCGAACATCTTCCACAACGCCGACCTCAAGCCGAAGGCTTTCGATCCGGACAAGGCGAAGTTCCACTTCCAGAAGGCAGGCGTGCTCGGCCAGTCCATCCCGGTGATTGCCTCCGACGCTGCCACCTCCTCGATCGACATGGCCGTGATCATCCAGGCGGCCGGAGCGGATATCGGCATGAAGCTCGATGTCCAGCGCGTCCCCTCCGACGGGTACTGGGACAATTACTGGCTCAAGGCGCCGGTCCATTTCGGCAACATCAATCCGCGCCCGACCCCGGACATCCTGTTTTCGCTGCTATACGCATCGAACGCGCCCTGGAACGAAAGCCAGTACAAGTCGGAGAAGTTCGACAAGATGCTTGTCGAGGCGCGCGGCTCCCTCGACCAGGCCAAGCGCAAGGAGATCTACGACCAGATGCAGACCATGGTGTCCGAGGAGGCGGGAACCATCATCCCGGCCTATATCTCGAACGTCGATGCCCTCTCCAGCAAGGTGAAGGGTTTGGAAGCGAACCCGCTTGGTGGCATGATGGGCTACGCAATGGCCGAGTATCTCTGGCTCCAAGCCTGAGAGGCGCCTGCCGGGGGGCCGGCCAGCCGGCCCCCCCGGCACCGCGTCGAGCAATATTTCGGCCGAACGCAACCGCAGGAGCCTCCATGACGTCTGGGGTTTTGAACCTCGTGGTGAAGCGGCTTGGGATCGCGCTCGTCACGCTTCTGATCGTGCTCTTCGCCGTGTTTTTCGCCACCAGCATGCTGCCTGGCGACACCGCGTCGATCCTGCTGGGCCAGGCGGCGACGCCGGAGGCGGTCGCCGGCCTGCGCGAGGCCATGCACCTCAACGATCCGGCGATCCTGCGCTTCCTGCGCTGGCTTCTCGGCCTGCTGCATGGCGACCTCGGCACGTCCTATGCCAACAACATGCCGGTGGCAGCGCTGATCGGCGGCCGTCTGGTCAACACCATGAAGCTCGCCGCCATCACAACGCTCTTGTCCGTGCCGCTGGCGCTGACGCTGGGCATCACCGCCGCGATGCTGCGCGGCTCGCTCTATGACCGCGTCGTTACCGTGCTTTCGATCGGCGTGATCTCGGTGCCGGAGTTCATGGTCGCGACGCTGGCGGTCCTGCTCTTCGCGGTCTATCTCAAATGGCTGCCGGCGTTGTCTTCCGTCAACGAGGCGCATTCGCTGACCGACTTGGTGCGCATCTATGCGATGCCGGTGATCACGCTCACCTTCGTCATCTCCGCCCAGATGGTACGCATGACGCGGGCCGCGGTGATCGAAACGCTCTCCACGCCCTACGCCGAGATGGCGCTTCTCAAGGGCGCTTCGCGCGGCCGCATGGTGCTGAGGCACGCGCTTCCCAATGCGCTCGGCCCGATCGTCAACGCGGTTGCGCTGTCGCTGTCCTATCTGGTTGGCGGCGTCATCATCGTTGAGACAATCTTCAACTATCCCGGCATCGCCAAGCTGATGGTCGATGCCGTCGCGACGCGCGACCTGCCGCTGATCCAGAGCTGCGCGATGATCTTCTGCCTCGGCTATCTGCTGCTCATCACGGCCGCGGACATCGTGGCCATCATGTCCAACCCGAGGCTGAGATGACGATGGCACGCGCTGCAGCCTCCCGACGATCTCTGCTCGGCCACAGCTACAATCTTGTCGGCGTCGTGGCTTCGCTGGTTATCCTGGCGTGGACGCTGATCGCCATCTTCGCGCCCTACATCATCCCGCATCCGATCGGCGACATCGTCGATGACGACTATTTCGGCCCGATGCGCCAAGGCCTGTGGCTGGGCTCGGACTATCTCGGCCGCGACATGCTCTCGCGGGTGCTGATGGGCGCGCGCTACACCGTCGGCATATCGCTTGCCGCCGTCTGCATCGCCTGCTTTTCAGGTGTCGTGCTCGGCATGGTCGCGGCCGTCACCGGCGGGTGGTTCGACACCTGCCTCAGCCGCTTCCTCGACGCCATGAACTCTATCCCCAGCAAGCTATTCGGGCTCGTCGTCGTTGCCGCGGTCGGCTCGTCGATCCCGGTGCTGATCCTGACGCTCGCGGTGATCTATATCCCTGGCGCCTACCGTTTTGCCCGCGCGCTTGCCGTCAACATCAACACCATGGACTTCATGACCGTCGCCCGCGTGCGCGGCGAAAGCACCGCCTACCTCATCGGCTCGGAGGTCCTTCCCAACATTATCCGCCCGGTGCTCGCCGATTTCGGCCTGCGCTTCGTCTTCATCGTGCTCCTGCTTTCCGGCCTGTCCTTTCTCGGGCTCGGGCTGCAACCGCCTCTGGCCGACTGGGGCGCGCTGGTGCGTGAGAATATCGGCGGCCTGCCGTTCGCGGCGCCGGCAGTCATCGTACCTTCGCTGGCGATCGCCAGCCTCACCATCAGCGTCAACCTGCTGATCGACAACCTGCCGCAGAAGATCAGGGACAGGGACGCATGACCAATCTCGTCGAGGTGAGGAACCTGAGGATCGAGGCGAAGACCGATTCCGGACGGATCGTCGAAATCATCAAGGGCGTCAGCCTCGACATCGCCGACGGCGAGATCGTCGCGCTGATCGGCGAGAGCGGCTCCGGCAAGACGACGGTGGCGCTCTCGCTCATGGGGCACACACGCCCCGGCTGCCGGATAACCGGCGGCGAGATCAATGTGAACGGCAAGAACATGGCCGCACTTTCCGAAAAGGAGCGAGCCAAGCTGCGGGGCACCGACATTGCCTATGTTCCACAAAGTGCCGCGGCCTCGTTCAATCCCTCGGCGACCATCATGGAGCAGGTGATCGAGGTTACGCGCATCCACAGGCTGATGCCTCTCGAGAAGGCGCGAAAGCGCGCTGTCGAGCTGTTCAGGGCCTTGTCGTTGCCGGATCCGGAAGGGATCGGCGCCCGCTATCCGCACCAGGTTTCCGGCGGCCAGTTGCAGCGGCTATCGGCGGCCATGGCGCTTATCGGCGATCCCAAGCTGGTCATCTTCGACGAGCCGACGACGGCCCTCGATGTGACGACGCAAATCGACGTGCTGAAGGCGTTCAAGTCGGTGATGCGGGCTGGCGGGATAGCAGGCGTGTATGTTTCCCACGATCTCGCCGTCGTCGCCCAGATCGCCGACCACATCGTGGTGCTGAAGGGCGGCGAAGTGCAGGAGACCGGCAGCACGCCTCAGATTCTTTCGGCCGCGCAGCATCCTTACACGCGTGAACTGCTGGCTGCCTTCGAGCCGAAGCCGCGGCAACCGCATGCGGACGCAGATGCCGGCGCGAAGCCGTTGCTGCGCATCGACAATGTGACGGCCGGCTATGGCGCTTTGCGCGACGACGGACTGCCCCTCATCCGCGCGGTTGATTCCGTCAGCCTGGTCGTCGAGAAGGGCCGCAACCTCGGCGTCATCGGCGAATCCGGTTGCGGAAAATCGACGCTCGCGCGCGTCATCGCCGGCATCCATCCGGCAGCGGCCGGCGATATCATCTTCGACGGCAAGCAACTGGAGCGCGCCGCAAGCAAACGCAGCCAGGACCAACTGCGCGAGATGCAGATCGTGTTCCAGTATGCCGATACCGCGCTCAATCCGGCCAAGCCGATCGAAGACATCATCTCCCGCCCGCTGGCCTTCTACCACGCGATGAACAGGCAGGCGCGCTCGAAGCGCGTCGATGAACTGCTCGACATGGTGCGGCTGCCGAGAGCGCTGCGCTATCGTCGTCCGTCGGAGCTCTCGGGCGGCCAGAAGCAGCGGGTGAACTTTGCACGCGCGCTGGCAGCCGATCCCAAGCTCATCATCTGCGATGAAATCACCTCGGCGCTCGACACGGTGGTGGCAGCCGCGGTGATCGAGCTGCTCAAGGAGCTGCAGCGCGAGCTTGGGCTTTCCTATATCTTCATCAGCCACGACCTCTCGGTCGTCGAGGCGATCTGCGACGAGATCGTGGTCATGTACAATGGCGAGCGGGTGGAGCAGATCACTCCCGACGGGCTGAAAGCGCCCGCTCATCCCTATTCCAAGCTTCTGTTCTCCTCCGTGCCGAAGCTCGATCCGACGTGGCTCGACGGGCTCGTCCGCGACCCCGAACTGGTCAGCCAATACGGCCACCGCTAAGAGCAAATTCTAGAGCATGATCCCGAAAGGTGGAACCGGTTCGGAGAAGATCATGCTCCAATAAAAAGTTAGATCAGATCAGGATGGCGATTCAACCAAACGTCATCCTGATGTTGGAAGCCTGCAACGCTTTTTGCATCCGGAATGCTTGAAACGAACGCGTAGAGCGACGAAGCGCGGAGCCTACATCGGAAACAGGCTGGGCAGCGGCATGTGCGCCTTGACGATCGGCGACTTCAGCACCACGAAACTGAAATACTTGTCGATGCCGATGTCCATGTCGGTCAGCCTTTCCATGATCGTCTGATACTCGCTGATGCCGGCGGTCATGAATTTCATCAGATAGTCGTAGCCGCCTGAGACAAGGTGGCATTCTATGACCTGGTCGATCTTCTCCACCACGGCGAGAAAGCGGGCGAAGTCGACCTGGCGATGGTTCTTCAGGGTGATCTCGGTGAACACCGTCAGCGTCTGGCCGAGCTTGCCGATATTGACCTGTGCGGAATAGCCCTCGATGTAGCCTTCCGACTGGAGCTTTTTCACCCGCATCAGGCATGGGCTCGGCGACAGATGCACCAGCTCGGCCAGTTCGACATTGGTGATGCGCCCGTTCTTCTGCAGTTCGTGCAGGATTTTGATGTCGATCCGATCCAGCTTCATGGCCGTCTCCACGGAACGCATGCCACAGCACAAAATGCCGTGCTGCCAATACCTAGCGACACTAGCACAGCCCAACGGCCTGTCCATCGGATCGGACACCGCTTTGAAGCGCATCGGCTTCCGAATTCAACCGGACTGCCGGAATAAAATTCTGCCTCGCTCTCAACTGCAGCAGCGCCTGCCTGCGCAACGCGGTAGATTGAAGCCCCAAGGCGGAGAGGATCATGCGCGCGCCGCTGCAGCAAATTCAGACTTCGAGCGAACTGCCGCAATCCGCGGACGCGGTGGTCATCGGCGGCGGCATCGTCGGCGTCTTTGCGGCCTATTACCTGGCGCGGCGCGGCATGAAGGTAGCGCTCGTCGAAAAGGGGCGCATCGGCGCCGAGCAGTCCTGCCGCAACTGGGGCTGGTGCCGCCAGCAGAACCGCGACGCCCGTGAACTGCCGATGGCGACACGCAGCCTCGATCTGTGGGAGCGTTTCGTGGCGGACAGCGGGGAGGACACCGGCTTTCGCCGCTGCGGCCTGCTCTACCTCAGCAATGACGAGGCGGAGCTGGTAGGCTGGGCGCGCTGGCGCGACTTCGCCCGGACAGCCGGCGTCACCACGCATATGCTCGACAGCGCGGAGGCCAGCGCGCGAGGCCATGCCACTGGCCGGACGTGGAAGGGCGGCGTCTTTTCGCCGACCGATGGCACCGCCGATCCGTCGCGCGCCGCGCCCGCGGTCGCCCGCGCCATCCTGAAGCTGGGCGGCACGGTGCTGCAAAATTGCGCCGCGCGCGGTATCGAGACCGAGGGTGGACGCCTGAGCGCTGTTGTCACGGAAAACGGAACGATCCGGACCAAGGTGGCGGTCCTGGCTGGCGGCGCCTGGGCGTCCTCCTTTTGCCGGCAATTCGGCTTCCGCTTTCCGCAGGCATCTATCCGCTCCTCGATCCTGTCCGTCTCGCCCGGGGCGGAGGGCCTGCCGGACGCGCTGCACACGGCAAAGATTTCCGTCACGCGTCGTGGCAATGGCGGCTACACACTCGCAATCAGCGGACGCGGCCGCGTCGACGTGACGCCGCAGCAGCTGCGCTTCTCGTCGCACTTCGTGCCGATGTTCCTGAAGCGGTGGCGCAGCCTTGCGCCGGGCGGCCTGCAGGGTGTGCGTTGTGGGCACGAAACGCTCAAGCTTTGGCGGCTCGACCAACCGACGCCGATGGAGCGCATGCGCATACTCGATCCGGTCCCGGACAAGGCGACCATCCGCCTGACCCATGCCCGCGCGCTGGAGTTGTTGCCGGCGCTGCGCCAGACAAGGATCAGCGCAGCCTGGGCCGGCTATATCGACAGCACGCCGGACGGCGTGCCCGCCATCGGCGAGATCGATACCGTTCAGGGCTTCTTCCTGGCTGCCGGATTTTCGGGACATGGCTTCGGCATAGGATCCGGCGCCGGACACCTGGTGGCCGATCTCGTCACCGGCTCGGAGCCGATTGTCGACCCGAAATCCTACGATCCGCGGCGCTTCGATGCTTCGTCCTGGGGTAAGGTCGCCGATTTCTGAGGCTCGCCACGACTTTCGCGCACCCATCAGCCCTCCTGGAGAAAAGCGCCGACGGGCGCGGGCCGCACAGGCGCCTGTCCGCGAAACCGGCCGACATCCTTTGGCGCGCATCCGGCCCGCGCGGTGATGACTTCGACGGCGGCCAGCAGGCAATAGCGTCCCTGGCAGCGGCCCATGCCGACGCGTGACAGCGATTTCACTCGGTTGGCCTCGCCGCCGCCATGCTCCACGCTCTCACGTATGCTTCCCGCGGTCACATTCTCGCAGCGGCAGACGATCGCATCGTCGGGGAGTGCCCGGGCCTTCGCCTCCGGCCACGGAAAGGCGATGGCCAGACCGCGCGCAAAGCGCTTGAGCCGCTTTAGCTTGAGCAGGTCGGCGCCGACGGAAGGCATCGGATGTCCCAGATCGGCAAGGCAGGCTGCCGCCGCGAGGCGCCCCGCGATCTCGGCCCCATCAGCCCCGAGCAGGCGAACCCCGTCGCCTGCAAGATAAACGCCGTTGCCAGCCCGCCCCATCTCGTCGATCTTCGGCAGCCATTGCCGCCATTGTTCGTCATAGGTGAAGGCACATCCGGCTATGTCGGCTAGATGCGTCTCCGCCCGCAGATGCCAGCCCATGCCGATCATGTCGCAGGCGGTCACGCGTTCGCGGTCGCCGGCATCGCGCCAGCGCAGCGCCGTGGCGCCTTGCCCGTCGGCTTCGATCCGTCCCAGCCTCACCCCCGCATGATAGCGGCCGCCGAGCCTTGTACGCAGGGCCAGTCCGCGCAGCGCGACGATCGGGCGGGCGGAAAGTCCCCAGAACCCCCGCATCTGCTGACGCCAGGGAGAGGTATCCAGTACCGCCACCACATCCGCGCCAGCCTTGACGAGTTGGGCACCAACCAGGGTCAGCAAAGGCCCGGATCCCACAAGGACGATCCGTCGCCCGAGCGCCACGCCCTGCGCCTTGAGCGCGATCTGCGCAGCGCCGAGGCTGTAGACGCCGGCGTTCTGCCAGCCTGGAACGGGGGCGACGCGGTCGGACGCGCCGGTGGCAAGGATCAGGCGGTCGTAGCCGATCACCTGCACGCCCTCCCCCAGCACATGCAGCCGCCCCTCATGCGCGGCGATGACCGAGGTGCCGGCGCAATGGGTGAGCCGCCGCTCTTCGGCCAGTCGGTCGAAGAGCGAATGCAGCGCGCGGGCCTTGGCCGCCTCCGATCCATAGAGCTGCTGCGGCGTGCGGGTAAACCCGGCCGGCGGGCGGCGATAGATCTGGCCGCCTGCGCGCTGCCCCTCGTCGATCACAATCGGATGGAAGCCAGCATCGACCAGCGTCGCCGCAGCCCTAATACCGGCAGGGCCGGCACCCACGATCACGATGCGCGTCGAGGCAACATCGCTCACGGCCAGTTCTCCGACGGCGTCGTGCGCAGTCGCATACCCTCGGCGATCAGAGTTGTGCACGCGCGCAGGCGCGGTCCCTCCTCTTGCCAAACCCAGCAATCCTGGCAGGCTCCCATCAGACAGAACCCGGCGCGCGGCTCCGATCCGAACTCTGAGTTCCGCAAGGCGTGTCCTGACGCCAGCATGGCGGTCAGCACAGTGTCACCGGCCAGCGTGCGACACACTTGTCCGTCGAGAAAGAAACGCACCTCTGCCCGGTCGCGCTCCGCCAGCCGGACGATGCGGCCGGCCGTGATCATTCTGCTGCCTGTTGCATGGCTTGAGGACGCGGCAGTTCGGGAAAACGTTCGCAAATCGCGTCGAAGGCCGCCTGCACACCTTCCGGCCCGGAGCGTCCCTTCATGTGGCGAAAGATCTCCGTCTTGGCGAAGAACCGCCAGTGGATCGGCAAGGCGTCCAGGAAGGCGTGGAGCCGGTCATACGCGGCCGGCGTCCACCGCGCTTCGTAGCCGTCGCGCTCAGGGCCGAAATGGAAATGGCCGGTGGCGGGCTCCGGCTGCGCGCGCAGCCGCCCCGTCGCTTCCTCGTCGACCGCGCTACCGCGAACAACGACGCCATAGTCACGCTCGGCCGCAGCCTGCGAGATGTAGCCGCGCCGGACATCCAGCGCCACCCGCCAGGGCTCGCGCTGATAGGGATCGCCACGCCCACCGCCCCCGGCGGAGCGGATTTCCAGCACGTCACCTGGCTGCAATACCGCCGTGTCGATGTTGCCCAGCCGCCGCTCATGCTCGGTCCCCGGATTGACGACCATGTCCGAGAGGCCGGCTGCCTTGCCGCCCAGCACGCCCCAGGGACGGAAGAAGCTGCGGTCGCGGTTGCGCGCCGTGATCCTGGAATCGGGGGCGAAGACACGGAAGGCCATCTCTGTTGCCAGCCCGCCGCGCCAGCGCCCGGCGCCGCCGCTGTCCTTGGCGAGGCCATATCTGACGAATTCGACCGGCGTCTCGGTCTCGGTGATCTCGATCGGCGTGTTCTTGAGATAGGCGGCATCCGCCCCCGATCCATTTGTCCCATCGCGATGCGGCATCGCCCCGCCGCCGCCCACCACCGGGTTCACCGCCGCGATGACGGTGCGGCTGGTGCGCTCGTCCGTCGTCATGACGTTGACGATGCAGTTGTTGCCGGCCGGCGCAGCGGGCAGCCGCTCCGGCACGGCCTGCGAAAAAGCGCCGAAGATGACCGACCTCAGCCGGGCGCAGGTGAGCGAGCGCATGCCCACGGCGGCCGGGTGGACCGGATTGAGCACCGAACCGAGGGGCGTGATGCAGGTAAACGGCCGGGTGAGGCCCGTGTTGAGCAGGATCTTCGGGTTCAACGTGTAGAGCACATAGTAGACGCCTACCAGCAGCATGGTGTGGCGCGGGTCGCCGCCCGATGGCACGTTGAGCGAGGAGCCGAGCTGCGGATCGGAGCCGGTGAAGTCGAGCACCGCCTCGTCGCCCCTGATCGTCAGCGTCAGCTTCAGCCGGCAAGGATTGGCCTCGACCGAATCCTCGTCGGCGTAGTCGGCGAATTCCCATGTGCCGTCGGGCATGCCGCGCAGCACGTCGCGCCCCTGCGCCTCCGCATGGTCGAGAAGCGCGGAAACGCCTTCGACGAAGCCGGCCTTGCCGAACTTCCGCACCATCGCCTGGATCTTGCGCTCGCCGGTGTTGAGTGCGCCGACCAGCGCCTTGATGTCGCCGATGTTGAGGTCTGGCTTGCGCACATTGGTGCTCATGATCCGCAGGATGGTCTCGTCGAAGACGCCCTCCCTCACCAGCTTCATTGGAGGGAAGCGGATGCCTTCCTGATGGATTTCGGTCAGCGCGCGGCTGAGCGAGGCCGGCACCGCCCCGCCCATGTCGGTGTTGTGGATGTGCCCGCCGGTCCAGGCGACGATCTCGTCGTCGACGAAAACCGGCTTCCACAGATGCGTGTCGGGCGCATGAGTGGCGACGTGGCCGGAATAGGGATCGTTGGTGAAAGCAACATCGCCCGGCCGGTAGTCGTCGACCATCGCGATGGCCCGATGATAGGAAAGCCCCGGATACCAGGTGGCGCCTAGTTCCATCGGCACGGCGAAGGTCGCTCCCGAATGATCCATCAGCATCACGGTAAAATCCTGCGTCTCCTTGACGAAGGCGGAGTGCGCGGTGCGGTGCAGCGTGTGGGCCATATTCTCGGCCGCCGCGCGGGCATGGTTCGCCAGAACCTGCAGGTTTGTCCGGTCAAACATGGGTCACTCCGGGAAGGTCAGCAGAAGGTTGAGATGGCGGTCGACCCGGGCCTGCGCCCCCGCAGGGATCGCAAACGTGGTGTCTTCCTGGACGACCACGGCAGGCCCATGGAACGTGCTGCCAGGCATGAGGGTCTGCCGGTCGTGAAGGTCGACGGTCTCGACGCCGAGGCCCGTATAGACCGGGAGCTGGCGTGCCGGATTGGCCGGGGCGTTGACCTCATCGGTTTGCGGGAAGGAAAGTTTCGGCCCTGCGCCTATGGCGGACAGCCGGATGTTCACAAGCTCAATATCGCCGTCAGGATCGTGAAAATCGTAAAGCTGCTGATGCGTGAGGTGAAAAGCCTGCGCGATGGCGGCCATATCGCCATCCGCCAGCCATTGCGGCGAAAGGACGACTTCGATCTCATAGCTCTGCCCGACATAGCGCATGTCGCAGAAGAGGTTGAGTTCCGCGGCCGCGTCATGCCCCTGGGCTGCGAGCCAATGACGTCCCTCACCCGCAAGCGCTTCGAAGGCCTCGCGGATATCGGGAAGCGACGCTGCGGACAGCGGGCTGAAGATCGTGCGGATAAAATCGCCGCGCAGATCCGCCACCAGCCCGCCGAGTGCCGAGACCACGCCGGGGCGGCGCGGCGCCATCACTCGTTTCATGCCGAGTTCGCGGGCAAGGAAGGCGCCGAGCATCGGGCCGCCGCCGCCGAATGGCATCAGCGTAAAATCGCGCAGATCGACACCAGCGCGCGAGGCGAGTTTCTCGACTTCGACGAACATCTCCGACACCGCGATGTCGAGGATTGCCTGCGCGGTCTGCTCGATCGTGCGGCCGAGCCGGGCGGCAAGCTCGCCGACCGCGCGCTGCGCCAGCCCCGTATCTATCCTGAGCTGGCCATAGGCCATCTCGCTGTGTCCGAGCCATCCGCACACCACCATGGCGTCAGTCACCGTCGCCCGATCGCCGCCGCGGCCGTAGCATGCCGGTCCTGGTGCCGAGCCAGCCGATTCCGGCCCGACCCGCAGCACGCCTTGTGCATCGACACTGGCGATCGAGCCGCCGCCGACGCCGATCGAGCTGACCGACACAGACGGGATGTAGAGCGGGAATTCGCCGATCAGCTCGCCGGTGCCGAACTGCGCCTCGCCACCAATGATCAGCGCGAAGTCGGCCGACGTCCCGCCGATGTCGAGGGTAAGGATCTTGTCTTCGCCGGCCTGACGCGCCAGCCACGAGGCGCCGATGACGCCGGAAGCGGTTCCCGACAAAAGCATGTTCACGCAAGAGCGCTTGCCTTCGGCGGCGTTCATCAGCCCGCCATTCGATTTCGTCAGCATCGGGCGCGCCGGCACACCGCGGCTCCTCAGCCGCTTTTCCAGCGCCGTCAGATAGCCCGAGACGCGCGGATGGACATAGCCATTGAGAATGGCGGTCGAGCTGCGTTCATACTCGCGGATGACAGGCCACACCTCGGCAGAGGTGAAGACGAAGACGTCAGGTGCCAGACGGGCGATCGTGGCCTTGACCGAGGCTTCCTGCGCGGGGTTGCGCCAAGAGTGGAGGAACGACACGATAATTCCCTGCGCTCCGCTCGCTTTCGCCGCCGCGACCGCCCTTTCCACTGCCGACATGTCCGGCGCTCGCGATTCACTGCCATCGGCACGCATACGGGCCGGAATGCCGAAGACCATATCGCGCGAGATCAGCGGCTCCGGCCGCGAGCAGAACAGTGAATACATGTCCGGCATTCGTAGCCGCGCGAGCTCGATCACATCCTCGAAGCCGGCATTGGTAAACAGCGCGAGCGACGCGCCCTTGCGCTGGATGATCGTGTTGATGCCTATAGTCGTGCCGTGCACGAAGCGCGTTACGCGAGCTGAGTCAAAGCCCTCGCGCTCGGCCAGAAGGGTGAGTCCCGTCATCAGCTCGGCGCCTGGATCTTCCGGCGTCGTCAGCACTTTCAGCGAAGCGACCCGGCCGGAACGGGCTTCGAGCGCGCAGAAATCGATGAATGTCCCGCCGATATCGACGCCGACCTTCCAGTCGGCTTCGTTCTGCACCTCGTCCGCCGCGATGGCACCATCCATGATGTGTCCCTTCCTGTCTGCCGACCAAACTCGCACGAGCGGACGGCCAGCGTCCAAGATGGATGAGGGGGAAGGATATAAGTCCTGCTTATGCCTTGGCGCGATGCTCACCGAGAACGGCGGAACAGGCCGTACGGATTTCGTCGCGCATCATCTCGTCGGCCCGCGAAAGCGCTCGGGCGCGCGACGTGAGCAGCGCGATCGGAAATTCCGGTCCGGCCGCCAATGGCCTGACGGCAAGGCCGGCGAACTGATGCCAGGGGAGTAGCGCGTCGACCAGGCCGATGCCCAAACCGGCCTGGACGAAACCGACCGCGGAGATCGAGACGTCGATCTCCAGCGACGGTGAAAGCGCCACGCCTTGCGCGCGGGCAGCGTGGGCCAATTCGTCAGCGGGACGGGTGTTGCCGCGATATGATATCAGCTCCTCCCCGGCGAGGTCGACGAGCGTCAGCTCGGCTTTCTTCTGCAGTGAATGTCCGGCAGGGAGCAGGCAGACGAAACCGACGCTGCCGATCACCTCCGCCTCGATATCGGGAGGCAGCCGATCGTCCAACGCCACACCAAGGCTGGCATCGCCGGCGCGCAGCATGTCGACGATCGCGGCGATCGGCGCGCTATGGGAACGCAGCAAGACCTTCGGGTGCTGCGCCCGGAATGCGGTGAAGGCGCGCGGCAATATCGCCATGGCCGGCGGTGGCGAAGCCGCGACCCGCACCAGCCCTGTCCGCCCGAGACGCAGGTCAGTGGTCTTGCGGCGCAAACCTTCCAGCCCCGCCGACAGCCGCTCGGCATCGGAAAAGATCTCGAGCGCCTCTGGCGTCGGCCGCAGCCGGCCCTTGACCCGTTCGAACAGGGTGAAGCCAAGCTCGTCCTCGGTGTGAAGCAGTATCTGGCTGAGCGCGGGCTGGGAGATGTTCAACATCCGCGCCGCGGCGGTCACGGTGCTTGCGCGCATGACGGCGATGAACACTTCCAGCTGCCGGGCTCGCAAATCCGAACTCCATAGGTCGAGCTTATGACTTCCGTCCAAACCCATCTTTGACGCAATGCCGCGGCGCGAACAAGATGGGCGCATCTAAGGATGAGCCCTCTGCACTAAGGAACGACAATGGATGTGATCGTGCTGGGCGGCGGACTGATGGGGACGGCTTCGGCCTATTTCCTCGCCAGGCGCGGCGCGCGCGTGACGCTGATCGAGCGCAACCAGGTCGGCACCGGGGCGACGGTCGCCTCTTTCGGCAACATCCGGCGCACGGGGCGCCATCTCACCCAGCTTCCGCTGGCCCATCGCTCGCTCAGCCTATGGGGTGAGGCCGAAAAGATGCTTGGCCAAGACGTGGAATTCCGCGCCACCGGCCATATCCGGCTGATCTTCGATGAAGATGGTCTCGCCGACATGCGGGCCTATGCCGAGGCAGCGCGGCCTTGGGGGCTCGAGCTGGAAGAGCTTGGCTCGCGCGAGATCAGCGCGCGTTTTCCCGGCCTCGGTCCCGACGCGATCGCTGCCTCGTTCTCTCCGCAGGACGGCAGCGGCAATCCGCGGCTGATCGCGCCGGCCTTCGCCGAAGCCGCCCGTAAGCTGGGCGCGGAAATCATCGAGGGAGCCCTGGTCGAAAAGCTCGAGCGGACTAACTCCGGTTTTCTTGTCGCCACCTCCAAAGGTTCATTTGCCGCCGAATGCCTGCTCAACGCCGCGGGCGCTTGGGGCGCAGGCATCGCCGCGCAGTTCGGCGAAGAGGTCCCACTCGACGCTCGCGGCCCGCAGATGGGCGTGACCGAGCCGCTGCCGCACCGTATCCTGCCGGTGGTCGGTATCTGGACGCGCGACAAGGAGCATGGCGCCTATCTGCGCCAGGTCGAGCGTGGCAATATCGTCTTCGGCGGAGCGGCCGAAAGGGTGTCGGTCGACCTCGATCCGGGCCATGCGATCGCCGACCCCCTGCGCCTTCCGGTGCAATTGCGCGCCGTCGCGCGGCTCCTGCCGGCAATCGCAGAGGTGGCTGTCATCCGCACCTGGTCCGGTTGCGAGGGCTATATGCGCGACATGCTGCCGGTCATGGGACAATCGGCAACGACGCCGGGTCTGTTCCATGCCTTCGGCTTTAGTGGGCACGGCTTCCAGCTCGGCCCGGGCGTCGGCGACGCCATGGCCGAACTGATCACGACCGACCGCTGCGAAACGCCGCTCGACGATTTCAGCGTTGATCGCTTCAGCCACCACTCGAGCTGACGATGACATCTGATGTTCAACTACATCAGACCCGGTGTCATTCCTCTCCGAGCCCGCCGATTTGCACGCCATACTGCACCAAAGCTCTCCGAGGGGCGCCGGATGCTGATCGCGCACTTTTTCATGTGGCACAGGGGCCGCCCAGCGCCGGAACAGTGCGAGGGATGTACCTGGGTGACCTCGCAGGTCCGCGAGCTCTCCCACATCCACCGGCGCGACGCGTCACGGCCTCTGCGACGCCGAAACAAGCTCGGCCTTCAACCGCGCCGTCTCCATCCCGACCGCGATGAAACGGCGCGCGTGGCGGGCAAGCTCTATGTTGTCGGCCCACAGATTGCGCCAGATCGCCGTTTTCCTCGACAAATTCTCGTCGACGATCTCCGACGAGAAGGATTCGAAGCTGAGATCGTCGTCGTAGCCTATAGCCGTCAGCGCGTCGAAGATCGCGGCGAAATCGATGCTGCCGGTGCCGAGAAAGCCGCGGTGGCTCTCGCCGATATGGACATACCCGATCTTCTTCGCGGCATGGCGGATGGCCAGCCCGACATCGGCCTCCTCGATGTTCATGTGGAAGGTGTCGAGATGCAGGAAGATGTTGTCGGAACCGGTGTCCTCGATGAAGGCCAGCCCCTGCGCGGCGGTGTTGAGCAGGTTGCTTTCGAAGCGGTTGACGATTTCGAGGTTGAGCGTGACTCCGGCCGCCTTGGCGGTTTCCGCGACCCTGGCGAGTGTCGCGGCGCTGCGGTTCCACTGGTCACGCGTCGGCGGCTTGGTTTGCAGGCCGTGGCTGGTCGAGAGAATGCCGCCGACTTT
The DNA here is from genome assembly GCF_037179585.1 of Mesorhizobium argentiipisi (SeqCode). Taxonomy (NCBI): domain Bacteria; kingdom Pseudomonadati; phylum Pseudomonadota; class Alphaproteobacteria; order Hyphomicrobiales; family Phyllobacteriaceae; genus Mesorhizobium; species Mesorhizobium argentiipisi (SeqCode). Next base: position 202,850 of record NZ_JAPYKO010000001.1, read on the forward strand.
TTGGCCGCCGAGATCGCGCGTCAGCGCGATGGTGCGGTTGAGAATCTCGACACCGCGCGTGGCGACCGCCTTGTCGGAGCTGGAGATGTCGCCGTCGGCCGGCAGGCCGATGCTTATCGCGACGCCCAGGCCGAGATCGGCGATGCTTTTGGCCAGCTTGCCGATGTCGACATCGGCCGGATCGAGATAGGAGAACTCGATCAGGTCGAAACCGGCTTCTTTCGTGTTGGCCAGCGTGCGTTCGAGGTCCCCCTGCGCCGAGCTCGCGGACCAAACGAAAGAGTGGATTCCAATGCGCGACATGATCATCTCCGTCCGATGGATAGGGCGCGGCCGGGTCGACCCAGCCGCGCCAGCCTTGGGAGCAGCGTTAGCGGGCCGCCGTCCAGCCTTTGTAGTCCTTCAGGTTCTCGGCGGTGATCAGTTTCGGATCAAGCAGCACGGTCGGCTCGGCCGGCTTTTTACCGGCAAGGACCTCTGCCGCCATCGTCAGCGACTGACCGGCCATGACATAGGGATCCTGCGAAGCCGAGGCCTTGATCATCGAGGTGCCGGAGGCGAACTCCTTCTCGATGTCGGGGGCGCCGTCAACCGCGGTGATGATGAATTCCGAGCGATTGAGCTGCTTGGCGGCGAGCTGCGCGCCGATCGCCGTCGGGTCGTTGATGGCGAACACCGCGTCGATCTTGTCGAAGCGAGTGAGCAGCGACTGGAACACTTTCAGGCCGCCGTCGCGCGAGCCCTCGGCGTTCTGGTCATCGGACAGGATCTTGATGTCCGGATGCTGCGAGAGCACGTTCTTGCAACCCTTGACGCGCTCCAGGATCGAGGACGAGGCCGGGCCGTTTAGAATGACATAGTTGCCTTTGCCGCCGGTGTGGTCGACGAGGTACTGGCAGGCCTCCTCCCCGGCCTTGACGTTGTTGGTCATCACGGTGACGTCGGCGCCCGGCGCCGAAACGTCAAAGGCGGCGACCACAATGCCGGCCGCCTGCGCCTTCTTGACAGCGGGCGCGATCGCCTTGGCATCGACGGCGTTGAGCATGATGACGTCGACGCCTGCGGCGATGAAGGAATCGATCTGCGAGACCTGCTTGTTGAGGTCATAGTCCGCCGACACCGACGTCACCTCGACCTTGGGATTGATCTTCTTGGCCGCGTCCTCGATGCCTTTGATGGTGGCGACGAAGAAGGGGTTGCCGAGCAGGCCGACCGAGATGCCGACCTTGTTTAGGTCCTTGGCCGATGCCGGCGCGATGACGAGGGCCGCGAGGGCTGCGCCGCAGAGCAGTTTGGCGATGGTCTTCATTTACTTGCTTCCTCCGATTGCCCCGCGCCTCTCACGGTGCGTTACACACAATCCGGCTCGTCGAGGCCGGCGACCAAGGTCAATCACGTTCTTGCTCCGGCCTGCAGCCGGTAACGGTCGAGGGCGACCGCCACGATGATGACCAATCCTTTGATGATGTACTGCCAGATGTCGGAGACACCGGCCAAAATGAGCCCGTTGGAGAGCACGGCGATGATCAGCCCGCCGATCAGAGTGCCCCAGATCGAACCGACGCCGCCGACGAAACTGGTGCCGCCGAGAATGACGGCGGCGATTGCATCGAGCTCGTAGGACTGGCCGAGTTGCAGGCCGTTGGCGGCGTAGAGCCGCGCCGCCGACATCACGCCGCCCAGGCCCGCGAGCAGGCCCGACACGCCGTAGACGAAGAGCAGCACCAGCGGCACCTTGATGCCGGTGAGGCGCGCCGCCTCGGCATTGCCGCCCACGGCGTAGATCCAGGTGCCGAGCACGGTGCGCTTGAGCACCAGCCAGGACAGCACCACCACCGTCAGCGCGATGATGACCAGCCAGGGAATCCCGAACAATGAGCCGTTGCCGATAAAGTCGAAGGGCAGATCGGGATTGAACACTGTCGTGTCCTCGCCGAGCAGGCGGGCGACGCCGCGCACTGCGGTGAGCGAGCCTAGCGTGACGATGAAGGGCGGCAGCCTGATATAAGCGATAAGCAGCCCGTTGATGATGCCGAAGCCGAGGCCGAGCAGTATGGCGGCCGGAATGCCGAGCATTCCCCAGTCCGGCACCAGCGACACCAGCACCGCGACCATCGCCGAGGCGGCGAGGATCGAGCCGACCGAGAGGTCGATCCCGCCGGTGAGAATGACGAAGGTCATGCCGGCGGCGAGCACGATGTTGATCGACGACTGCTGTGTGACGATGAGCAAGTTCGTGCCGGTGAGGAAGCGTGGATTGATGAACTGGAAGCCGACGGCGAGCAGGAGCAGAACCGGCAGCATGCCCAGCGCGGCGAAGGCCGTGCGCAGCCGCCTGCTCCTAACCGCTGCCTGATCCGCCGCCTTGGTCGCTGCTGAGCTGTCGGTCATCGCTGGGCCGCTCCCGTCGCAAGTTCCATGATCTCTTCCTGACGCAGCGGCCTGCCTTTCGACGCCGTCACCTCGCCGGCGATAGCGCCGTCGCGCATGACCAGCACGCGGTCGGCCACCCCGATCACTTCGGGCAGTTCGCTGGAGATCATCAGGATGGCGATGCCTCTGCCGGCGAGGCTGTCGATCAGCCGGTAGATTTCCGACTTGGCGCCTACGTCGACGCCACGCGTCGGCTCGTCGAGGATGACGACCTTGGGTTCGGTCTCCAGCAAGCGGGCAAGCAGCACCTTCTGCTGGTTGCCGCCCGACAGCGACCCGGCATTGGCCTGCGCCGAACGGGTGCGGATCGACAGGTCGGCAATGGCCTTGGTGGCACGCCGCTCGGCATTGGCGAAATCACGAAAACCGCCGGCCCGCGCATCCCTGGTCAGCACGCCCATATTGATGTTGTCCGAGATCGACATGTCGAGGAACAGGCCGAGTTCCTTGCGGTCCTCGGTGAGGTACGCGATGCCGGCCTCCAGCGCTTCGCGCGGCGAAGCAATGGGAACCGGCTTGCCCTCGAGTTTCAGTTCGCCAGCACTGCGGCGGTCGGCCCCGAAGATCAGCCTCGCGAGCTCGGTGCGGCCGGAACCGACCAGCCCCGCAAGCGCCAGCACCTCGCCCTGGTAAAGATCGAACGAGCAGTCCTTCAGCAATCCGCCGTCCGACATGCCGCGCACCGACAGCGCCACCCGGCGCTGGCTGTCCGGCGGCCGGTGATCCTTCTTGTAGAAGGCCGAGAGATCGCGGCCGACCATCATCGAGACGAGGCGCGAGGCGTTGAGATCGGCGCGTTCCAGTGTGCCGACATAGCCGCTGTCGCGCAGCACGCTGACGCGGTCCGCGAGCTGGTAGACCTCCTCCATACGATGGCTGATGTAGATGATGGCGATGCCTTGCGCCTTCAGCGTCGCGATCACCTCGAAAAGGCGGTCAGTCTCACGCGAGGTCAGTGAGGTCGTCGGCTCGTCCATGACGATGATGCTGGCGCTGGTCGACAGCGCGCGGGCGATCTCGACCAGTTGGCGTTCGCCGAGGGACAGGCTGGAGACCAGGGCGCGCGCGGAAAAGGAGACGCCGAGCCGCTCGATGATTTCTTTGGCGCGACGGTTGCACTGGTCGCGATCGACCATGCCGAACCTGCGCGGCTCGTTGCCGAGGAAGATGTTCTGCGCCACCGTCAGGTTGGGCGCCAGCGACAACTCCTGGTAGATCACGGCGATGCCGTGGGCCCGGGCCTTGATCGGATCGCCGGTGGCGACCGGCGTTCCGTCGATCAGGATCTCGCCGCCGGGATCCGGCCGATAGGCACCAGACAGCACTTTCATCAGCGTCGACTTGCCGGCGCCGTTCTCGCCCATGAGCGCATGCAACTCGCCGGCATTGACGGTGAGCGATACGTCCCGCAGCGCCCGGACAGGACCGAAGGTTTTGGAGATATGGCGCATCTCCAGCACCGGCCTTTGCGGCGCGACATGGGCGGCGGCGCTCATTGCGCACCTCCTGCCGCCGCGCCGGCGATGTGGCGCCCGGCAATGAGGCCGCGCCAGTAGTTGCGGTAGCGGTCCAGACCCCTGAAGTCCGCGGCGCGCACCGGCTCCGGCGTATCGCCGGCGAATTCGCGGCCGAGACTTTCGTATGCGAGCGCCGCGGCGCCCGTGGCGCTGCCTTCAAGCGTGGCGCCCTGCATGAAGGATTGCCCCGGCCGCAGCGCGGCCAGGAGGGCGGCAAGCAGGCCATCGGCATTCAGTCCGCCATCAACGATGACCGTATCTCGCGAACGGATCAGGTCGAGCGACAGATCGATCATCAACGCCACATAAAGCAGGGCCACGGCCGCGCGCTGCTCGGCATCGGAAACAGGCCCGACGATTTCGCCTGACCGGCCCGGCATCGGTCCGCCGGGGGCAAAGCTCGGCAGGGCCATCGTGCCGGCGTCGATCGTCCGCTGTATCAAGGCCGGCGCAATCGCGCCGTGCCAATTGCCGCTGATCACAGCGAATTCGCGCCCGCCCATGAAGCGGATCGTGGGCACCGGGCCGCCATCGACGTCGACATTGACCAGCATGTCCCGTTCACGGTCGAGCGCCTCGAGCGGGCAGTCCGGATTGAGCACGATCACCCAGGTGCCTGTCGATACCACGGTGAGCGGCCCAAGCTCCTGCCGCCGATAGGCATGCAGGGCGGCGTTGCTGTCATGGACGCCATTGTGAATGGCGACCGGCCTGCCGGCCCGGCCAAGCCGCCGCTCCCCGGTGACCGCGCCGGCGCGCGCGAAGGCGGGCATGCGGCCGCGCCAGCCTTCGGCGTCGACCAGCGAGGAGAAGTCGCGCCTGCGCGGCGCCCACAGATGCGAGTGGCAGCCGAGATAGGAGACTTCCGAAACGGCGCGGCCGCCGAAGCGCCAGCTCCAATATTGCGGGTAGCCGAGGATCGCCCTCGCCGCCGAAAAGGCGTCGGGCTCCACTTCCTTCAGCCACAGCATATGGCGGCCGTAATTGAAGCCGAGCGGCAGGCGCGGCGAGAAGGTCTCCGTGAAATCGGGAATGCGGCGATCAATCCGCTCGGCGATGTCGGCCGGCGGCTCCTGTTCATAGTCGAGGATCGGATGCGTCAGCGCCGTATCGCCGACCAGCGCGAAGGTGCAGCCATGCCCCGACACCATCAGGCCCTCGATGCCATAACCGTCAACGGCTTGGTTGACGGCATCGAGCGCCCAATCATGGAGCGCCGGTTCATCGAGCACGCCGAGGCCGCCTCTGGGTATCCAGGCGGGCTTCGTGCGCTGTTCGCTGAGGATGCGGCCGTCCTGGCCGAAAACGAACAGCTTGGAATTGGTCTTGCCGAAATCGAGCACCGCCACCTTCACTGGACGGCCCCCGATGACGGAGCGATGCGCACGGCGACCCCGGCATCCTCCAGCATGCGCGCATCGGCGTCGGAAAGGCCGTCATCGGTCACCAGCGTGCCGATGCGCGACAGCGGCAGCGCGACGTTGCGGGCGTGGATCGACAGCTTGCGGCTGTCGGCCAGCACCACGATCTGGTCCGCGCACAGGCTGAGATCGACGATCGAGCGCACCAGCAGCGGATGCGATTCCAGCACCCCTTCAGGGCCAAGGCCCTGCGCGCCGAGAAAGAATTTCGAGGCATAGAACGGCACGGCGTGGGTGAGCGAATGGATTATGCCGGGCTCGCGGTGCAGATCGCCGCCGGCAATCGTCAGGCTGCAATGGCCGTGATCGCCGAGATAGGCGGCGAGCGGCATGGAATTGGTAAAAAGGCGGATGTTGCGGTCGGCAAGCTTGACGCCAAGATGAAAACACGTCGATCCGCCATGGACGATGACCGCATCGCCATCGCGCACCATGGTGGCGGCGACAGCGGCGATCTGCCGTTTGGCATCGACTGCCAGATCGCGGTTCTCGTCATACGGCCTGGCATAAGCGATGCCGGCCTGCGATGCGCCATCGAGCGCCGAAATGCCGCCATAGACTTTCCTGGCCTCACCGGCCTCGTCGATCTTGTCGATGTCGCGCCTGACTGTCGCCGCCGAAACGCCAAGCCGCTCCTGCAGCTCGCGCACCGAAGCGAACGGGCGGTCCCGCAAAAGCTCGACGATCTGACGCTGGCGGCCGGAGTCGCTCAACTCTTTCCTCCCGATAATGCCCTTTTGCACGGCATTTGGTGCAACTTACTCAACATCCGGCGAATTGCAAGACAGTTTGATCATACTAGATCACTATTGACGTAAGTCGCTCGCGTCTGCGATATCAGCGCCAACCGCTCTCCCGCGATGGGGAATTGTTCCAGACCCGCCGAGCCGTTGGAGGAAGACCGCCATGGCGACCACAATCGATGCGCAGGAAATGGCTGCCCTGCGAGCGCTTTCGGCCGCCATCGGCGCCGATCCGCATCTGACTCAGGCAGCCGGCGGCAACACATCGCTGAAAGCCGGCGACACACTATGGATTAAGGCCTCCGGCACATGGCTGAAGGACGCTCTGACCGACGACATCATGGTGCCGGTGGCGATGGGTCCGCTCCTCGAGGCAGTCGAACGACGCGATCCGACCGCGGACAAGCCGCAGGCATTTGCGATCGGCGCCCTCAACCCGCGCGGCTTGCGGCCGTCGATCGAGACCACCGTGCATGCACTGATGCCCCAGCGGGTGGTGCTGCATGTCCACTGCGTCAACACGATCTCGCTCGCCGTCCAGACCGATTGCGAGGCCGAGGCCAGGCGGCGTCTCCAGGGGATCGCGTGGGCTTATGTTCCCTATCGCCGGCCGGGCCTGCCGCTTGCGCAGGGTATTGCCGCGCGCCTCAGGCCCGGGACCGACGTGCTGATCCTCGGCAATCACGGACTGGTCGTCGCGGCGGAGACTGTGGCCGAGGCGGAGCGTCTGCTGTATCGGGTGAGATCGCTTCTGGCGCGCCCGGCGCGGGAGACGGCGAATGCTGATACCGCGGCGCTGGCGGCACTTGCCGGCGAGAGCGGCTACAGACTGCCGGCGGATGTCGAGGCGCATGCGGTTGCGCTCGATGCGGACAGCCGCCGCATGGCCGAAGCCGGCAGCCTCTATCCCGACCATGTCATCTTCCTCGGCCAGGGATCGGCAGTGGCAAGGTCCGGCGAGCAGGTCGCCGACGTCATTGCACGGCTGGGCACGAAGCCGGCCGCTATCCTGTTTGCCGGGGCCGGCGTGCTGATGCGCGGCGACGCCAGCTCCGGCGCGGACGCCATGCAGCGCTGCCTTGCCGATGTCACCGCCCGGATCGACACCAAAGCCCAGCTGAATTATCTCAACGCCGCCGAGAATGACGAGTTGGTCAACTGGGATGCCGAGCAGTATCGCCAGAAACTCAACGCTGCGGTTTAGCCGAATGCTGCCGCTTGCACTAGGCATCGACATCGGCACGTCCGGGTCGCGCGCCGTCGCGATGCGTCCGGATTTTTCCATGGTCGCGCGCGCTGCCATGCCGCTCGAGCGCTTCGGAGCGAACGGCCGCGATCCCGCCGTGTGGTGGGCTGCCGTCGAGGCGACGCTGAAGGAGCTGTTCTCGCGTATCGACCGCGCGACCGTGCGAGCGATCGCTGTCGACGGCACGTCGGGAACCTTGCTGCCGGTCGATGGCGTCGGGCGGCCGCTGGCCGAACCGCTGATGTACAACGACAAGGTTTCCGATGCAGCCATCCTCGCCGCGGTCGCCGACGTGGCGCCGGAGGCAAGCGCCGCACATGGGCCAACGTCCGGCCTAGCCAAAGCGCTCTGGTTCCAGCGCCTGCCGGGCGTCTATGCCGTGCTGCACCAGGCCGACTGGATTGCCGGACAATTCTCCGGCCGCTTCGACGTCAGCGACGAGAACAACAGCTTGAAGACCGGCTACGATGCCGAGGCGCACCGCTGGCCGGAGTGGATCGCGGCGACCGGCATGCGCATGGAGCTTCTGCCAACCGTCGTCAGGCCAGGCGCCCTGACCGGCAGGCTTACGGCCGCCGCCGCCGATCTGTTCGGGCTGCCGCGCGACGTCGCGGTGGTTGCCGGCACCACCGATGGCTGCGCCTCTTTCCTGGCGACGGGCGCGGCGACCGCCGGCGACGGCGTCACCGCGCTCGGATCGTCGCTGACCATCAAGATCCTGTCCGACCGGCCGGTTTCGGCGCCGCGCTACGGCATATACAGCCATCGGCTCGGCGATGTCTGGCTGGCAGGCGGCGCGTCGAACACCGGCGGCAAGGTGCTAACGCAGCATTTTTCGCTCGCGCGCATCGTCGAGCTCAGCGCCGCGATCGATCCCGCGACGGAGACCGGCCTCGACTATTATCCGCTCGGTTCGGCCGGCGAGCGTTTTCCTGTCGCCGAGCCAACACTCCAGCCGCGTCTGCTGCCCCGGCCCGAATCCGACGCCGACTATCTGAAGGCGATGCTGGAGGGCATCGCGGCCATCGAGGCGCTCGGCTATCAGAGGCTCGCCGAACTCGGCGCGCCGAAGCTCACCTCGGTCCGAAGTGTCGGTGGCGGCAGTGCTAATGCCGCCTGGACCGCGATCCGGCAGCGCAAGCTTGGCGTCGATTTTCCGCCACCGCTCTCCGACGAGGCAGCGGCAGGCGCGGCTCGGCTGGCATTAATGGGTGCAAAGGACGCGGGACTGCTGTGAGCGCGAAGCAAGCCATGCATCTCGACGGGATCGCAGCGCTCGCCGAGCGTTACGGCGTGTTCCTGCTCGATCAGTTCGGCGTGCTGCATGACGGGCAGCAGCCTTATCCGGCCGCGGTCGAAGCGCTGTCGGCGCTGAAGCGGGTCGGCAAGACGGTGGCGTTGATCTCGAATTCCGGCAAGCGGGCGAAGCCCAATGAACGGCGGCTACTGAAGCTTGGTTTCGAAGCGGGAAGCTGGGACCATTTCGTCTCATCCGGCGAAGTGGCCTGGCACATTTTCAACGACATGGTTGTCTCGGGGGCTCTGCCAGCGGGAACGAAATGCCTGCTGATCAGCCGCGATGGCGATCGTTCCGCGATCGAGGGGCTGCCCCTTGTTCTGACCGAGCGCGGCGATGACGCCGAACTGGTGCTGATCGCGGCCAGCGAAAGCGACCGCTACGGCCTCGACCATTACCGAAGGCTTCTTGGCCCGGCGGCGGAACGGAAGGCGCCGTGCTTCTGCACCAACCCGGATCGGATCATGCTGACCGCGGTCGGACCACGCTTCGGCGCCGGCGAAATCGCCGACCTTTACGAACAGCTCGGCGGCAGCGTCACCCGTATCGGCAAGCCCTATCCGGCGATCTACGAAGCTGCGCTGGCGCTTACGGGACATCCGGCACTCAGCGACGTGATCTGTGTCGGCGACAGTGTCGAGCACGATATAGCTGGAGGACGTGCCGCCGGCGTGGCGACCGCGCTGGTCAAGTCGGGTATATTGGCCGACAGCGGCGACCTGACCGGGCTTTTCCAAGAGCTTGGCGCGTGGCCCGACTACACTCTGGACGCATTTCGCTGGCGTTGACGGGGAATTGCAGCCTCGATTTCGGTCAAAGTCAGGCGGCGATTCGCGGTCTTCCTGCGCGAGCGTTTGCCAGATGGCGAACCTCCGGCTGATGGTAGCGGTGGCAAGCTTTGCGGCTCCGTCGCAAATTTCAGTCCCGGCACAGAAACTGGCACAAAGAGCTTCACGCCGCGGCGATGATTTCAAACTGTTCAGCAACAGACGGATTCGGATTGTAGGCCTATCTCGCCCGTCGTTTGCGCATCATAGGACCATCTCGACCCGGCCAGGGCTGCAGTCGCGCTTGCGAACGACTTGAAGCCGAGCATCGGCCGCACCCGGCGAATGCGTCTCCAACTGTCGCGGATCGAGCCCGCGCGAGCGTAATATTATCGATGCCGGTCTATCGGTCACGTTCTCGAGCACGTGCGATCCAACCCAGACTCGCCCGGAACAAGTTGATAGCGTTTCCTCACAGCCACATCCTCTTTGAGCAACACGGAATGAGAAGGCGCCGAAAAGCGGCTGAGACTGCCACGTCCCGACTTTCTCGCCAGCGCCTGGCCGGATTGATCTGTTTCGACAATTTTCGCTTGCAAGATGGCACTGGGCGAAGCGACCCCCGAACTTGTTATGTACTTCTGAGCCGAATCAACGACATACTGAGCCAGGGCCTATCGCAACGTAGTTTGCTGGCTACATGGCCCCTCGCGCTCCGACGATCGTCGACATCCCCAAGCCCCCGCCCGCTCGGCGATCGTCGTTCCTCTCAATGCGCACTCATCCTCACGCAACCGTCGCGAGCGAGGTAGAGGTCACTGCGATCCCGCTGAAACACGGCGCCACCGGCTGAGATCATAGATCCCGTGAAACTGATTTTTGCCTTGAAGCTCTGGGGCGACTGGGGTTCGGGATCCTTACAACCTCAATGGAAGCAGTCGCGTAAGCAGGCGCTTCTCTTTGCCGTCCAGCTCCTCCCCCTCTGCAAAAAACGACAAACGCAACTCCCTGCTCCTCCGAACGAGCTATTCGGAGTGGGGTTTGATGCCGACCGTGTCGCCGTCGCCATGTACTGCGTCGCGGTCCCAATCGTTGGTTTTGCCAGGCGCTTTGGCGACCGCTTCCCGTTCTGCTTGACCTAGTGTCTTTGCGCGGCTGGTGCTCCTGCCTTTCCGTGTATTTAGATTTCTCGCCGCGGAGCATGCAGACCTCCTTAAATGGGCCCCAAATTTCTTAACCGACAGGCCGACGAACAGTTCCAGATTGAACCCACCACAGCGCCTTGCGTTGCAAGCTCAGAGGAAGCCACGCAGGAGATAAGCGATGCCTCGGATCGCGACCTTCAACGTCAATGGTGTCAACGGCCGCCTGCCGGTGCTCCTGAAATGGCTTGCTGAGACCAGCTATGACGTGGTGTGCCTTCAGGAGCTGAAAACGTCCGAAGACAAATTTCCGGTCGAGGCCATCCGAGCCGCCGGCTATGGCGCTGTCTGGCACGGCCAGAAATCCTACAATGGGGTAGCTATACTGGCGCGTGGGAGGGATCCGGTCGAGCGCCGCCGCGGCTTGCCGGGCGATCCCGATGATACGCACAGCCGCTATCTGGAGGCCGAGATCGATAACCTCGTCGTCGGCTGCATCTATTTACCCAATGGCAATCCCGCACCAGGCCCAAAGTTCGATTACAAGCTCCGCTGGTTCGAACGTCTCGTCACCTACAGCAAATCGCTGCTAGGCGAGCGCACCGTCCTTTGTGGTGACTACAATGTCGTGCCCACGGAGATCGACGCCGTAGTACCTGCGCGTTGGTTGGGGGATGCCGTTTTCTTCCCGGAAAGCAGGAACGCCTATGCCCGCATGGTGAGCTTGGGCTGGGTGGACGCGATGCGTCGGATCCATCCAGGCAAGGGCATCTACACTTATTGGACTTTCTCCTATCGCGGAGGCTACGACCGAAGCTCCGGCCTGCGCATGGATCATCTGCTTGTAAGCCCATCACTTGCGAAGACGATTCAAGCTGCAGGTGTCGATATCGAGACCCGCGGGTGGGAAAAGCCGAGCGACCACGCGCCCGCCTGGATTGACGTGGCGGATAAGCTGGTCGGCTGATCCATTCCTGCGGCCTCGGCCGGGCCTTTGCGCCTTTCGTTAGATGGTGGCCGCTGCCGGATAGATCACTGACCCGTCGTTTCGAAGAACCGCGCCAGCCGTTGGTACGGCCTTCTCGACCCGACCATTGCCCATGAGGTGGAAGACCTCGTTGCCACGCGCGAGAAGATAATCAGCGATAATGCGGCGGTGGCACCGCCACCAGACTGCTTCCGAGCACATTATCGCGCAGCGGCGCGGCCGAAGTGCGAGCAGGCGATCGAGTCCGCTTCGAAATTCCGCCGAGAGAGCATAATCCGCGTAGTTGTGGAAGCTTTGGTTTCTCCAAGCGGCGTTCGTTTCGGGCGGAACCTCGTCCACTTTGCCGCGGCGCCCGCCGAGGGGCGCCACAAATTCATAGGCGATTTGCGCCTCCGCGAGTGACGTAGCCAAGCGTTCGCTATCGAACTGCGGGCAGGCGCGGGACCCGGGCAGACGCCTCACGTCGACGACGATGCCGATCCTCCCCTGCCGAAGGATATCGATGAATTCCTCAATTTTGCGGTTCGAATGCCCAACGGTGAAGAAGGGTATACGCGAGCGGTTGGTCGACTGCTTAGAATGCATCCTACATGACGTGGCGGCCGCTTCATTGTTCCAAGCACCCCGGGTCAGACCAAATCTCGAGATGAGAGCTGAACTGGCCGGATCCGGAGCATCTCCGGTCGCCGTGATCCGTCATGGCTGCGCCACAGGAAGCTAGAGGTTGCTCGAAAGTCGGCTCGCGTAACTTCCTCGTGACCTGGAACGCGGGCCGGAACAATCGAAGACACCTCCAGTTTGGCTAGCCCAATCAGCTTGAGGCAAACCACGTCCAATCGAATGGAGCACCCCATGAGACTCCCTCGCTGCACGACGACCGCGGCCGCCGTTCTTATATTCGGGACTTTCCCTGCTCTCGCCCAAACAAACGGGACCCCTCCGCCCACCCCGACGACCGAACAGCCCGGAGCCGGGCAGTTGCCGGATGCGCACGGGCAAGCGGGCGGGCCAACGCGTGAGATGATCCGCCAGATGGTTGACCAAGCCATCCGGGAGAGGATGCAACAGGATCGAAGCTCCGAGATGGCCAACAATCGCCTGGAAGAGGATGACAACGCTCGGGACGATGCGGATCGTCATGGCGACCGTTGGCGTAAAGACCGTGACGGCGGTCCGGCTGGTGAGCACAGGATGGCTGGACACCATGGCCCGCGTATGATGCGCGGAGCTGGAATGCGACTGATGTTTGCGCTTTTGGACACGAATGGCGACGGATCATTGTCCGAGAACGAGGTTCAGGACGCTGTCGGGCGGATTTTCTCTTCAATCGACCAGAATGGCGACGGTAAGATCGACATGGATGAGATCCAGTCCTTCTTGCACGGCTCTGGCCGTGAAGACATGCAGTGATAGATCTCCCCAAGCCGGCTCTTCGCAAGGCAGGCGTGCCAATCTCGTCATGCTCGAATGGAGATGCCTAGGGGCCACCCGACAAGCATCACGCCCCACGGCGGATCGAGAATACCCTATGCGGCGCATTCATCCATAAACCTAAGCGGTGCCGACTGCGCTCGTATCGACTTCAGAAATTGCCGATGCTGTGAATGCTCTCGATCTCGGCACCAACCGTCGACTGGCGGCGACAGAGCTGCCAGCACCAGCCCGCTGCCGGCGCCGATCTCGGCCTTGCTGACCACCACGCAGTAGCTTGGGGCGTTCTCGCCGTTGGTCCGGGAGTCGCGGCGGTACGCAGGCCCTGGAGAGCGCGATTCGAACCTGGTTGCAACAGACCTGACGGCTGTTGGCCGGTCGAAGGCAATAGGGGTGCCATTGGGCGTAGTGAGTCCCCTATCCTGTCCGCGGACAGACCGCGCAAGCTTTCAGCAGAGGCAAGCACCCATATGTTCGATCTGGCAACACAGGCCGTCAACGAATTTTTTGGAGTAAGATGTGCCATTGTCAGAGGATATAAGCCAATCCCAACTTCCGCCTATCGGATCAGGACCAGCCGAAATGATCGCAACCGGATGGCCACCAGATCATCGACACGCCTCTCTGCGGTAACATTCGGACCGCCCCGTTTCGAGCCGCCGGCGCCCATGACCGAGATGGCTGTTCATTCCCGGAACTGCCTGAGGCCGTCTTGGGAAAGGCCGCCTTGGTCGTGCCAATACGAAAGGAATGGTTATCGCGGTCGACGGCAATAGGGCATATCACACGATAGGAAAGGCGCTTTGGAATAGGGAAGCGCTCCACATACTACGGCAAATCCACCAGTTAGCTCTCGAACCCGAAGCTCGGGGCGACGAATATTAGGGATCGTGCCATGGAGAGGCCTCCCCATTCGTGCGGGGGAGCGCGCCGCATTTGGGTCCAGCCTGGCTACGGTCTTTCGATAGCCCAAAAATTTATTGAAAATTAACTTAGATTAGAGACTACTTATAAACAGACCATAAACTGACCAAGTTGTTCTGGGTGGGGGCAGCAGAAGAATTTTCTCAAGGCTCCAAGCTGGGCGATCCAGCCTGAAGCCTTTAACGGGTTGGGAATCAAACTTTCACGTTCCAAAGATTGAGGGAGGCTTTGGTTGGCCGCCGCAAGGCGAGCCGTGTTGTGGAAAGGGCGGTGCTAGTATGAGTTCTACAGTAGGATTGCAAAACTACACTTCGACAAATCAGTTAGGGATCCCCTTGAGGGGGACGGAGAATGTCCATGAGCAAGCAGGCAGGCAATGCCTCCTTATCCTGGACGGAAGGGCCCTTGATCGCGAATGTCTCGGATCGGCCCTTGAGGATCACGAACTCGGCATGGCGGTCGTCGCGATGGGGTCGATCGAAGAATGGCGGGTGAAGAAGGCATCGGCCCCTCCTCTCGCCGCCATACTCTTCAACATTGGCGGCCGGAAGGTCACCGATCATGACATCGCGGACGAGATCAGGCATATTTCGTCCGAATTCAAGTCAGTCCCTGTTGTTATCCTGGCCGACACCGAGGACCTTGCACAGATACTGGCGGCTCTCGAATGCGGCGCACGCGGCTATATTCCGACCTCGGTCGCGATCGACGTTTGCGTCGAGGCGATCAACCTTGCCGCGGCAGGAGGCATCTTCGTCCCGGCGAGCAGTGTCCTGTCCATGCGACACCTGATTGATTCAGGCAACTGCGACACGCGGCCTCTGACGGGCATGTTCACGCTCAGGCAGGCTGAGGTCGCCCAGGCGCTCCGGCGTGGCAAGGCGAATAAGATCATCGCCTACGAACTGAACCTGCGCGAAAGCACCGTGAAGGTCCATATTCGAAACATCATGAAGAAGCTGAAAGCGACCAACCGCACAGAAGTTGCCTACAAGGTCAACGACCTCTTCGCGGACGGAGCTGTGGCTGAGGAGTGATCGCAAGCGGCAAGACGGCCCCTGGTGAATCCAGCGGGCCGTTTTTGTTTTCTGTGGATCATTTGTGGGAGCTGCCCGAGATCCGCGGCGATAATCTTGGTCTAACCGTACCCGAAAAGCTGTTGCATCGCGCGAAGCTAGGCTCGTGCGCGCCCGCTATCCCCCAAAGTGCTAACCGATGACTCTTATGGAGAACGCGAAATCCTGAGCCGAACATGTAGACTTCCTGCCGGAATGGAGTGGTCGGCATGTCTGTGCAAAGCCTTCGTTTTCGCGAATCCGTCCGCCTGCAGGAACGCGGCCGCGAGCTAATCCCGGGCGGCAGCCACACATACGCAAAAGGCGAGGACCAGTATCCTGTCCTGGCGCCGGGCTTCATCGAGCGTGGTTTGGGATGCCATGTTTGGGACGTCGACGGGAACGAGTACATCGAATACGGCATGGGCAACCGTTCGGTCGGGCTGGGGCATGCCTACCCGACCGTGCTCAGAGCGGTGGAGGCGGCCCTCCACGGCGGCTCCAATTTCACGCGGCCCGCCAGCATCGAGGTCGGCTGCGCAGAGACGTTCCTGGAACTCATCGGCGCTGAGATGGTGAAGTTCTGCAAGGACGGATCGGACGCGACTTCGGGAGCCGTACGCCTTGCCCGCGCCTACACGGGCCGCGATCTCGTTGCCTGCTGCGCCGACCACCCTTTCTTTTCGACGGACGATTGGTTCATCGGGACAACGCCGATGAATGCCGGAATTCCGGAGGCGACCCGAAACCTGACCGTCACTTTCCGATACAACGACATCGCCTCCGTAAGGGACCTGTTCGACAGATACCCCGGCAAGCTGGCCGCTCTGATCCTCGAGCCTTCCCGCGGCGACGATCCGAAGGACGGTTTCCTGCATCAAGTCCAGGGTCTCTGCCGGGAAAAGGGCGCGCTGCTCATCTTCGACGAGATGATCACAGGGTTCAGGTGGCATGCGGCCGGGGCGCAGAGGCTCTATGGCATCGAACCGGACCTGTCGGCATTCGGCAAGGCGCTTGGGAACGGATTTTCGGTCTCCGCCCTCGCGGGCAAACGCGAATACATGCGGCTCGGCGGCCTTGAGCATACGGACCGCCCAAGGGTGTTTCTGCTGTCCACCACGCACGGCGCGGAGACCCATGCGCTTGCGGCGGCGATCGAGACCATGCGGACTTACCAGAGCGAGCCGGTTGTCGAACACCTGTATCGTCAGGGAACGAAATTAAGGGAAGGGATCGAAGAGGCCGCCAAACGGCGTGGCGTGGATGGTCACTTCAAGGTCGTCGGCCGTGCCTGCTGCCTGGCCTATGCCACGCTCAACCCCAACGGCAAACCGTCGCAGGCATATCGCTCCCTGTTCCTGCAGGAGACGATCAGGCGTGGGGTGCTCCTGCCGTCTCTCGTCGTCAGCTTCACCCACGACGACGCGGCCCTCATGAAGACCATAGAGGCCGTCGACGATGCATTAGCGGTGTATGCGCAGGCCCTGGAGTCAGGGACGAGCCGTTTCCTGGTAGGCCGTCCCTCCCAGGTCGTCTTCCGCCGCTTCAACAATGGCGACGAACGAGCTGAAACAGTTACGGACCCGGAGAATTCTCAAACCGCGAACAATACGACCAAGATGCAACCGGAAACACGGCTCGCGGCGACATCTTGACGCCGTGAACGCTGCCTTCTCGCTCGTCTGAGGATCAGGATCTCACCTCTGTCGCCGTCCCATAATGTAAGGCGCACTGACACACGTGGCACGGCCAGCCGGGCTAGGAGGGCGCGGGCTAGCTGGTCCCCTCGGACCCGCCTGTCAATCCGCCGCAACGGGAACAGACCGCGGGAAGGTGTGTCTGCCCACCCACATGACGGCTTCCTCGATCGTGTCGAAATTCTTGTGCTGCCCCGTTAGCAGGCCGAAGCCGGTCTCAAGGAACCATTTGCCTTTCGTGGAGTAGGCCTCCTCGTCGATCTGGGTAAGGACGGCAACCAGATGGTTGGATTTCCACACCAGAAACCCGGATTCTCCGCCCTCGACCGTTCCGATCCGAACCTTGCTGAGCGAAAATCCAGGAGCAAGTTTCCTCACCTTGATCACATTCCCCTGAGAGCGTATCGCAAAAAGGCTCTGGCTTGCACAGCTGCGTCCGCGCCGGCTTTCTTAAATCTGTTCGCCGAATGCGACTGGCGCGTTTACTAGCAGATCTCAAGTGAGTTCAAAGCCCTTTCACTTATGATCCACTGCTCTTTTTCTTACAAAATTCTGGCCTTCCGGAGCGTGAAAGCCTCCGCGAAATGCTCGGCTGCGCGGCATTCCATTCCGCGCAATCTCGCAAGCCCAACGAATGTCTCGCGATCGAACCAATCCTTGGAACGCTGTGTCCCGAAGTGCTCGTGGAGGAGTTCGATCTTGCGTTCCAACACGTCGGCCGTGAGCGGCACGTAGGCATTTGGCTGGCCAAGGTCGCCATCCCATTTTGGGATCTCATATTCGAGTACAAGATGATCGCGGAAGACGTTCCAGGTCAGTTGGTTGACCTCCCTATGGTCCTGATGGGCGTCAAACCTTGCGTGGGTTAACACCACGTCGGGATGAACCCGTGATCTCACATCTAGCAGCCACTGCTTTATCGATCGGCTATGAGCGGGGAAGTAGCTGTCTTCGAAATCCGCAATGTCGACCCTGGACGAGCGCGATCCTTCGAGGAAAGCCGCGGCCGAAGCCCTGGCTTCCGCCGACCGTTGGCCGCCCGCGCTCAGCACGCACCAGTGCACGTCCAGTTTCATTCCCGACGCGATCAGGCCGAGTATCGTGCCTCCCGCGCCGATCTCTATGTCGTCCGAATGGGCGCCAAGGCAGAGGATCGATAGTTCCTCCCCGCGACGAGCGAGGCCAAGCCCCTTCATGATGCGGCCAACACCCTGTTGCGCCTGTTCTTCTCGGCGGTGATCTTCCTGTTCCAGGGCATGTCGCCCTTTTCGACCATGTCTTCGAGCGATTGCCAATCACGCAGCGTATCCATCGAACGCCAGAATCCCTCGTGCTTGTATGCCATGAGCATGTTGTCGTCGATCAGCCGCCTGAAGGGCTCGAGAACGAGTTCCTCGCCGTCGCGCATGTAGTCGAAGATATCGGTACGGAATACGAAGTAGCCGCCATTGATCCATATCTCGGCAGTGTCCGTCGTGCGGAACTCGCGCACGCGCCCGTCTTCCGCGATGTCGGCCAAATGGTATGTCAGTGGCGCGCGCACGGCGAGGAAACACCCGATCTTGCCGCTTGCCTCGAACTTCGCAATCACGTCGTCGAGGTCGACATTGGTCAGGCCGTCGGAGTAGTTGGCCAGGAACATCTTCTCGTTCCTGACATGATCCCTGGCGGCCCAAAGGCGCTCTCCGATGTTGCGCCAGATGCCGGTGTCGAGCAGGGTAATGCTCCAGTCCTTGACTGTGTCACCGAGCAGTTGCACGTCCTGGCCACCCCGAGAGACCACGCAGTCGGAAAAGGTCTGCGGCCGAGTGTTCAGGAAGAAATCCTTGATGACGTTGGCCTTGTAGCCCAGGCACAGGACGAAGTCGTCATGCCCGTAATCGCTGTACCATTGCATTACGTGGCGCAGGATCGGCTGGTGGCCGAGCGGAATCATCGGCTTCGGAATGCTGTCGGAATAGTCGCGTATCCGGGTTCCACGCCCGCCGCAGAAAAGGACTACTTTCATCTCGGCAACTCCGATGGATCAATCACCATTACGAAAGGAATCGGCACCACGAACTTCGCGCCCCAGGCGGCAACGTGGTGCAACTGCTTGATGATCTCGTCCTTCAAGTTCCACGGAAGGATCAAGATGTAATCCGGCTTGGCCTGTTCGATCGCCTGGATAGGTTTGATCGGGATGTGCATGCCCGGTGTGAAACGGCCGTGCTTGTAGGGATTGCGGTCGACCGTGAAGTCCAGGAAGTCAGTGCCGATGCCGCAGTAGTTGAGCAGCGTGTTGCCCTTGCCGGGCGCGCCGTAGCCGCAGATCTTCTTGCCTTCGCTTTTGGCCGAGATCAGAAACGCCAGGAGATCGCGTTTCGCGCGCTGCGCCTTGTAGCCGAAGGAGGTGTAGGTCGTCATTTCCGTCAACCCGTGCCGCTTTTCGCGGTCGAGGAGTTCGGCGACACGGTCATCGGTGAGCCAGTTGCTGTCCTCGTTGGCGAGATAGACGCGGAGCGACCCGCCATGGGTGGGCAGTTCCTCTACGTCGATCAGCCGCAACTCGTGGCGGGCCGCCATCAGGTCGATCGTCAGCAGTGAGAAATATGAAAAATGCTCGTGGTAAATGGTGTCGAATTGGTTTTCGGCCATCAGCCGCTCGATGTGCGGGAACTCGAGGGTGATCACGCCCTCCGGTTTGAGCAAGATTTTCATTCCCGCGACGAAGTCGTTGAGGTCGGGCACCTGCGCCAGGACATTGTTGCCAATAATGAGATCGGCGAGCAGTCCCTCGGCCACCATCTGAAGCGCCAGCCGCACCCCGAAGAAGTCGACCCGGGTGGGCACGCCCTTCTCGACGGCCACGCGCGCGACATTGGCCGCCGGCTCGACACCGAGGACTGGAATGCCGAGCGGCAGGAAGTGCTGCAGCAGGTAACCGTCATTGCTTGCGAGTTCCACCGCAAAACTGTCCGCGCAAAGTCCAAGTCGCTTCGTAATCGCTTCGCAATAGGCTTTCGCGTGGGCCACCCAGCTTGTCGAGAAGGAAGAAAAGTAGGCGTATTCGCCGAAGATGGTCTCGGGGCTCACATACTCCTTGAGCTGGGCCAAATAGCAGCTCTCGCAGACCAGGACGTTGAGCGGGTAGTAGAGTTCCATCTGGTCAAGTTGGTCGGCCCGCGGGAAGCTCTCGCAAGGGGGCGACATGCCAAGGTCGACGAGAGTGTGGCGCAGGCGCGATCCGCAGAGCCTGCAACCGACATTCCGGCGTGCCGTCTTAGGGTCGCAAACAATTTCGGCAGCCTGAATGTTCATTCGGTACTCCTGTCGCGATGGCTCAAAAAAACGGCCGAGGCGGCCTGAAGGTGAACCCGCCGCGCGTCCGTGGAGAGTGCTGCTGTTTCAATGCAGGTTAGGACTGGGCGCCACCGGGTTCGATTTCCCAATCCGTTGTCAGCCTTAATTCTTATAGAGAAACGGCAGGCGTCGATGACGCCGCCGGACCACCGAATGGGTAATGCGGTCGGCCGGGCATAACGCGATCGGAGAGGCCACCTAAGGCTTAGGTAGACCTTTCAGTCCGGACACCCGGTGCCGACAATCGAACCGCCGGGCCTTGCCCGGTC
Organism: Mesorhizobium argentiipisi (SeqCode); assembly: GCF_037179585.1. Taxonomy (NCBI): domain Bacteria; kingdom Pseudomonadati; phylum Pseudomonadota; class Alphaproteobacteria; order Hyphomicrobiales; family Phyllobacteriaceae; genus Mesorhizobium; species Mesorhizobium argentiipisi (SeqCode). The sequence continues at coordinate 223,122 of NZ_JAPYKO010000001.1, forward strand.
ACCGAGGTTTTAGGGGCAACATGCGGTTTACCGAAACGGAGCTGAAGGGTGTCTGGTTGATCGAACCGACACCCGTGATTGACAGCCGCGGTTCGTTCACCCGTCTCTTCTGCGAGAGAGAGATGGCCGATTGCGGGCTGGCGACGCGCTTTGTCCAGCACAGCCGGGCGCGTTCGATCAGCAGGGGGACCCTCCGAGGGCTGCATTATCAGGAGGAGCCATACACCGAGGTGAAGCTCGTCTCCTGTGTCAGAGGCGCGATTTTCGATGTGGTCGTGGACTTGCGTCCGAACTCGCCGACACGGTTCGATTGGCTGGGCTTCGAACTGACGGCTGAAACCATGAAACAGGTTTACATCCCCGCCGGCTTCGCCCACGGGCTCCAAACCCTGACGAACGACGTCGAGGTCTCCTACCTCATATCGCAGTTCTATACGCCCCACGCATCAACGGGCGTCCGCTACAACGACCCAGCCTTTTCGATAAACTGGCCCTTCATGCCGACCGCGATATCGGAAAGGGACTTGAACTGGCCCCTGTTGAGGACGCCGAAGAAGTGCTAGCGCAGTTGTGATGCCGGACAGAAGCGGTTCCACACTGCTCCAGGTGGTGGTGAGGATTTGCGGTTTGGGATTCCAAGGCTGGGGCAAATCAGATTCAAGAGAGCTTCGGTCTTGGCCGAGAGCTACGATCCGGATCGGTTGAACGACGCGCAATGGGCTCGGTTGATGCCCGATGGCTGTATGGGCAAGGGCGGTCCTCGCACCAACAACCGGCTGTTGATAGATGGGCGGCCTGGCACCAAACCGCAGGTCGGCAATCCTGTCAGCCTCCTTGCCCGTCCGGCCATCGGGCAAGGTTCTTTTGGTGCCCGCTTGATCGAAGGGTTCGCGTGCCGCTTCGTAACCGCCGATCGGGCCTACGATGCCGAACACTTTCACGACACCATTTTGGACGCTGGTGCCGAGCCGGTCATCCCGCCACGGCCCAACCGCCGCAAGCCGCACGCCTACGACAAAGATCTCTACAAGGAACGCAATCTGGTCGAACGCTTCCTCAACAACTCAAGCAGTTTCGACGTATCGCACCCCGCCACGACAAGCTGTTGTTGACTTGATGGGCTTGGTCACACTCGGCGCGATCCATATCCTGCTGACGCAAAAGGTAATTCCTCACCACCACCAGCTAGCGAACCGCCTCAGACGCGGCCTCGGCCAACAGCCCATGGTCCGACAGCAATCTTGCCGCGGCCGCCAGTTCCATGAACGGCAGCCCCGAGCGCTCCGCCATCGAGAGAAGCGAATGCCGGCCGTCGGCGAGATTGAGCACCCAAAGCAAGGACATCGAGGTTGCCCCCGAAGACTTCTGCCCTCCCAGGGCCGCGTAGAGACCGCGTCTGCCGAGCTGCGGTTCGCCTTTGGGAGAAAGGTTCAACGGCGTCCAGTCCTCTTCTACAATGTCGATGACCTCCGTCAGGATGCGGAAGGAGTCCTCCAGGTGCTCCGGCCCGATGAAATCGAGATTATCGGCCGACGTGTGGTATTCGGGGAAAGTGCCGTGGACGCCGCGCTGGAACATGCCGACCGGAAGATTGAAGCCCGGCGAACAATACTGCCTCTCATCGTAGCCGTAAGGGGAGAAATCCATCAGCCTAGCCCCGGCTTCGCGCCCGAGCACGTGCGCCATCGCGCGGTCGATGAAGGCATCACCGCAGCGGCTGCGCTTATATGTCGGGCTTGCAGCGTCGCCCACGCAAGACAGCACCAGACCGTGGTCGATGAGATGTACCCGGTCCTCGTTGCGGGACAGCCACGTGATCGAGCCAATCGTGGCGGGGGCAAACAAGAAGCGGTAGCTGTAGCGTGTTTGCCTTGTCCTCAGGCTTCTCGCAAGCGTTGCCAGCAGGGCTAAGCCCGAGCAATTGTCGTTGGCCAGCGAAGGATGGCAGATGTGCGCCGAGAGAAGGAATTCCCGATCCGTCCATCCGCGGTGCAGGTATTCGCCATAAGTCAGGCTGCCGTCCTCGAGGTCGGCATCGATCTCCACCCGGTAGAAACCGTCGGGCATCCGGGCCAGCCGGTCGTGAGCCATGCAGAAGCCCCAAGCCGGAGCGTAATAGGAGGTGCGGTAGGGGATCACCTGCGGCTGTTCGGGCAGCGTATGGATGTGCGCTCTCAATTGATCGAGCGGCAGGATCCCCTTGAAGCGCACGCTGTAGTTGACGACATGCAGGTTGGAGCTTGCAAAATCGACGACCGTCTGCCCGTCCGGTCCCGTGATGCTAGCCGAGCGGATGTTCCATTCCCTCGGAACAGTCCAGTCGAGCACCTGCGTCCCCGTGGGCACCTCGTGCCGCTCCAAATCGACATGCCGTGACAGGATATCCAGAGTCTGTCGCACGCCGTCTCCGGTGATACTCCTGCAGATTGGGAACAGCTGTTCGGCCAAGGCGTAAATTCGCTGGCCGACGCCAATGGAGGCCGGCGGTGGGCAGGTCCCGTCGGGGTTCACGTGCTCCATGCCGGCTATCCTGCCGCCGCCTCCAGTGTTCTCGAGGCTTCCGGGACCCGCATGCGCGCATCCAGTAGTCCGTTGGCTAGAAGATGCCTGATATGGCCTATGCGCTGGAAGCGCGGCCCCTCGAATTCCTCGAGAGTGACATTCGACTTTCGGTAGGCCTGGTAAAGCTGCTCTGCCCCCTTGCGTGCATCCCATTGCGGCTTGAAGGCAGGAAGCGTGCGCGCAATCTTGTCGAAGCTGACGCGGTAGGACCGCTTGTCGGGTCCGGCGTCGGCCGCGAATTCGAGCCGGCAGCCCGGCACGACGTCGGCGACGATTTCGGCTATGTCGCGGATCCTGTAGTTGTGCTGCGTGCATCCGACATTGAAGGCTTCGTTGTGGACTGTCTCGCGTGGTGCTTCCAGTCCGGCGATGAATGCCGTGGAAATATCTTCGATGTGGACGATCGGCCGCCAGGGTGTCCCGTCGGACTTCAGGAGGATCACCCCTTTCGTCACTGCCCAGGCAACGAGATTGTTCAGCACGATGTCGAAGCGGAGCCGAGGCGACAGGCCGTAGGCCGTGGCGGGCCGGAAATAGGTGGGAGAGAAGCTGCCGTCGGCCAGTTCGGAGATATCCCACTCCGAAAGCACCTTGGACCAGCCATAGGGCGTGACTGGGTTCAGATCGCCCGTTTCGTCAACCATCGCCTCTCCCGCCTGTCCGTAATTGCTGCACGATGACGCGAATAGGAATCGCGTCACGCCGGCCTCCTTGGCGGCCTTTGCAAAGCGGGCGCTGCCCTTGTGGTTGATCTCGTAGGTGATGTCCGGATCGAGATCGGACAGCGGGTCGTTGGAAAGAGCCGCAAGGTGGATGACCGCATCGAACCCTTCGAGGTCGCGCGCATGCACGTCCCTGACATCTTTTTGGATGGCGGGAACGGGGGCCTGCTCGCCGCCCAAAGCAAAAGTGCAACGCCGGTATAGATCACTGTCGTAACCCGTCACCGAATGCCCCGCGCGGAGCAGCATCGGCACCATCACCGAGCCGATGTAGCCTTGATGGCCGGTTACCATGACTTTCATAGCGCATCTCTTCGCAAGCTGGATATCGATTGCGCAGAGCCTACTGAGGCGGAAAGGGCCGGGCGAGAACGCCAATAGGCGGTCGGAATGCCCTGTTGGACGAAGCCTGGCCGCCGATTAGTTCTTTTGGATGGTGCGCGCCTTCTCCTTTGGGGTGTTTCCTCAGGGGCCCCTGCGCGGCTGTCCTACAGTCCGAAGGCAAACAGTGCCCGGCCGGCTGCGATCGCTATGACCTGCCGACCGTCCACGACAAACGAGATCGGAGCTGCTCTTGTTTCTCCGCCTACCGGCATGTGCCAAAGCTCTTGTCCGGTGGCGGAGTCGAGCGCGAACAACACCCCTCCGGAGGCGCCGAAGACCAGTCCGCCGGCAGTCGCGAGCAGACCGCCGTAACCTGAGTCCTTTGCCGTGGGGGATCGGAATTCCCACCTCCTCTTGCCGGTCGCGGCATCGAGCGCACGCACGGCCCGCACGGGCGGAGTGACCCACGCTGCCCCGCTTGCAACAAACAATCCCCCCACCCCTCGTTGGACGTTGTCCGGATCGGTTTTCGTGAAAATCGATGCCCCTTCGCTGGTCGGCACGAAGACCAGCCTTTGACCTTGGTCGAAGGCCGGATTTTGCCAGTTCGTTCCACCGCCGCCTGGCCATATGAGGCGTCCCTCCGTCGAAGCCCCCGCGGATAAGATCGGCCGCCCCGCGTGATCCAGGCCATCGGCCCAGTTCTGCTCGACAAAGTTTACGCCGGTCAGGAATTCGCCCGTGACCCTGTCGAGCACATAATAAAATCCATTCCTGTTCGCCCAGCAGATCACCTTGCGGGTGGCGCCGTTGATCGGGAGTTCGGCAAGGATAGGCGACTGGTTTGAATCCCAGTCCCGCTCATCATGTGGCGAGAACTGGAAGTGCCATACGAGCTTCCCGGTACTCGCGCGCAACGCGATCACGCTGTTAGTGTACAAATTGTCGCCAGGGCGTACGTCGCCATTATAGTCAGGACTAGGATTGCCCACGCCCCAGTATAAGAGATCAAGGGAAGGGTCGTAGCTGCCCGTCACCCATGTCGGGCCGCCGCCGGTTCGCCAGGCGTCGTTCTTCCACGTCTCGTGCCCCGGCTCGCCAGGACCAGGAATGGTATTGAATTTCCACAGTTGCTTGCCGCTAGCGGAATCATAGGCCGCCAGAAATCCGCGAATGCCGAACTCGCCGCCGGCAACGCCGACCACGACGGCATTGTTCGCGACCAGAGGTGCCCCGGTCATTGAGAAGCCTTCGGAGGGCTTGGCTACTTCGGTTTCCCAGAGCTCCTTGCCGCGGTTGGCGTCCACAGCGACCAGGACGCCATCCAAGGTGCCCAGAAAGAGCACGTTGCCGAGAACGGCAAGTCCTCTGTTTACTCGGCCACAGCACATGGGCAGGTTATCGGGTAAGGGCCGTTCATACTTCCAGATCACCTTGCCCGATTTTGTGTCGTAGGCAACGATGCTGGCGGGAGGAACGCTGGTGAAGAGGGTTCCGCCGACGACGAGCGGTGTTGCCTCCATAAGCCGGTCGTCGGTGTCGAACTGGCTAATCCAGCGGGCACGAAGTCGGGACACATTTCCCTTGGTGATTTCGGAAAGCGGTGAATAGCGCCGACCGTCCAAAGAACCCGAATAGGTCAACCATTGGCCCGAATTCGGAGCAAGCAGATCGTCGCCCTTCACGCTGATATCAAGGTGAAACGCGGTGTCGTCGCTCGTGGCCGAAGTTTTGGCCTGAAGCGATCTGATGTAAGCTACAACCCTCCAACGGTCGTCGAACGACAGATCAGCGTGGGACGCCATGGACGTGGCGGGAATACCGTCGCGCACGACCTTGTAAATGGCCAGGTCGCTGTCGCCGTGTCTCAGTGGCCGATCGAGAAGGGGAGCATGTGCCCCCGATCCATCGTGGCAGGCCGCGCAGTTCCTTTGAAATATTTCGGCGCCGCCTGCCCGATCCTCCGGGCTGACAAAAGGATTGCTGACTGCGGCATCTAGGGAGCGCCCTTCCGTCACCGTTGTCGTCAAAACGAACCCACTCGAAGGGTTCGTCATCTGAAGAAGCTCCTGCCAGGACAGGTCCGGAACTCCCCCTAATCCCTTGCGCGTATAGAGTTGTAATCTCCAGGTCAATGAGTGCCAGATTTTCGTACTCTTCGGCCCATCCGTCGGCTGAGGCAGTTTGTTGTAAAATACAGCGCCAACTATCACGGCGACAAAAACAGAGACCGCCACAGCATAGATAAAGCGCGACTTAGACCTCCTTCGATTGACTAAACGTGCCATCTCTTTAATCGGCGATTTTGCCCGCTTGTCGTGTATTTCTTATGAGATTTATTCTCACGAATGCGAAGAAGTCACATCGAGACACCATTGGCCGCCGAGAGGAGCCAAGGGCAAAATCCCGTCCTGTCGTCCCGATACGGTGGTCACGCCTGTTGCTTGTCAAGCACTCTCCCAGCAAGCGGGCCCTACCCGCAAGAACGGCAAAAGGAGTACCCGCACTAGGGATTAACCCTAATCCGTACGAATGGGGTTCCTAGCCGCATTGCCGATTCGTGCAACAAGAGTGGCAGCCTGAGGAAAAGTCGGCTCGCCGAGGGCAATCCGTATGCAGCCAGATGCTTTCGCGACCGTGTCGGAGCCCCCGTGATCAACACGCCGGCTATCGGCGCCCTGCTCGCATGCATCGACCGTACGAGTTCCTTCAGTACGTCCGTGGAGGTTCTGCCCCATCTGGCGACCAGGATGACGCCATTGAGAACCGAGCTGGCCGCCAATTTGGATCCCGAAGTGAACGACGGAAAAACTATGATGACAATATCGTACGATTCCAATCCTTCAAGGACGGTGCGCACCGTCTCCGGGACAAGCAGTGCATTGGCGTCGGAGGACGAGCATAGAAACATGTCGAACTGCCGGTTCGGCACAGCTACTATGTTTGGCGCGACAAGGCCCGCTGCCCGCTCGCTAGCGGCAGGCGATCCCGCCAGCAGCAGCTTGGTCAACTCCGGGTGAGCGACGTCAGCGTCGACGAGCAACACGCGCTGCCCGCACATCGAATAGAGCGAAGCGAGGTTGATTGCCGCCAGGCATTTGTCGTCGCCATCCGCCGTTGAGGTAATGCCGAGCCATTTCATCGGTCGGTCGCTGACGGCGAGGCCGATCGCGGTCTTGACTCGCCTGAGGCTATGGCTGAATGGCGAGTATGGAGCGCTTGTCACCTCTTCCATCGGACCGATGTGCCTTTTCCGGCCGAATGGCGGGAGCTCGCCAACGCATTCCAGCCCGAGCTCCTCGCGGACTTGTCGCGGCGAACGAATGGTCCTGTCGAACATGTTGCGGATGAAGGCCACGCCCATTCCGACCATCATGCCCAAAAGAGCGCCGAAAGCCACTACCAGTTCGCGCCGCGGATAGCTGGCCGATAGCGGTCGCGAGGCGGGTGTGATGACCCGCAGGTCGGCAATCGGAAACGTCTCCTGGTTGAGCGAACTTGTATGGGCCTGCAAGAAGTTGCGATACATCTTGCGGTAAATGTCCGCAGTGAGATCGAGTTCTTGGAGCGTACGCTCCTGGGTCTCAGCGCCTGCATTCCGCGTATCGGTTCTATTGCCTTCGGCCAGCGCAACGCTTGCCGGTCTGGCGACACTGTAGTCGTGCCGGGCGCGGAATGCCTGGGCGATCCGTGTGGCATTGTTCATTTGGCTCCGCAACTCCCTCAGACGCTGGTCGAGCCATACGCCATCCTCATGCGCCACCGCTCCCTTGGTCCCCAACTGCTCGAGCACGAGGGCATTCGCGGTGGCGTTGGCTATCCTGGCGGACAGTTCGGGATCACGGGACTTGAAAGAGATTTCGATCGCGTAAGAGCCACCCACCCGACGCATATCCAGTCCACTCTGAAAAGCCTGCATCGTACGGCGGCTGCGCTGGAATTCCGCGACCTCGGACGTTGTGCTGTCAGCGCCGTCCGGAGCCGGTTTTCTATTGCCTTTGGACGCGACGGCATCTTCACCTGTTCGGAAGCCGAGCGTTTGCAGCAAGAACGCGCCGAATTGGTCGAATCGTTCGGACAAAGTAAGACTTTGCGGCCGATTGAACGTCGCGTCGTCCCGCAGGTTGAGGTCGTCTATAACCATCGTCGCCGTCTTTTCGGACCTCATGAGAGCGATCCGACTTTCGATCTGCGCTCTGTCCAGAGACGGGTTTACTTCGCCCGACTGCTGCTGGAGGAGCTTGGAGAGGTTCGGCTCGATGAGAATTTGGGTGCTCGCTATGTAGATCCGGTCAGTGGTGACGACATAGAATCCCGCGGCAAGGATGCCCACCGCCAAGCAACCTGTGATGGAGCGCGCGTACAGCCTCAGGAAGCCTGTAATGTCGGAAAGGCCGATGAATTCGCGGTCGATGGGATCCTCCCAGTTGGACGCCGACGGCCCCTGCCCGGATGTCGTCGCGCGTCTCGAGGCAGCTGAGTCGTCGATCAATTCTGGGGAGTTCTGATATCCGTACGACTGCCGCGCGAAGGCATGCCTGTTCCTGCGGGCGCGGACCCTGGTGGCGGCGACGACGGCAAGAGCGATGAAGAAAACGATGCCCGGGTCCGCGGTCCCGCTCGAAATGGAAGCGGCCACCATACCAGCCAACGCGCATGCCTGGACGGAGGACACCACCGCTTCGGTTTCGCCATCAACGTAAGACCTCAATCCTCCAAGCCCGCGGATCACCACGGCCAGAAGCGTCGCCATCATCAGACTGCCGACTAAACCGAGTTGCGAGACAACGGCAATCGGCCAGCTGGAAGCGCGAGAGCTGCCGAACCCTACGCCCAGGCCACTGGTATCGGCAAAGGACTGGAGGCTCTTGATGTTCCAGTAAGCCCGTTCATGGCCGGAGTCTGTGCTGCCCTTGTTGATGACGGTCGAGTCGATGAGCTCAATTACCGGATCCAGGATTCGTTCGTTGTAGAGGATGATTGCCATTACCGCGCAGACCCCGGCCGTCAGCAGGGTAACGATCAGGATTTCGTCAGCAGTGACGCGACCGGCCAGAAATGAACGTGCAAGGGAAAAAGCAACGGGAACGCTCAGCACGGCCAAGCCGACATATGCTGTCGACGACGTACAAAGAAGCAGCAGGACCAGCAGTACACCGGACAGCCAGCGGGCCAGCCGCGAGCCTGTCTTGCGCCAGTAGACATAGCAGAACGACAAGCACGCCAGGGAGACGCCACCGAAGGCCGACGCTTCTGAATAGGCTCCGGCAATGCGGAAGAAGCCTGCCTGGACCTGGTCTGTGAGCATCGCGTAGCTAGCACTCCGGATCACCTGCAGAAGGTCCCCGGTTCCCGCGAGCTTGCCCACCACATCGAGCATTCCCATGGCGACATGGAGTACGCACCAGATGAAGAAACCTCGACGGATCTCATCCATCCTGTTCTTGTTCAGGAGCAGGATACAGAGGGCGATGACGACAAGGCCGCCAAGAATGAAATATCCGGTTTGCGAGATGTTGGACGAGACCGGCTCGAGTGAGGCCTCTATGACGACACCGTGGCGCGTCTTGGACTGGACGAAAGCGCTGGTCTGTCCTGCAAACAGACGCGGGAAAAGCCACGCGCCGGCCACTGCATAAAACATAAGGCCAGAGAGAACCCAGATGGCCCGGATCTTGCCGAACACATCACCGAGGTCCTGCCAGATCCGCCTCCTGGCGGCGACCCCCGTCAACATGAGGCCGCCGAAGAAGGTATAGATAAGCGGCGACGACCCGCCTAGCGAACTGAGCGTCATCAAGGCTGTCGAACCGAAAGCCAGCGACGCGACAAGTCCTACGATCAAAGGCGCCCGGTAGTAAATCGCCGTCAGCAGAACTGCGCCGCAGACGATGAAACCGACGGGCGAGAGCTCCATCTGTCGTCAGGCCCGCCCGAGCCGGCCGCAGCCCTGCGTTTCCCTCATACGGCTGGTTCCCGGCGCGTCCACGTGCATGTCACAATTTCCAGGCTGGCTACCCGCAGCAATGCCCTGGTCCGGACGCGGTTGCCGATGCCTGACTTTCGGGAAGCAATGCCTGACCGGCAAGCGAAGCAATGGGAGTAGAAGACGGCGACAAGGTTGAGCGCACTATCCTTTTGCCGTATTGCCGTACCTCTTTCAGCCTATTCATCGGCTCTTGCGACCAGCAAGGGAGCCGCCTCGATGCGTTGGCGGCATCTCTTGACCGATCGCTGCACGAAACGCCCTATCGAGCGCCGTCCATTCGGCCTCCCCGTCAATCACTGCGAGAGCAAAGACAGTATCTTCCGCCTGCGTGTATATCTCCGCCAAGGATACACCCACTTCATACGAAATCTGCTGCGCTCCCGGTGGGAGAGACCCGCGACTATCTGCGCCTTTGGGGGTACCGGAAGCGTGACATTGCAGTTTCTTAGCCGCGACTCTGCCTGGCGATAGAATTTGTTGAAATACTCGCCCCAGGGCCAGTCGGACGCGTCCCAGGGTTTGGGTGCGCCGACGAAGTGCCAGATCGTCGGTTTGATTCCTAGTTGGCGCGGGTCCAACGCCATCATGTATTCGCTCTGATAGTTGTAGCGAAGAGGCAGAAAGTCGACGTTTCCCCGCGCGGCGTGATTAAGCGCACTTTGATCCGACGCGATGCAGCATTCCGGATGCTCACACAGAAAGCCGATAGCCGACGATGCGATGGAATTCCATGCGTTTTTCGACGTATATATTACGCCGGAATTGAAATATGCAGTCGGACTACATCCCAAACTTCTGAGATGGTCTATGTCTCTTCCCTTAGACAAACTTACCTCGTCAATGTATATTCTCATGAAATCTGGCACCGCCATTAGACCGTACTCGGGCGGCGAAATTGCCAACAGGCTGTCGAGCTCGCCGTCAACCATGGCGTCGCCGTCAATATACAGAAAACGTCCGATATCCTCTTCCAACAGTGAACCGATCCACAACCGCGCCAGCGCGATTGGGGGAACGACGTCGCGATGGAATCGGGAGAGTTCGGCCAATTGCGGGAAGCTCGCCGCCCTGATTGAAATCTTCGTCCCGGAAACAGCCGCGGCGAATTGCTGCAACCATGCCTGTTCCGCATTGACGACGAACAGACAGATAGGGGTGCCGCCTCCGGTATGGGCGTCGGCGGATAATGCCGTTGCAAAAGTCGGAAGAAAATAGTTCTGATCGGTGATCAGAACTACTGCTGCCTTCCCGGTGGTTTTCGGGCGCCGGTTTTGTTCGGGAATTGGCGAAGTCATGGTCAGATCCGACATCTGCTATCCAATCCTTGCTTTGCAAAACGCTGAAAAATACGGCTAAGGGCGCGTGCTCGCGAGAACTTGTAAAATGACCTGTCTCGCCCGCTTGAGGGAGCCCTCCATTCTGAACAGATGACCGATGGGCGGTAAAAGCATGGAGGCCTGGTCCAGCCTCCGGCCGAACTTTAAAAGCTCGGCGCCGGCCGCGCGCTTGCCCCGCATCAGATGCGATACTGCCGACCAATAGGCGGCCGCCGCCAAATGGTGCCGAACCGTGCGATGAAGCGTTGATGCGTTGGGCATGGTGCCGCCTTCGTGAGCAAAGAAGCTCTTCAAGACAGTTTCATATTCCTGCAATCTGCGGAGCGCGTCGTGCCACATGACCTGAGAGATGTTGGTCGCGTGCTCGCGTGTTATGGCCAGCGGCACAGACAGCTCCGCAACCGATCCATGGCGGGCCAGGCGCAGCGCCATCTCCAGGTCGTCGAGCAGCGGCACGGACGGCCGATAGTGGCCGACCGTTTTCTGTACGGATGTCCGCACAAGCATTGCATGGGCAGTCAGGTTGAATTTCATCTTCCGGCAGCACGTCTCGATCAAACGATCCCCATTCGTCAGGGTCCAGCCGTCGGCGTGCGCAGGCAGGGCAGGAAAGTCGTTCCCTACCCATGGCGCCATGTGCTTGCCCAGCACGAACGATACCTCCTGGAAACGGTCGAGGAGAGTCATCCCGAGGCGAAGGGCTCCCGGCATAAGCAAATCATCGGCACAGAGGATCATGAAGTAATCTGCACGGGCCAAATCCACGCCTTCGTTGAACGAGGCGTGGGAACCGACATTCACCTGATGGCAAATGACCTCGATCCTGTCATCCGTCGCCGCCAGCCGATGCGCCACCTCGACGCTGTTGTCGGTGGAGGCGTTGTCGATGATGACGATCCTGACATCCTCGATCCCCTGGACAAGAACGCTTTGAACGCATTGCGGCAGGAAGTGCGCATAATTGTAGCAAGGGATGACTATGTCGACGCTAGTCATCAATCACAACCTCCGATGAGGATGCGGATCGCCAAGCTCGCCGACGTCCTCTTGGGCTTCTTCAGCACTGTTTCCATCGATGATGCTGCTCGCACCAGTGAGACCGCAACAGGCTAGCATTTCGACGCCGTCCTTGACCTTCAGACGATGGATGTAGCCCTTACTCCTGGTCCGCAACTTTCGGATGAATACCGGTTACGCATTACCTGGAGACGCCGTGGGGGCGATCGACACCTTGCGCTTCAACCGACCACGCTGGAAAGAAGGCAGGCGTCTTGCTTGTCGACCTGCTTCCTGAACTCGACGAGCCGCCCGCCGATTGCCTGTTCGTGTTTTTCCCTGGCCACCCTCAGCTGCGAAAACTGCGCGATCAGCGTTTCGACATTGAAAGTCTCGACATGGTGGCAGTACTCGCCCAGGCCCACTTCTTCCATCAGCACATCATTCTTCCTCGCGTAACTCAGCGAGATGGTCGGCCTGCGCATCATCAATGCGCAGACAATGTTGTGGAACCGTGTGGCGACGACAATATCGGTAAGCGCCATCTGCCCCATGACGTCGCCCAGCGAATGGACCTGTTCGTGCGCCAGTCTTGAGCCGGGCCGGAGGTCGTTCACGGCTGCCCGGAGCGCGTCGACGGCGACGCTGTCTTCTTCGTCACCTATAAGAAGCCGGACGTCGTGGCCGCTGTCGAGGAGGTGGACGACGAAATGCGCCAATTTTCCGATGTACCCGGAAAGGATCGACTGGCCGCCCTCGGCAAAGCCGTACCAGCCGCGGTACGCCATGACGCCGACACCCACCCTCAGCCCCTCCGGCCGTAGCCGGGGAGACGGAATTGGCGCGGGTAGACCGAAGGCGAGGTCTGGATAGATCGCGTCTCCACGGGTGTCGAAGCCGACACTTTCCATAAATTCCCTGGATTGCAGGTCGCGGTAGGACCGGTAGTGAGCCAGACGGGCCGCTGACGTCATAAAAAGGCGGCTTAGTCTGTTCCTGATCGGACCGGCCCCGATGCTGACAAAGGCGATGCGCGTCCCGACGAGGCGAGCGGCGAGGCACCATTTGAAGATGTCGTACGGCATACCTGCCGGCCTTTCCCCGAAATCGTCCAGGATGCCGGTGCCCGGGAAGATCATCACGTCAGACTTGCGGATGCGGCGGACCGTCTGCGCGAAATCGGCAAGTTTTCCGGGGATTTTGAGGAGGAGGCGGTTAATACTTCCGGACAGGCCCGTCGCCGGGCCATTCCGGCGGATTGGCGAGGTCTCGATCGCGAATGTCTGTTTGACCGCGTCGGGTTCACTGCAGACACATGACAGTTCCACCTCGGGTCTCTCTCTCCTCAGAAACCCGACCATTGCTTCGAGCGAACCTTCATTGCCGAAATTGCCGGAGCCGAAGAGCCCGAACAACGTTATTCTTCGAGGCGTTCGGCGCACCCCGGTGCGGCGGCCGCTTGACTGGTGGGACGCTGCGATTACGCCGGCGCTGGCCAGGTTGTCAGAGCTGTCAGCAGCGTCGTTCCTGGCGCTCATTGGCTTAGTAACGGTTGCGTATAGAGTTCCAGTATCCAATCGGCGTGATCGCGTTTTGGCAGCGCGAAACACGGAAAGCCAAGGCTGTTCCCGCCAGTAGTCCAGAGCCGCCGTTTCGGGTGCGCTGTTGGCGTTTTGCAGGGCATCCGGGTCGGTTTCCTGGATTCCCCCTGCGACCGCCCTGACAAGGCTCCTGTCCGGCGGGTTGTAGTCGCCGCCTTCCACCCAGATGATGTTTCCGAGGCCGCCATAGCGCTGTCCGACGAATTGCCGTGGGCTCCCAGGCTCTTCTCGCCGCTGGTAGTCATCTCCTGGTGCCAGCCCGCCGCCATAGCCGAGACAGGAAGGGACGTGCAGGACCACGAAACCGAGATCGCGTGCCGTGCGCAAGACCCAGTCGGCTTGCCTGAAATAGGCTTCGTTGGGAGCGCTGAAGTCCCCAGCGCGAAGGAAAGGGCGGTCCCCGTAGGCACTGGCGGGAGCGTTGCGGGCAAAACGTGCTCGGTAAGGTTGATCAGCACCGTGTTGAACCCGCTTGCCCGCCGGTCACGAAGGTAGATATCCGCATCCTCGCCCGTCAAATCGGCGATCAGCGACCACGCGCCGTCGCCATTGATCAGAAAGACACAGCCGACAGCGTCTTCCAGATATAGTTTGCCGGGTTCCACGAGAGGGAACGGCTGCTGGATCTGGGCGGCCATGGGCGCTTCGCAGGCATGGCCGGCCAAGGTCGTCGCGGCCAGCAGGTAACCACAGAAGCGCAGATCCATGACGGTCCAGACCTCCATTCGGCCGCACCGCAGGCTAGTTTGCCATTCCGGCGGGATGAGCCGTTTTCGCGTTCGCGGCGAGGTGGACGGAATACTTGTCGGTGAATTCGCTGGAGGTGATCATGCCGCGAGCGATGGAATCCCTCGACATCGAGCCGTCCCTCAGCTGTTTGGAATAGACGTCTAGCCCGTACCCGTCGCTGGCCCTGTCCATGAGCAGCCGGTAGAGGAAGCCGACATAGGTACGGTCGCTCAGGCCGATGACGGAATACTTCTTCAAGAATTCCCTGGAGTGCATCAGTTCAATCATCATTTTGGGAACGTCGACCGAGCCATCGTCCAGGGCTACGGACCACCGTTCGATATCTTCATCGCTTGCCTTGCGCCCCAGTATCAAGCAATGGGCGAAACTCGCCTGGCGCATCGTAACGGTCACGATCTTGTCGCTGTCCGCAAAATCGCAACTGCGCTGCGGCCTCGGCAGCGGCTGCGGGCCGCGAATCAAGTCCCTCGCCGCAATGTATGCGGCCTTGGGTCCTGCCGGGCTCCAGCCACGGTCCGCGGAGCCGACAAGCCGGACCAATCCCATCGACGCTTCGAAGTCGGGCGCCCAATAGGTTTCATCCAGAAGCTCATAAATATGGGCCGCTTCCACATTGTACTTGGCCTGCAGTTGGCGGAGGCGCAGCATGGCCCGCATCAGCCCTTCGGCCTGCTGCCTTTCGCTCTGCCGACTTCCATAAGGATTGTTGAATTCGGTGACCCAGATCGGCTTCCCATAGCTGGCGAGCATCTTGAAGGCAGGCTCCGGATCCTGGCCATACATATGCCAGATCGAAATGTCCCATTTGATGCCGTCCTGTTTCATTCGTTCGAATGCCGCAGTGTGGCCCCACCCTGCCGTGCCCACGGCCTTGCGGATGTCAGGGTCGACTTCGCTCATGCCGTCGGACAATCCCTTCAGGACGGCGCTGACCTTGGCCCAGCGCGGGCCGAAGTAATCCAGCACTCCGGTGCCGCCCGCTGGACCCCATTCGCAGGGGTAAGTCGTGCCGTCGTCGCGCTTCTCGCATGGTTTGATGATGGCATAGTTCTCCATCTCGTTGCCAAGTTCCCAGGCGCGGATGTCATCCTTGAACCGGGATCCGAATGCGACTGCTAGAGTCCGCGCCTTGCGGTAGAGCTCGTCGGAGTTGTCTTTATCAAGATCGATATTGCCGGGGGTGATCACGGGCAGCACCTCGATGCCGTGCTTCTTGCCCTCCGCCACGAGTTCCGCCAGCCTGTCTGCCGAGGGAAGGTCGGAAATGTTCACGCGGTAGGACTTCATCCCCAAGTCTTCGAGGTAGTCGAACTGACGCTCGACCGAAATGCCCGGATAGGCCGTAATCGGGTGGCCGTTGGCCCCCCAGAGGATGTCGCCGGAGGCCGACGATACCATGGCAAGCAGACAAGCCGCCCCGATCAACCCACATTTCAACATTTCAGTGCCCCCGTTCTAACGAGTTCTGCAACACTATCCTCGTCGCGGGTCGCAACAATCTGTCTATATTGGGAGACCGCCCTCATCCGGCTACGTCTTTCGAATGCGGCTCATCATAGCCTTTCGGCCGCGCGGCGACGCTACCCAGTACAGAGCGACCGCGTTCGAGACCTTCTCCGGATGCAGTGTTTGCCGCCGGAGGAGCGGGTTGAGGCGCCTCTTCGGTCTCACCCGAATGTGGGACGGCCCTACTTCGTTTTGGCTTCTACTTCGAACCGCCGGCCTATGTTTTTCTGCCTTGGGAACGGTGGGCGGACCCGGACGTGATCGTCGGCGCTTGCTCATTGGCAGCCGGCGTCCGGGACCATCATGAGCGTCAAACGCGCACTTCTGCTGAGCACGGGCGATCGTTACATCGTGATCGGCGTGAACTTTCTCACCATCGCGGCCGTTTCCCGCATCCTGACCCCCGAGGAAATCGGCATTTCGGTGATCAGCCTGGCAATCCTCGGCATCGCACTGTCGGCGCGGGAATTCGCCAGCTCGAGTTTCATGATCCAGCGCCCGGTCCTGAGCAGGGAGGACATCCGCGGCACTTTCAGCTTAATGCTCGCCCTCACGGCCGCAATTGCAGCCTTTCTGGTTGCAGCCGCTCCTATACTCGCGTCCTCCCTCCACGAACAAAAGCTGGTCCCTTATCTTCGGCTCGTATCCGTATGCCTGTTCGTCGAGCTGATCTCCATCCAAGTCATCACCCTGATGCGCCGTGAAATGGCGTTTGGAAAGGTCGCCATGATCAACGTTGCCGGGGCAGTGACGGGAGGGGTGGCGACCATCGCGCTGGCGCTAACGGGGTTCAGCTATATGAGCTTTGCCTGGGCCTGGCTGGCGAGCAGCACGGTCACCGGCGTGCTGGCCATCGCGCTCCGGCCGGATTTCTGGATGTTCAGGCCGACATTCAAGCAATGGCGCGGGATAGCCGCTTTCGGCGGCTACAATGGCGCGATCGTGTTTCTCTACAGGGCGTATGAAGCCTTGCCCCTCCTGCTGCTGGGCCGTGTTCTGTCGCCACATGCGGCGGCGCTCTTCAGCCGCGGACTGACGGTGTGCCAGATACCCGACAAACTGATCCTTGGCGGAGCCATGGCGGTCGTGCTTCCCGCTTTTTCCGCCTCGGCCAGGCAGGGCGGGGATCTTAAACGAGCCTATCTGCATGCCATCGAAATCGTCACCGGACTTCAATGGCCGGCGCTGCTGGCCCTCGCCGCACTGTCCTATCCTGTCGTGGACATCGTGCTCGGCCACCAATGGCGGGCAGTCGCACCGCTGGTGCAAGTCATCGCGCTGGCGTCCCTTTTCACCTTCAGCTTCGAGCTGAACCACCCGGTGATGATGGCGATAGGCTCGATCAGGGACATGTTCGTAAGGTCATTGATCGTCGTTCCTGTCTCAGCAGTCGTCATGACGAGCGCGGTCTTGATTGCCGGACTTATGGGCGCTGCGTTGAGCCTGATGTTCATTGTGCCGTTCCAGGCCTTTGTGTCCTTGAGCTTCGTGCGTCGCAGGCTTTCGCTGCGGTGGGACGAAATAGCTGTCGCCGTCCGAAAGAGCGGCGTCGTTGCCGCGTTGACCACACTCGGTCCACTGGGCATGGTCGTTGCCGGTGGCTTCAGCTTCGACCTGTCGCTGGGACAGGCGATACTCGCTGGGTGTCTTGCAGCGGCCGGCTGGCTGGCCGGAGTGTTCGTGACCAGCCATCGCTTATTCGACGAAATCGTGAATGCCGGTCGAATCTTCCGTAATGCAGTTGCTCCGGCATGATTGTCGGTGCTGTTGCGAACGCCCTCCCGGACCGGTGACGCAATTTGGGCTTCATGAAAAAGGCGAAGCGCTTCATCCGCTTGTCTTGCCGAAATTCCGGACGGAAACCCGTTTCACATCTTTCCTGGAATTGCTGCCGCGGCCAGCAGTTCCCTCCATTGCTGCAGGAACCAAACCTTGGTTGCAGCTGACGCGATGTCGCGCAGCAAGCGGTTTGTTTGCACCTTCTCCGCGGCGCTTCGCGAAAGCGCTGTCCCCATTGCTTGCGCGATCGCGGCGGGGCTATCCGGCTGCACCTGGAAGCACACGCCCCCGACGGCCTCCGCGAGGGCGCTGCCGGTGGACACTATCGGCAGCAGTCCCATATAGGCGGCCTCCAATGCCGGCATGCCGAAACCTTCGAGAAGACTCGGCAGTACGAATGCCTCGGCATTGCCGTAGAGCCAGCGCAACTGTGCGTCGGGAACGTATCCCATGAGCCTCACACCCGGAACGGTTCCCGCAAGTTTCGCAATCTCCGCGTAGCCGTCGCCGCGCGCTCCGCACAGCACATATCCGACACCCTGGCCATGGAATCCGCCGTCACGATACGCCTTCAGCGCGGCGACCTGGTTCTTGCGGGTTTCGAACGCGCCGACGGTGAGAAAGAACGGACCCTCCACGCCGGGGGCCGCCTTTGCCGGGCCGTCGAACAGTTCAGTGCGCAGATAGAGCGGGATTGTCTTCAGGAATCGGAAACCGGACCCGAAAAGAATCCCGAAGTTGTTCGCGGAAAAATTGCTGACGAAAACGACGCCGGGCCCGACGCGCCGAATTTTCTCGTAGGCAAGCCGGTAATTGGTGCAGGTCCGTTCGTCGTAGAGATCGCCATGCGTCAGCGGGCCGACATCGTGGCAAAGGACAATGTCGTTGTCCGTCAGGCGTGACCTCAGGACGTAGAGTGGGTCCAGGAACAGCCGGATGCCGCGTTCGTCGACCTTATCACGGATGAGGAAGATTTCTCTGTCCCGGAGCCAGTTGATTTCCAGCATCATCAGCCGGGCGACAATCTTGCGGACCAGGCCCTCGGGAGCGAAGGAACCTAGCCGCCAGTACCGGATCCCTGCCCTGGCCGGGACGAATTCCCGGGTCAGGTCCTTGGCGATGTGATAGGCTCCGGTCCTGTTCAGGATCGACAGCGAGTTGTCGAAGAGAAGCGTGCCGGCACAGGCCATTCCGCCCGGGCCACGTAATCCGCGCGGACCGATCCGTTCGTTCATCTTGCCTTCTCCACGCTACGATCTGATAGAGGGCGATGCCGTTCCAGCTATAATTCCGCTCCCGCGCATGCATAACGAGCCGCCCGGTCTCGCCGCTTTGAACATCCCGGCAAGGTTGGTCCCTGCCAACCCGGTTAACCGCCGAATTCCCCGAAGTCGGCGTCGACGTGAGTCATGAGCTCGAGGTATTTCCATGCGATCCATCGCCAGGAATAACTGCTCGCCCTGGCATATCCCTTGGAGACCAGCCGCTCCCGCAAATCCCGGGTGAGCATCAGCAGGCGGACGGTTTCGGCCCATGATTGGACGTCGTCGGGATCGGCATAGAGAGCCGAATCCCCGCAGATCTCGGGCAAACAGGGCGAGGTCGAGGCCACGACCGGGCAGCCCGAGGCCATCGCCTCGACGGCGGGCAGTCCAAACCCCTCGATGCGTGACGGAAACAGAAAGCACAGGGCGCCTTCGAGCGCCTTCTTGAAGTCATCGTCCCCAATCCATCCCAAGAAGACTATGTTCGCGGGCATTTCCGGGAGGTATCGCAGGATCGTCTTCTCGTCGACATCGCCTGGCATCCAGAGATCGAGACCCATCTCGTCGAGGAGCGGGGCCAGCCTGGCGAGAAGCGCCATGTTTTTGTACTCCTGGTCCCGTCTTCCGAGGCAGAGGACATACGGTCTATCTCGGTCGACTGTCAGGGACGATCTCGTTGCATCCCATCTCTTCGCATGGTCGCTGCCATTGTAGGTGACGACGATCTTCTCGTCCGGCGCGATGCCGAACTCCACCAGATGGCTGCGCGAGAGCTGCGAGACCGTGGTAATGCGGGCGGCCCGCCTGCCGAGCGCCGGCAGGATAAGGCGGTGGGCCCAACGGAAACCCCGCCCATAGCTCGATGGCATGAGCCTTGTGTGCATATCGTGGATGCACGCGATCTGGCGCCTCAGTGCGATGGGAGCGAGGTTGCAGAAGCTCAGCAATCCTCCCGGTACATGCCAGGGCAACTGCGCCTGCACCCAGAATTGCGGGAGACGTGGCCTGCTGAATTCGGGCACGATCCGGACGGAGATGGCGTCGAGGCGGAAGGTTTCGGGAAGCGGACGCGGAACCACGAGATCGATCTCCATGTCACGGCCAAGCGGATGTCCTTCCGAAAGGAGAGCATCGAGGGCCATGGTCACTTCGCTGGCGTAGCGGGCTACGCCGGTCGGCCGAAGCGTCGTGAAATCCCCGTTTATCGTCCAGCGCCGTGTCGGCGATTCCCGGTCCGACCATGTCCAGGCCGTATGTCCGATCAAGGATCCGGCGTCCCTGGCAAGCGAGGTCGCGAGCGGTGTCCTGGGGCGGTGTCCATCCAATAGCTCGGCTGATCGTGCTGGTAGAGATTGCGTTGTGTCGAACTCGATTTTACCCATCTCCACCTCCCCCGGGCCTTTTCGGCGCCCGGACCAGACTAGCATCGCGGGAGGCACGAAGGGCCTCGAATGTTTGAGGTAGGCGGACTACCCATCCTCGCCTATCCGGATGATTTCCGGGTTACCGGATGACCCGATGGCCATGGTGACCTGAGGCCTTCGCAGCCCCACATTGAAGGTTCAAGGGGGGACGACATGGCGCGGCGTTGGACAATCAATGGGCGTTTTCTTTCCCAGCCGACAACAGGCGTCCAGCGCTATGCGCGCGAGGTCGTCCGTTCGCTCGACGCTTTGCTCGCGGAACAGGGGCCTCTCGCGCGCGGTCTCGACGTTCGACTGCACTGCCCGCCCGGGTCGGAGGAGATGCCCCTGGCTTTCATTGAACGCTTCGAGATCGGCCGCACGAGCGGCCATATCTGGGAGCAGACGCAACTCCCCTCGTCTCTCGGTGGCGGCGGACTGCTCAGCCTCTGCAACACAGGACCTCTGCTTTCCCGCAAGCATATCGTCTGCATCCATGATGCGAACGTATGGAATGCTCCGCAGAGCTACTCCCTTGCCTTCCGGAGCTTCTACCGTATCTTGCTGCCATGCCTCGGCCGGACCGCATGCGGCATTTCGAGCGTTTCCAACTATTCGCTGGGGGAGTTGGTCCGCAGCGGCGTCGTCCCCGTGCACCGGGCCTTCTTAGCCCCGAACGGCCATGAGCATGTCTTGCAATGGACGCCTCAACATTCCGCGGGAACACGGCTGGCCGCCTCGCCGGAAACCATCGTCATGATCGGCAGCGCCGCACCCCACAAGAATGTGAGGCTCATCCTGGACATGGCCGAGCGCCTTGCCGCGGCCGGGCTCAGGATTGCGGTTGTCGGCATGTCGGATTCGCGCGTCTTCAGGTCGGGATCACCCAAGGCCAAAGCGCAAAACATCCACTGGCTCGGCCGCATCTCGGACGGCGAACTGGCGGCTCTCCTTGCGGATTCGCTATGCTTGGCGTTCCCCTCGCTCACCGAGGGCTTCGGCCTTCCCGCCCTCGAGGCGATGGCCGTCGGCTGCCCCGTGGTGGTGTCCGACCGAGCCAGCCTGCCCGAGGTCTGCGCAAACGCAGCGCTGTTTGTGCCGCCCGACGACCCGGAAGGATGGTTCGACCGTTTCATGCAGCTGCGCGATTGCGAGGACAAGCGCAAGCAGATGATACGCAGGGGACGAGCGAGAGCCTCGGCATATCGTTGGCGAGCGACGGCCTTGCGCTATCTCGAGGCGATGGCCGCCGCAGACGGCGCCGATACGCTAACGAAGGTCGTCAGAGTACCCGAACTCACATGATCTCGTGAAGCGCCTGGACGGCCCCGAGCGATTCCAGGATGGCGCGATCGAAGTTCTCTTCGGAAAAGCGTCCTGCGTTCCTGGCGCAGGCGCGGGGCGTCACGGCATGGCTGTTCTCTTCGAAGCGTTCGACCGCCTCCTTGAGGTGATCGACCGTCTGGGCCTTGAACAGCACGCCCGTGGGTTCGGGAGAGGACCCAAGGCGCTGCACGATGTCGACCGCCCCGCCGCGGCCGAAAGCGATCAGCGGCGTTCCGCAGGCCTGTGCCTCGGCCAAGGCTATGCCAAAGTCCTCGCAGCCGGCGAAGACCATCGCCTTTGCCCGCGCCAGGGTGTCCACATAGTCCTGCCGGGGCAGGTATCCTGCAAAGGTGACGTTGGGACCGGCAAGCGCCCGCAGGCTGGCCGATTGCTGGCCTTCCCCGACGACGACCAGGCGCCGCGACGGCATCTCATTGAAAGCTTGGATGACGAGGTCGGTGCGCTTGTAGGGGGCGAGGAATGACGCCGAAACATAGTAGTCGTCCTTGTCCTCCACACAAGGGAGCTCTCTCAGCGAGACCGGAGGGAACACGACGCGCGCCTCGCGTCCGTAGATGTGCCGGATCCGGGAACGGACATAATTCGAGTTGGCCAGCATAAGGTCCGGGCCATGCGCGGTTCTCGTATCCCACGTCCTCAAGCGATGGAGCATGTACCGATAGAGCATTCCCTTGGGGCCGAAGCCAAGCCGCCCTTGTTGAAGATAGGAAAACTGCTCGTCCCAGGCGTAACGAATTGGACTGTGCACATAACAGAGATGCGGCTGGTCCGGCCTGGTGATCACGCCGCGCGAAAAGGCGGCCGAAGACGAGATCACCGCGTCATAGCCCGTCACGTCGAACTGTTCGATCAGGAAGGGACAAAAGAAGAAGAGCGAGCGATAGAATTTCTGCACCATCGGAATCCGGTTGGCCGCGGACGTATGGAATTCCACGTCCTGAAAATATTGCTCCTTCACCTCGGCCGGCAAAAAATCGAAAAGCGTGAAAACTTCAGCATTGGGGAACTGCTTGCATATCTGCGCCAGTACCCGTTCACCGCCCCGGAAATTCGGGCACCAGTCATGAATGACAGCTATCCTGGCATACCTGTCGACGCGAGGCCTCGGTGCGGCCGGCACCTCCTCGATGGGCATATCGACCCTGGCCGCGAGGGCCAGATCGGAAGCGCGTTCGTGGAGCATGGTTCCCCCTTGCATCGGCAGGCTAGCAGTCTCGATTCCTTGCAACGGCCCGGGCAAGTTGTCCGATCGGCTACAGGCTGCTCCGGGCGCATGTTCGCCTAATACTTATGGCTGGGTCGTTCACCGGGCCTACTCCGAAAGCCGGTGTCAGGAGGTAAGCCATGCTTCCTCCGTCTCCTTTTATGCAGGCTGTTTCGGCCCCCTTGCCGATTTAGGGTCGGCTGAACCCAACATGGACCGGCCGTGAAACTCACCGTGATCATCCCGACGCTCGGCCGCAGCGAACAGGTCGCTCGCCTGCTCCGCTATTTGAGCGGCCAGACGAGACTTCCCGACGAGATTATCCTGTCGGCACCCGACGCAACGCATGTCGAATTGCCGGAAAGCTGTCCCTTCCCCGTTTCACTCGTTTTCGGTCCGAAGGGACTGGCTGCGCAGCGCAACAGCGCGCTCGCACGGGCCCTTGGGCGCTCCGACATCATCACGTTCTTCGACGACGATTTCGTTCCATCCGCCGAATATCTGGAACAGATCGAGAGAGCTTTCGCGGAAAATGACGGATGGGCGGTAGTTATGGGCATGGTGGTCAGAGACGGCGCCACGAATGCCGGCCTCACCTGGGAAGCCGCCGAGGCCGCCTTGCGCGAGGCCGAGGGCAAAGAACATGATGGACCGCCGGTGGTCGACCATATCGGTGCGTACGGATGCAACATGTCGCTCCGTTCCTCGCTTGTGGGAGATCTGCGCTTCGACGAGCGCCTCGTCCTCTATGGCTGGCAGGAAGACATCGACTTCACCAGCCAAATGAGATCCAAGGGTCGTGTGGTCTGCGTGACCTCAATCACCGGGGTCCATCTCGGCCTCAAGACGGGGCGGGTGAGCGGAGAGCGGTTCGGCTACTCCCAGGTCGTGAACGCTATTTACCTGATCAAGAAAGGCTCCGTTCCGGCCTCTTTCGCGCTGCCCCTGATGTTCAGGAACATTGCGGCCAACCTGGCAAAGAGCCTGCGTCCGGAGCCGTATGTCGACCGGAGAGGCAGGCTCAGGGGCAACATGCTCGCGATCCTGCATGTCGCCATGGGGCGGATCGAACCCGAATACATCTTGAAAATCTGAGGCAGGAACACAATGCGGAAATGGCTTGTGACGGTGGCGGCTTCGTTGGCGGCGGCGATCGCCTTCGCCTTGCCAGCGGTGGCTGCCGAGTATCTCCTCGGACCTCAGGACAAGGTCAGGCTCAAGGTATACGAGTGGCGCGCATCGCGCGACGTGATCTTCGAATGGACCGCTCTTAACGATGATTTCGTCGTCGGCGCCGATGGCACGCTGTTCCTGCCATTTGTCGGCCAGATACGCGCACAGGGCACCTCACCGGGCGACCTCGCCCGCGCAATCGGCGAGCACCTGATGCAGCAGATGGGCCTCGGCCGCCAACCGGATGTCGCGGTCGAGATCGCCCAGTACAGACCGTTCTACATCGTCGGCTACGTGGCGCAGCCCGGCGAGTTTCCCTACAGACCCGGACTGACGGTGCTGCAGGCACTGGGAATCGCCGGCGGTTTGCGGATACGCGAGGATGACATTCCGAGGCTCGAGCGTGAGATCATCGCTGGCGAGGGCGACGTGGGTCTGTTGGCGCTGAGCAGCGTCACTCTGCTTGCGCGCAAAGCGCGGCTGGAAGCCGAGCAGGCCGGCAGCGATGAGATCGCCTTCCCGGCGGAACTGAAGGACAGGGCTTCGAACCCAACGGTCGCAGTGGCGATGGAGCAGGAGAGCAGGATCTTTGCCGTCCGCAAGGAAGCGATGATGACGCAACTGCGTTCGCTAAGGGAACTCAGGGACTTCCTGGAAAAGGAACTGGAGTCGCTCCAGCAGCAGCTAACCTTCCGCGACAAGCAGATTCAACTCATCCAGAAGGAACTGGAGGGCGTTTCGACCCTTGTCCAGAAGGGGCTGGCCGTTGCACCGAGGGAACTTAACCTGGAAGGGACGGTTGCCCAGATGCAGGGCGACAGACTGGCTGCCGAGACCTCGCTGTTACGGGTCAGGCAGGAGATGAGCAAGACCGATATCGAGATCCTCAATCTCAACAACCAGCACGCCAGCGGTATCGCCGAGGCTTTGCGGGAAACGCAATCGCAGCTCAATGAAGTTACCAACAAAGCGGACACCGCATCGCAGTTGCTGCACGAAACCGCGGTCACGGCTCCAGCCCTGCTCGCCCTCAAGGAACGCGCTGAAAGGGCCAAGCCGATCTTCAAGATTGTCAGGACGACGGGCAGCGGTTCGGAAGAAGTGGCGGCCGAGGAAACGACACCGATCGAGCCAGGTGATACCGTGAAGATTGAAATCCCCCCGCCGCAGCCCGGTTTGGCTGCCCTGCCCGCAGACAGCGGCATTCAGGCCGAGAAGCTTCCGGATCAGGGTACCAACTGATCAAGCTCGTATTTCAGCGACGGGGGCTCTGAAAGCTGAAGCCGCTCCAGCTGGAGGCTGTGAAATGATGGGCAGCAAGACCAAATTCGATGCTTGTGAGGGCCCATGCAACGCCCTTTGCCACTTGCCTAGCACTTCGAGGCCGCATATCAGTGAGCACTCGCTGGGCTCATCGAGCCCCTGACGGAACCTTCTGCCGCGGTGCGCCAGTCAGCCCTGCGGATGCCGCTGGAGATGTCGGTGATCATGGGTGTAGTCGTCGTATCGGCGGCAGGCGTTCTGATGGGACTGCGCTTGAAAGCTCCTGCCCTGATCGCGGCGACAGCTCTGCTCATGATCGGCAGCTTTGCCTGGAATGGCCTTGGGCTACCGGGTTACATGACGATCGCCAAATTCCTCGTCCTGGCGTTCGCACTGGCCTGCGCCTACATCGTTAGCCTGTCGATTTCTGTGCATTGGAAACGCACCCATGTGTGAGCAGCCTCGGCCTTTGCCCATGCGCCATCCTATGGGGGATCACCTTAGCGAAGCCTTTGCGTCGCAGAAATCCCCGTTCTAGGAGGCCCTGTCGACACGCATCACCGCAAAGACGGTCCTGATCAGAATCACGAGATCGAGCCAGACCGACCAGTTGCGCACATATTGAATATCCAGTGCCACGCGGCTAGGGTAATCCATGCTGCTTCTCCCGCTCACCTGCCAGAGACCGGTAAGCCCCGGCCTCGTCCGAAGGTATTCCCCCACGTGATCGCCGTAGCGCTTGAGTTCGTCCTTCACGATAGGCCGCGGACCCACGCAGCTCATGTCGCCGCGGATGATGTTGAAGAGTTGAGGGAGTTCGTCGAGGCTTGACTTG
The DNA here is from genome assembly GCF_037179585.1 of Mesorhizobium argentiipisi (SeqCode). Taxonomy (NCBI): domain Bacteria; kingdom Pseudomonadati; phylum Pseudomonadota; class Alphaproteobacteria; order Hyphomicrobiales; family Phyllobacteriaceae; genus Mesorhizobium; species Mesorhizobium argentiipisi (SeqCode). Next base: position 249,178 of record NZ_JAPYKO010000001.1, read on the forward strand.
CGCAGCATCCACCCGAGGGATGTGACACGGGGATCGTCCCTGATCTTGTGGATCGCCTCCCACTCCGCGATGACCTGGGGATTGGCTTCAAGATATGCCTTGAGAACTTCTTCTGAGTTCGCGACCATCGTGCGGAATTTGAAGCAATTGAACGGCTGTCCACCGAAGCCCACTCGGCTGTGCGAGAACACAGCCGGACCTCCTGCCGTTATCCTAATCAGCAGGGCAACGACGACCATAATCGGTACGGCCATCACAAGCGCTGCGATCGCTATTAGCAGATCCATGATCCGCTTCAAGGTGCCTCCCAAGGGAGCGTCCGTCGTTCCTGCACTCAGGGGGGTCGACAGATCCGCCAAAACCGCCCGCGCGTTATCGGGGTCCGGCGAAGAAACAACATGCAGAACTGTCGTTCGGCTATCGGCCGGCTCAGGGAGAAATGGATGAATCCAGATCGTCGCTCCCTGATGCGGCTGCTTCTCGAAGGCGTCTGTTGTCATAGGACGATGGCCGGGTTCGAAATTACTTCGATACTCTTCCAAGGCTGAGGCTTGCGGGCAAGAAAGGCAAAGGGGGTATCGCGACGCTGCGGGGCTATCCCCCTAATCCCAAGGAATGATCCCCCTACGCGATTTTGCGACTTCCAAAGGAGGACATCCCGATACGAGGTTCACGCTTTGCGGCGCTTGGACATCGTCAGGAGTACGCCAAGCACCGGCGTCCTGCCGGCCTGCAGTGTCCTGACAAGCTCTCGCAGCGTTTCGACATGTGTCTTGCCCCACTCGGCGATGATGAGGACGCCATCCAGGACGGATCCCACAATCAGTTCGTCGGCGCCCGAGGCGAGGGTCGGCAGGTTGACGATTACAATATCGTATGCGGCAAGTTGGTTGGCGGCAAGGTCGACGGCGGCAAGTTCCGCGAAGAGTGCCTTCATCTTGCCTGGTACCAGCAGATGCTTTTCGTCCACGGCCGAACTTGGGAGCAGGTCGAACGGCCGCCCGGGAGCAGGGACGATGTTGAGCCGGATAGGGTCCTGGCACGGTTTGCCGTAGGCCCGCAGCGGGCCGAGCAGCCGCGAGGTCATAGTCGACCGGATGTCGGCGTCAATCACCAACGTCTTCAGGCCGGACATCGCGTAAAGCGAGGCAAGGTTGCTGGCGACTGAACTCTTCGGGCTGTCGTCGGATACGGCGGTCAGCCCGAGGAACTTGATCGGGTGACTGGTTTCCGCGAGGGCGATTTCCGTTCGTGCCTTCCTGAGGCCGTGGCTGTATCGGGAATGCGGGTGTCTTACCACTTCGTCGAGGCGGCCGGAATCCATTCTCCAGCTGGTGGGCGGCAGTTCTCCGACGCAGTCGACGCCCAGGTTGTCCCGGATGTGGCGTGGCGACCTGATGGTCCAGTCAAACGTATGCCTTGCAAATGAAACTCCCATGCCGACCATGAGTCCGGTAACCGCCGCGAGGGCCAGCAGCAGCTTCGGCCGGGGCGCGCTCGGATAGAGCGGCGCAGTCGCAGCTGTGATCACCCTTGCGTCGGCAACCGGGTACGATTGCTGGCTTACCGAGTTCGTGTAAGCCTGGAGGAAGCTTTCGTACATCTTCTGGTACGTTTCAGCAGTCACCTCAAGCTCTTCCAGCGTCGGCACGGCGTCGCCTCCGCCTTGGGCTTGATGGCCGACGCTGTAGTCGTGCCGTGACCGAAACTCCTGCGCTTTCGCCATCGCCTCGTTCATCTCGGTGCGCAGTTGCCCTAGGCGTTGCTCGAGCCATGCGCCGCCTTCCTTTGCGGCGTCCGTCTTGGTTTCGATCTGCTCGCGCACGAAGGCGTCCGCGGTGGCGTTCGCGATCCTGGCTGCGCCCTCGGGATCGAGAGCGGTGAAGGATATATCTATCGCGTAGGAGACGCCGACCCTGCGGATATCGAGGCTGTTGCGGACAATCAACATGCTGCGCCGCCACTTCAGGTAATCGGTCAACGGCGCGGGCGTTTCAGGTGCGCTCAGGCCGGAATGCTCCCAAAGCGAGGTGATCCAGGCGCTTTTCCGGAGCCCGAACGCATCAAGCAGCATGTCTCCAAACTTCCTGAATCTCTCCCGCAAACTCGGAGTCTGCGGACGGTTGAACTCGGGGTCGTCGACAAGGTTCAACTGGCCGAGGACCATCGCCGCGATCTTTTCCGACTGCATGACCGCGATCTGGCTTTCCACCTGGGCGGTATCCAGTGACAGATTCACTTCGCCGCCTTCCTGCAGGTGCTGCGGCAATTTCGGCTCGATCAGAATCTGCGCCTTGGCGGTGAAAGTCGGGGCGGTGGTCGAATTGTAGAACCAAGCCGCCAGGAGTGCCGCGGCGAGGCAGACGACGATAGTTCCAACATAGCGTCGTACAAATTCGGTTATGTCGGAAAGGCCAATAAACTCCTGGCCCGCGGGACGCTGCTGATCCGTCGTCGTGGGCCACTGAGCGGGAAACATGCGGTTCATTCAATTTCTCCTGCAGGCGCGCGGGAAATCCTGCGAACACGCCGTTCCCATGCAGGCGGTCGATGGCATTCGGCCGATGTTTTCATTGAAAGCTGAGGCCCCCCGGTGATCCCAGGCTGCCGTAAGAGATTACGCCTGCATCACGCGAGGTAAACGCCGCCAATTGGCGTATGGGCTTACGCCCTATCGGATTGGAGAATGCGCGGCGGCTCCGCTCTCGTTCTGTCGACAAATGAACTGCTGTCCAGCGAGAGCTGCCGTCCACCATTGAGCGCCAGGTCCGTGCAAGGGCATCGATCCGGCGCAGACATACGTTCTGGGGCCCTCGCCATTTTCAACGCCTCCAAAGAGAACGCGGCGCAGCCCGTAATCCTTTCCACGCTCAGACGGGGCTCCGCAGAGTCCCTCTCGATTTCAACCTGAGAAGGACGCACTCTTCGGAATACAAGACCCCCATGCTTGGAAGAGACCTCCTTTCGGCCATCGGCGGCATGCTCCTATTGGATGAAGGAGCGCGAACCAGGGCGTTAGGGCTACTCGAATTCATGAAGAGGTCCGCTTCCGGCGGCATGCTACTGTGCCCGGAAATTGCGGAGTGGACCGTGAACGTAGTCGGCCAAGCCAAGCCAAACACATTCGCCTTCGAAACCAGTGCCCTCGTCAAGGCCACCGGCTTCCGGGAATACGATGCGCGTTGGTGGTTCGGGTATCCGGGCTCCGAGAACGAGCCCGAACTCAACCTGATGGGCGCGCAAGCGATCGGCATGGGACTCGGCACTCTGATCCGCCGAATGGGAGTCGGTCCAGACATCGTCACCGGTCACGACTTCCGCAGCTATTCCATGGCCATCAAGATGGCGCTCACCTCCGGCCTGATGGCGGCCGGAGCGCGCGTCAAGGACATCGGCCTGGCGCTTTCTCCCATGGCTTACTTCGCCCAGTTCGCCCTCGATACACCGTCGGTGGCCATGGTGACGGCCTCCCACAACGAGAACGGTTGGACCGGAGTGAAGATGGGGGCGCAAAGGCCTCTGACATTCGGCCCGGGAGAGATGACAGCCTTGAAAGCGCTCGTACTGGCCGGTGAGTTCGATCTGGCGGGCGGGGGAAGCTATGAATTCGTGCCGGGGTTTCGCGAGACATATATCGACGACCTGACCGCAGGAAAAAAGATCAGCAGAAAGCTGAAGGTGGTGGTTGCCTGCGGCAACGGCACCGCCGGCGCATTCGCGCCGCAGGTGCTGGAGCGCATCGGCTGCGAGGTGATCCCACTCGACGTGGAACTCGACCACACATTTCCTCGATACAACCCCAATCCCGAGGAGTTGCTGATGCTGCATGCGATCCGGGACAAGGTTCTGGCGACGGGCGCCGATGTCGGACTCGGCTTCGACGGCGACGGCGACCGCTGCGGTGTCGTCGACAACGAGGGCAGCGAGATTTTCGCGGACAAGGTCGGCGTCATCTTGGCGCGAGACATCTCCGGGCTGTATCCGAAGTCCGTTTTCGTCGCGGACGTGAAGTCGACGGGACTCTTCATGACCGATCCCGTCCTCGCGCGAAACGGGGCAACGACGGATTACTGGAAAACCGGACACTCCCACATCAAGAGACGCGTCCTCGAACTCCATGCAATGGCTGGCTTCGAGAAGTCGGGGCATTTCTTCTTTAACCCGCCGATAGGCCGCGGCTACGACGATGGGCTAGTCACAGCGATCGCTGTCTGCGAGATGCTAGAGCGCAACCCAGGCAGGACCGTTGCTGACGTTTACCGCGATCTGCCCCTGACCTTCGGCACTCCGACGATGTCGCCCCACTGCCCTGACGAGGAGAAATACGGCGTGGTCGAGAAGATTGTCGGCGAATTCGCGAAAATGAAGGGGAACGGGACCGAGTTCGCCGGCCAGCCGCTGGCTGATTTGGTCACGGTGAATGGAGTTCGGGTCGTTGCCCAAGACGGCACTTGGGGCCTGGTCAGGGCCTCGTCGAACAAACCGGAAATCGTCGTGGTGGTGGAAAGCCCCGTCTCGCCCGAACGACGTCGGGAGATGTTCGAGGCCCTCGATGCCGTCCTGCGCCGTAATCCGGAAGTCGGGGCCTACAACCAGACATTCTGAGAGCACTGGCCGATGCCGGACCGGATCGTAAGTTTTGTCATGAGCGGAGGTGTCGGATCACGGTTGTGGCCGCTTTCGCGTGAAGATAATCCCAAGCAATTTCACGACCTTTCGGGCGACGGCTCCATGCTTGCCAAGACCATCCGGCGCCTCAAGGCGCGGCCGGATGGCGAGATCCCCATCCACCTGATAGCATCCGAGCGGCACGCCGACCGCGTCATCTCGGATATCGGTCCCCTCGGCCTCAATGGCGGCCGGCTGATTTTCGAGCCTGTCGGCCGCAATACCGCCGCGGCCGTTGCGATAGCCACACTGCAGACGATTTCCGAACATGGCGGGGATGCCCTTGTGCTCGTGGTTCCCTCCGACCATGAGATTTCGACCGAAGCGCAATTCTGGCAAACCGTCGAGGCGGGCAGGCCGGCGGCAGCTTCCGGAAGCATCGTCACATTCGGGATAAGGCCGACACATCCCGAAACCGGGTATGGTTACATCGAGGTTTCGGAACAACGCGATGGCGTGGCCGCCGTTTCGCGTTTCGTCGAAAAACCCGATGCCCAGACGGCCCGCCAATATGTGTCTTCGGGACGATTCTACTGGAACACCGGGATTTTCCTGTTTCGCGCCGATACGATGCGGAAGGCATTTCTCGACTTAAGGCCCGACATCTGGGAAGGCGCGGAGCGCGCCGTCAAGACTGCACGGGCCGACGTCTCGGCCACTTACTTGCCCCAGGGCGCCTACTCGATCGTCCCGTCGACATCGATCGACTACGCGGTCATGGAGCATGCGAACGACATCGCGATGGTCACGGCTTCCTTCCGCTGGAACGATCTTGGATCGTGGCAGTCGCTGCTCGAAACCAGCCCTACCGACCGGGACGGCAATGTCGTGATGGGCGACGTCATCGCCATGGATTGCGACAGCTCCTACCTTAGAAGTCAGGGCAGGCTGCTGACCGCCATCGGCATGAAGCATGTAGCGGTGGTGGCGACGCCGGATGCGGTGTTCGTTGCCCCGGTCAGCAAGAGCCAGAACGTCAAGAGGGTTGTCGAGCAGTTGGAGAAGAGCGGCCGGCTCGAGACCAAGTTCACGGCGTCGGAAGATCGGGGCACCATCAGCGGAGCCTGGCGCAGGCGCGTCGAGCATTGGCTCTTCGACGAAACCCTGCCGCTGTGGTCTACGGCCGGTGTCGACGACGTGCATGGCGGCTTCCACGAGGCTCTCGGTTTCGACGCAAGGCCGTTGGGCAAACCCAAGCGCATGCGCACGATGGCGCGCCAGATCTACGCTTTCGCCGTGGCGAAGGAACGCGGCTGGGCCGGACCGGCCGGCAATCTCATCGACCACGGTATCGGCTTCCTCGCGAAATACGGCCGCACCGACCGCGGCGGCTGGGTGCGCACTCTCAATTGCAACGGCAGCGTGGCCGACCCAGCGGAGGACGCCTACGACCATTCCTGTGTGCTCCTGGCGCTTGCCCATGCTCATCGGTGCGGCCATCGGGATGCCTTGCCGCTCGCGCAGGAGACATTCCGTTTCATCGACACTCATCTCGAGGACGACTGCCTCAGCGGCTTCCTCGAGTCGCCTGGCTGGAACGGGGTACGGTTCTCGAACCCACACATGCACATGCTGGAATCCTTCCTTGCCTGGCATGACGCCACCGGCGACCGCGCCCACCTGCGTCGGGCGGCACGCGTCATCGATCTCTTCCGCTGCCATTTTTTCGACCAGGAAAGCTGGACGCTCGGCGAACGTTTCGACGCCGATTGGCAGCCATTGCCGGGAGACGAGGGGCAGTGGACCGAACCGGGGCACCATTTCGAATGGGCCTCCCTCCTCGTCGATTTCTCCCGGGCGAGCGGGCAGAAGGATCTCGTGGCCTTTGCGAGGAAGCTCTATTCGTCGGCGGTCGCCAGCGGATTGAACCGGGCCACAGGCCTGGCTTATGCAGCGGTGTCGCGGCAGGGAATGCCGCTCGACCGGCTGTCCCGAAGTTGGCCGCAATGCGAGGCGATTAAGGCGGCCATCGCCCTGGATGGCATCGGCGGGCCTGACCTGAAACCGGAGATCGAAGCGCGCGTCGCCCGTCTCTTCAGATGGCATATCGATCCCGCGCCGCTTGGCTTGTGGGTCGACAGGATTGACGAGCGCGGAAGGTCGGCGGCGACGGAAGTCCCTGCAAGCATTTTCTACCACTTGGTCACGGCGTTGATGCAATATCTGGATAAAACCGGAGGGCAGGTCGAACCCTTCCCGCTGCCAATTCCGATGCGGGCGAGCCGTCTCTCAGGAATGCCTGCGGCTGACTCTGAAGCAGTTCAGCGAATAGCCGAACTGCTCTAACTATTTGTTTCACGCAATTCCGGTCGGAAAACCGTCACGCCTTCTTCCTGGAATTGCTCTGAAGTGGTCCAAGCCCGCCACGACCGGCGCCTGCGCGGTTAAAAAATTCCGCCAAGGTCCTGCTTCCACGAGGCGCGCACGATGTCCACAGAATGCGAAGCTGGTCCGGCAGTTTGTCTCTTCCCCGACCAAGGTCCTGCCTCCTACGCCATTTGGGCTACGGCGAATTCGGTATTCCTACCTCTGTGTCTACCTCTGTGTGCTGACTGCAAAGCGGGCTAGTATGCCTGTAAGCTGTGCCAATATGAGAAATGAACGGTCTCTTCCAATCTCCCCGCGGAACTAATCGAGGCGTTGTGATTTGTGAGCCTATGAACCTTCTTGTCCGAACGGTTGAGACGCATCTTTGGCAAAAAACCGCGCGCCAGGGCCACTGGTGATCTCCTAAATCTGCTTGCTGCCAGGCCGGGAACGGTTACATTCTATCTTGGGGGGAAGGAGGTTGGGCGGGGTTGCAGATGACGTACCCTTCACGGCCCATTTTGCCCGGGAATGAAAAACGTTCATCGTACGTCGCACTCAACGACGTCGATATGGCTTTAATCAAGGCGCTAGGGTTCACCCCGAAGCGCTATCCGGCAGAGTCAGTCATCGTCGGTCAAGGCGAGGTCAGCGACCGCGTATTCATAGTCGAGTCGGGCTGGGGTTGCATTTCGCATGAACTCGAGGGCGGGCAACGGCAAATCCTGGATTTTGCGCTGACAGGCGACATCGTCTTGCCCCAGTCATACGCGGGCAGTGCTCTCGAGACTTTCGTGGCCCAGACCGAACTTTCGGTGTTAGTGGCTTCGACCAAGGCATTTACCCGTGCTGCCATGAAGTCGTCCCATCTTTTCTCGCTTATTCTCGAAACCCTGATGCAACACCGATCGGTCATCGCTCAACATCTCACAAATGTTGGACGACGCAGCGCCCTAGCGCGCACGGCGCACCTATTTCTCGAACTGAAGGCGCGTCTGGAACGGATCGGCTCCGTCACCCACAACAGCTATGAATGCCCTCTCACCCAATACGATCTTGCCGACGCGCTCGGACTCACGCCGATACATGTCAATCGTATGCTGCGGGAACTGCGCGAGCGCAAATATCTCGAATTCCGTCAAGGGAATGTTCGCATGCTCGATGAACCAGGCTTGACAAAATTTGCCCGATTTGAGCGCGATTACATCGAACGTTGAGGCATATCAGCCGGTCCGAATCCGAATTCTACTTCGCCGCGCCGAGATTGCCGGCAGAAGACTTGGAAATTGGGAAGCGACACCCGGCGTCCCGAATTCAATTCTGATCTGCATGATTTGCCTGCCATCGGAGTCGTGGACTGTGCACACCAGATCGCGGTGTTTAAATTAGTGGGGGCCCGGTCTTTCCTGCATGTGCTAACACGTTCCTCATAAAGTGGACCGGCGACGCTGCCCAGCGGCCGAGAGCACCTTTGTCGCTGCGGCCTCCAGATCCTCGTGGGAATCGGAAACGACGAGCTTGACGCGGCGCAGGCCGCCCGGGTCAGCTTGCGCACGCTGCGCGGCTCGCTCGCGACGGCGCTGTTGAGGGCGCGCTCGCGAGCGGCTTCGCTACCGCCGAGCTACTCCACCTCGCGGGACAGGACCCGCGCACATCATTGGATGCCCGCAAAAATCTCCGGAAACCTAAGCGCCAAGGGACATTCTGAACGCGTCAGGCAATCGTCGCTAACCTCCTAAAAAGGTTTCCTCGAGAGAGCCATCAAAGTCCATCCGAAGCCCATGCGCTCCTTGAATCGCTCCACGCGGTTGCCAAAGAGGGCGCGTATAGGTGCATTGAGCTTCCACGAGTTCACGATCCGCATCACTCCGACGCGGGCCACCGGCGAAACCGTGAAAAGTTCCTGCAACGCAAATTCGGGTTCGAGCAATTCGGCCAACTCGTGCTGATAAAGCCAGTGACGCAGCTGCCCCGGCGCAGGAGGTGGAATCGCATTGTACTTTTCGAGTACGTGACGGTTTTGCGTTGCCAGCATCAGATAACCGCCAGGCTGAAGGTGGGTGGCGAGTTTGCGGACAAAAGCTTTTTGATCGAAGACGTGCGAGAGAACCTCCAGGGTGACGATCACATCGAATGTCGATCGACCGAAGTCCAGGGCCATGAAATCTCCTGCAGTGAAAGTGATGTGTGGCCAACGCTTTGCCGCGCGACTCAGAACTTCGTCGGAAAGGTCGGTCGCCGTTACCTTGCCGTATCGTGAAAGTTCCGGGTCGAACCAGCCATTGCCGCAGCCGACATCAAGGATCTCGAGGTCATTTCGGCCCAGTTTTTCGAACCAGCCTCGGATGACCTCTGATTGACGTGCGCTTATGGTATGTTTTTCGCGCCCCCCGATTTCAGTGTTCCATTTGTTCCAGAACAATCTTTGCAGATCTATCGGCGCATCGCCTTGCGAAAAATTGTACGGCGTTGACATTGATTGCCCTCTCACACGTCGCCGCCCCCTTCTCCACGGCTCTGGCTCGCAACGAGTTTCATTGGCAAACATAGCAGACACTTGACTAAGCGGCACTTGACCCAGGGTCATCAAAATGGAGAGGGGCGACAGCATCGCCGCCCGGCGGCGAAAGCAGGGTGTCAGGCGCACCGTGCCCGACACGCTGAGCGGGAGCGTCCGGAACTCCTCTGGCGTCGGCCGCCGCTCCTTCAGATGCGCGGTGCCGGAATGCGACTGATGTTTGCGCTTTTGGACACGAATGGCGACGGATCATTGTCCGAGAACGAGGTTCAGGACGCTGTCGGGCGGATCTTCTCTGCAATCGACCAGAATGGCGACGGGAACATCGACATGGATGAGATCCAGTCCTTCTTGCACGGCTCTGGCCGTGAAGACATGCAGTAATAGATCTCCCAGCGAGGTCTAGCGGTCATCCCGATATCACGCGCTGACGCCGGCTCTGAGAGTCGTCGAGATCAAGCGACATCGGCAGTCCGGCGCAGCACAATAGAAGCGGCGGAGTCTCGATCGGCGATTCTTGACGCCGAAACAGCCCCTTCCTACCCTGAACGCCGCCGCCTGCTTAGTCATGCGGACTTTAGCACGGTAAATGCGCGTTTCTGGGTGGTCCGTTTTGCCTGGAAGCTTCCGGCGGCGGCAGGGCGGCCGACACGGTAACCTTGGACCTTATCGATGCCGAACTCGCGCATGAGCGCCATCTGCTCGTCGGTTTCCACCCCCTCGACCAGGATTTTGGGGCCGCGATTTCGGACCAAGGCGACGATGTCCTGGAGCATCGCCATGCCCTTCTGGGTGCCGCAGGCGTGAAGGAAAGAGCGGTCGATTTTGACCGTATCGAAATCGATGAGACGAAGCCACGAAAGGCCTGCGAAGCCCGTCCCGAAATCATCAAGCCATATATTGATCCCCAGCACTTTCAGGTCACTGATGCAGCGCAGAACGTCCGAATGCATCTCCATCTCGAGGCCTTCGGTAATTTCGAAGGCCAGCCTGCTGCCGGCAACACCGGTCTCGCCCAATATGCCGGCGACGGACGTTGCGAAACCGGGCGTCTTGAGCTGGATCGGCGAGACGTTGACGCTGACGACGCCGATGTGGTCGTCCGCCAGGAGCTCGGCGCAGACCGACCTTATCACCCAGCGCCCGAGTTCCAGGATGGCGCCGGTTCTTTCCGCCACGGGAATGAACAGGCTTGGCGGAACCAAAGTGCCGTCCAGCATCTTGAGGCGCATCAAAGCCTCGGCGGCGTCGACCTTGCCCGAGGCGACATCCTGGATGGGCTGGTAAACGAGCGAGACGAGATTCTGGCCGATCGCGATTTTCAGCAAAGCCGCGATGTTCTCGCTCTCGTCGCTGCTCTGGGGATCGGTCGGATCGAACAGCCGGGCGCAGTTCCTGCCGCCGGCTTTTGCCAGGTAGAGCGCGCGATCGGCCTCGTGAATGATCTTCTCCAGCTTGGCGCCAGCCTGCACTCTGGTCAAGGCGGCGCCGACGCTCGCCGTGACGACCGAGATGCCGTCACGCCGCAGCTCGTGGGTAAGAGCCAGGCTCTCCACTGTGAGGCAAATGGCTTCCGCAAGCTCCGCGACCCGCTCCTTCTTGTCCATGCGGGTCAGGACGATGAATTCCTCGCCGCCGTAGCGCCCGATCGAACCGTCATATTGCTTGATGAGATCGCTAAGGGCATTGGCGACATGGATCAAGCAACGGTCGCCTTCCTGATGGCCATAGCAGTCGTTGAATTTCTTGAAGAAATCCACGTCTATAAGGATGGCCGCGAAACCGTTGCCGAGCCGTTGCCAGTCGCTCCAGTATTCGCGCAGCTTCTCATCGATCGCCCGCCTGTTCTCCAGCCCCGTAAGCGGATCCGTCCGCGATAGCCGCAGCAGGGCCTTGCCGCGCTCTGTGGCCTCCCTGTGCTGAATTTTGGCTTCCAGGGCGTTCAGGAAGACGTTGTAACGCTCCCCGTTCAGCTTCCAGTTCACATATGACGTGAACGTAAAGCACGACACGTAGAAAGTCCCAAACACCATCTTGTAGGTTAATGTGGCCGGTAAAAAATAATTTACCACATACAGTATGAACATTATTATTGTTGACGTTACTATCGATAACTTAAAACTAAACGTGAAGAAAAGATTGGCACTCATCATGAAAATCGTGCCGAACACCATGTAGTACGCAACGCTTTCCTTGTCGGCGCCGGTAAAGGCCGGGCAAAGCCACCCGATATAGCCGAAGATGATGGCTCCGGCGCAAGTCAAATCGAGCCATTCCGTCGCGACGCCACGGCGAAGCTGTTCTTCTAAAATCAGCAGCGCGGTTATGCCGACGAAGAAGCGAGCGATGATCGTATAAGCCGCCACATCCGGTATCAGCAGCAGATCCGTTGCCGAAAACATCAGATAAATGGCAACCGCCATCCATAGCCCAGGCCTGGCTTCCGTTCTTCGTTTCGCCTGGGCTTCCGCACGATAAAGGACGCGAAGCTCGTCGGGCCCCGGCTCGTAGCGCGGTTCGTACGGTTCCACATGCGCCATATCGGCCAATGCGGAGGAGACGCGGTAGTTCACAGCAAACCCCGGCTGAACGGGGTCTTGCGTTGCGGGATCCATTCCAGCTTCTGCCCCACGCGCGTCGACTCCTTGGGACCCGGTTTGCCACACAATCAAAAACACTGGTGCAGGACAAGTTTGCGTTAACTGGAACCCGGAATCCCAGCCGCGAGACGCTCAAATATCCGAAATGGTTAACAGGAAATTAATCATACCGGTAAAATGCGTCCGGCCCGACATTGGCAAAGGGAGCATTCTACGCAATAAGTTAACTGTCTGTTAACTATGGAGCAGCGCGTGCAAACCGTCTTTGATGGCCAAAGCCTGATTACAGCCGAGATGATCGCTGGCAATCGACATCGAAAACCAGAACATCATGGCGAAGCATTTGAAACCGCACGCGCCGAGCTTGCGCTCATCCTGCACGCGACCAGCCAGCAGATCGAACAAGGGAAGAACCCGGCCGAGACCGTTCGCCGCCTGCTGTCGACGCTCAACGCGCTGCGATCCAGGCTTCACCCCGATGTCTGGCAAGCATTAATACCGGTGGCGCAGAACCATCCAATCCTGGATTATTTTCTCGAAGACCCGCTGACGCGCTGGTCTTTCACGAAGCCCAGGGGTTATTCCGGCGACGCGCAGCTGCTCGATTACATCTATTGCGACCCTCATGTGGCCGATAGCGTGGCGAACGCCTCGGAAATCGGCACGGCGCTCTACAGCCATACCAAGAATGTCCCGTCATGCATCGCAGCACGGGAGCGGCGCGATCTTCTGACCCGCTATGTCGACGAGACCGCGGCCAGAAACGGGTCGGAAACCGAGGTTCTGGCGATAGCTGCCGGCCATTTGCGGGAGGCCAATCGTTCCGCAGCGCTGGCGGAAGGGCGTATTAAACGCTGGGTTGCACTCGATCAGGATCCGCTGAGCGTCGGTCTGATCGCGCGCGAATTCCAAGGCACAGCGGTCGAGGCCGTCGACGGTTCGGTGCGGACTGTGCTCGCTAGGGGCCATAAACTCGGCAAGTTCGATCTTATCTATGCCTCGGGCCTTTACGACTATCTTGCGGACAACGTCGCAGTGAAACTCACGAAACACTGCATGCAGATGCTGAAGCCCGGGGGCACGTTCCTGTTCGCGAACTACGCCGAGGGCAATCCCGACGCCGGATACCGCGAAACGTTTATGGACTGGGTGCTGCTGCTGCGATCTGAGGCCGATATGTGGAACATCATCAATGCGAGCGTCGATCGCAACACGGTCGAGGCGCAAGTGTTCTTCGGCGAGAACCGCAACGTGCTTTACGGCCTCATCGGAAAGCGAGGATAGCCGGCGAACGCCGGCGGCGGGCGAAAACGATTTTCGGCGAACCGGCGTCAGGGTTGGTCACGTCTTATGGCCAGCCCTTCTCCGCAAAATCCCTGACCGGGACCATGGCTCACCGGTGCAAGCTCGCCGGGCTTCCGAAAGGGCTGACGCTGCACGGACTGAGAAAGTCGCTTGGCGTTTATCTCGCCGAGGCAGAGGCCTCAACCAGACAGCTCATGGATGTGCTCGGTCACGACGACATCGATCATCCCGAACTCTATTCGCGCGAGGCATCGCAGGTTCGGCTGGCGGTCCAGGGATGGACCGAGTCGTGCGTCTGGTGACGCGCAAGCCCATGCTTGGCGAACCTTTTGGCGAACCTGTTGGCGAACCTGCCCGTAAGCCATTGATAAATAATGACAATGGTGGGCCCGGAGGGCGTACTGAAATCGTCGATTTTACCAATTTTTTTGTGGGCCAAAACTCCGAAGCTTCCCGTATCCCTCCGTATGAGCCCGCCCAATTTCTGGAATGGCCGGAAGCGGACCGTCGGCTTCTAGAAAGCCCACCTGACGTCGCCGGCTAGTAAAACGCAGTTCAGGGTCTGGCGATCGATGCAGTTGCTTTGTTAGCTCGGTTTCCGCTGCCCTTTCGATCAAGGATATCATTGCGAAAGCAATTCTGCATTTCTTTGAAGGAGCTGAAGCCGAGGCGCGGAGCGAGGCGAGATAACGTCGTCGTTGATACGTTGCAGCGGCGTGAGATCGAGACCGAATTCTCGAAGGCGACGTCGTCCGGATTCGAGAACATCAGGCGAGCCGCTGACTCCAATTTCGCCGGAAGTATCAGCTCCTTCTTTGCGATCATAGTTTTGAGCTCGGCGAGAGTTGGCGCTTTGTTGCTTCGTACTACCGGCTGCTTGGCGCCTGCTGGTGATGACGTGGGTAGCTCAAAAGGCATCGTTTCACCGTTTGGCCGCTTGCATGAAGCTGTCGAACTCGGCATCTCCGATCGGAACGGTATGCTCATAGCCTGGGTCTCGAGGGCCACATCGCCGACATAACAGAGGGAGCGCAGGTGAAATCGCTAAGCGATAAAGTTCACTCCCCCGTCATGCTCCATCTCGGCTATCAGGCCATCACCGTCGCGTGTATCGCTTCCGATTTTGTGTTTTCGCCGCGCTCAATGCAGCGCGGTCTTGCTATAGAAGGTACGTCGCTGCGACAAATAGTGCAGGACTGCCGGCGTGATGTGCTGGCGCCAACGCATGTGGCCGACCGGACACCGTCCGGAAACTCGTTGAGATGGCCGCCACTGACGAGAGAAGCAGCAAGGAAGGTTGGCTTCCACAGTCAGACCTAAAGTAAAGCGTGGATAACCCGCGCTACGCAGGACACCATGTCCCGAGATATCATCTAAGGTTTGCTTGCTCGTTTTACATCGATGGAATAGCCGGCCGATTTTGGCCAGCAACGATACGGTAGAATACCCGCAGAATGGCCGGCAAACCAGGAGTAGGACGGCGCCGAAGTCGAGCGCGACGCTCGCGGAGCCGAGTGATGTGGAAAGCTTTCCGCCGATCGCGGATCCAACCGGGCCTCCGGCATAGAAGTCCCATTCCGATCGCCCGCGTTTTTGGCTCGAGCACGCGCGCAGGAAGGCTCATGATCGCACCGGCGGGCAGGCCGCAACGGTCCCGACGGCAATGACGACAGGAAGCACCTCGCCGCTTCGCGACAGGAGAACCGTCAGCAGCGCAAAGCCAATGCAGCCTGCGACAATGATAGCTTCGCCGCGCTTCGTCAGATCAGCGGAATTTCGGCGCGGCCCGGGCCTGCGCCGCGCGGCAAGCAAACTGACCGAGGAGGACGCATCAGAGGCGTTGCGGCTTCTCTCGCACCACGCGGCGGAGATTGGCAACGCTGCGGAAGTCTCGGTCGGATCAACAGGATAGGGCGCAGGCACGTCACGCTTCGTGCCCCTACAATCCAAGTTCTAGCTGAAGCGGCCGTCGGCGGGAGAGGTCGCCACCGCGAAGATGCAATCGGGCTCGTCAACGCGAAGCTCTCCCTGCCTGTGGGGCGGCAGCATTCTATTTGACGATACCTGCTGGAAGTATGCGCTCCGCTTGCGGGCAGAATAGAGTGGAAGGGAGGTTGCGGCTCCCCTCTTCTATCCTATTGCGCCGCCACCGCCGTCACCTCACGCCGGAAAGGCAGCGCGTCACCGATATCGGGTTCGTCCAGCTCGCGGGCGAAGCGGTGGCCGGCATAGGTTGCCCAGGCGATCGGCCCCGGCGCTTCCGCATCGCCGATGACCTTGATCGAGCGGATGCCGTTGTCGGTCCACTCGTTCTCCCGCGCTTTGAGCTCGCGCCAAACGGCATCGTCCTGATCGCGCGACGTGACCAGGACGACGGCGTCGGCCGCCACCTCCTGCCGCGCGCCGGTATAGACGCAGGCCGTCACGACGCCGCCTGACGCGATGGTCGTGATGGTCCTGTTGAGGACGATATCTATCCCCAGCTCCGCCAGTCGGCGGTGGATGGCGCCCTGCTCCAGCGTGTTGCGGGTCCAGTCCGAGACATAGGCCGACGGCGTCACCAGCGTCACCTTCCTTCCCTGGCGCGCCATCAGCTCGGCAAGGGCGCCGCCCATGTAATAATGGTCGTCGTCGAACAGCACGACATTGCCGGAGGGCACCTTGCCGTCCATCAGATCGTCGGGCGTGTAGACCGGCATGGCGGCGTCGATCGGCATCGGCACGACATGTGCGCGTGCGACGCCGTCGCGCCGCCATGTCGATCCGGTGGCGATGGCAACGTTCTGGAAGCCGAAGGACAGGATGTCGTCCGCCGACAGCCGGCTTTCGAAATAGATGTCGACATTCGGCATCTGGCTGAGTTGATACTGGCGATAGTCGCGCACCCTGCCCCAGGCCGAGAGACCCGGAAGCAGGCATTCGCGCGCCACGCGCCCGCCAAGCGCGGTGCCGGCTTCCGCTATCGCCACCTGGTAGCCGCGCAGGCCGAGCGCGCGGGCGGCCTCCAGTCCGGCCGGCCCGGCGCCGACGATCAGCACGCTGTCACTATCGCCCTTGGCCTGCATGCGCTCCGGATGCCAGCCCTTGCGCCATTCCTCCATGAAGGTGGGGTTCTGCGTGCAGCGCGAGATCGACATGGTCATGTCGCCGGTGATGCAGATGTTGCAGCCGATGCATTCGCGGATGTCCTCGATGCGGCCCTGCTCGACCTTCCGCGGCAGGAACGGATCCGCGATCGACGGGCGCGCGCAGCCGATGAAGTCGAGCGTGCCCGATCTGATCATCCTGACCATCACGTCCGGCGAGGTAAAGCGGCCGACACCGACGACCGGCTTCGAGGTCAGCGTCTTGATGCCGGAGACCAGGCTTTCCTGCGCCGCCTCTTCCTTGAAGCGCGACGGCCCCGAGCAGTCCTCCCAGGCGCCATGGGCGAGATCCCACAAATCGGGCAGCTCTGCATGCATCTCGATCATGTCGCGCAGTTCCGAATTGGCGAAGCCGAGCTCGCCGATCATCTCGTCCAGCGACAGCCTGAGCGTCAGGCCGCACGTGTCGCCGATCGCGTCGCGCCCTTCCTCGATCAGCTCGCGCATCAGTCGCGATCGGTTTTCCAGCGAGCCGCCGTATTCGTCGCTGCGCTGGTTCGTGGCGGTCGACAGGAAATGCTGGATGATGCCGAAGCCGTGCGCCCCGTAGAGGCACACCAGGTCGAACCCCGCCTGCCTTGCGCGCTTGAAGGCATTGCGGTGCCAACGGCGCAGGTCGCGGATATCCTGCTTGTCCATGGCGCGCGCCTGAACCGGATCGTTGGTGAAGGTGCGGATCGGCAAGGCCGACGGCCCGCGCGGCACCTCCTTGGTGTAGAGGTTGGGACCGTTGATGCCGGAATAGGCAAGCTGGACGCCGGCCAGCGCGCCATATTCGTGCATGGCTTTTGCCATCTTGGCCAGGGCCGGAATGTCGGCGTCGTCCCACAGCCTGAGCTCGATGAAAGGCGTGATCTCGGAGGTGTGGTGCATCTCTGTCTGCTCGGTGAAGATGACGCCCCATCCGCCTTCGGACTTCATGCGGCGCATCTCGGCCGCGGCCGACGGATCCCGATAGCCGCCGCCATTGCAATGCGGAACCTGGTAGAAGCGGTTCTTGGCGGTCACCGGACCGATCTTCATCGGCTCAAACAGAATGTCGTAGCGTGGGTCGCGCATAGTACCTTCCTTCATTCCGGCTGCTCTGGAGATTACCCATAAGTTGGCGCGTGCGCGGGAAAACTACGGAATTCTTCTGTGCGGATTAGGACGCGCCTAATCGCCCTTGCATGGATTAGCCTCAGGTGAAGCGAGGCTGAGCCAAATGCGACTTCAGGACCGCCGCGGCGCGATGTAAACAGCCGATTGCGCCCGACGGGACAAGATACATGGACAGCATCAGAATCCTCGAAAAGCTGATCGCCTTCCCGACGGTGAGCCGCGACTCGAACCTCGACCTCATCGGCTATGTGGCAGACCTGCTTCAAGCAAACGGCATAGCCTCCCAGATCATCCACAGTCCGGACGGGCACAAGGCCAACCTTTTCGCCACGATCGGACCGGCCGACAAGCCTGGCATCATGCTCTCCGGTCACTCGGACGTCGTTCCCGTCGACGGCCAGAACTGGACGCTGCCGCCATTCGCCATGACCGCGCGTGACGGCAAGCTTTACGGGCGCGGCGCGGCGGACATGAAGGGCTACGTGGCCTCAGCTCTCGCGGCATGTCTCAAGGCCTCGAAGATGACGCTTCGCACGCCCTTGCATCTGGCGCTCTCCTACGACGAGGAAGTCGGCTGCCTCGGCGTGCGCGACCTGATCGAAATGCTGAGTGCTGCGCCGCAACGCCCGTTGCTGTGCATCGTCGGCGAGCCGACCAACATGCAGGTGGCGACGGGGCACAAGGGCAAGCTTGCGGCACGCGCCGTTTGCAGAGGACGCGAAGGCCATTCCGCGCTCGCCCCGCTGGCGCTAAACGCCATCCATCTCGGCTGCGATTTCGTGCGAGCGCTACGCGACGAGCAGGACCGGTTGGCCCGCGAAGGCGCTCGCGATGGCGACTACGACATCCCCTACACGACCGTGCATGTGGGCAAGATCAATGCCGGCGTGGCGCTCAACATCGTGCCCAATCTCTGCCAGGTCGATTTCGAGATCCGCAACATCGCCGCCGACGATGCCGCCGGCATTCTCGACAGGCTTCGCGGCGCCGCGGCGCGCATTGCAGCCGACGCCGCTTCGACCGCACCCGAGGCCGCGATCGACATCGAAATCACCAACACCTATCCGGGCCTCGACACGCCGGTCGCTTCGGAAGCGGTCGCCTTCGTCAAATCGCTGACCGGCGCCAACGATACCGTGAAGGTCGCGTTCGGCACGGAAGGTGGATTGTTCAGCCGCGATCTCGGCACGCCGGCCGTCGTCTGCGGACCGGGCTCGATGGCGCAGGGGCACAAGCCGGACGAATTCGTCAGCGTCGAACAGCTGCGGCGTTGCGACGAGATGCTGGAGAGGCTGCTGTCGCGGCTCACCGACGGCTGGCCGTGACCCTCCTCATTTGACAATGCGTTCGGTGCCGAAGACGCCTTGCTCGACGACGAAGCGGCGGCAGTGGTCGATGAAGGCCTGCACCGTCAGCGTGCGATGCTCGGCGTTCGGCAGCGCAATTCCCATGGTCAGCGGCCTGATGTCTCCCAGCAAGGGCACGAATACCAGCAGCTTGCCGTCCGGCGACATGGTGTTGAGCGGCCGCATGTTGGCTATGCCGTAGCCGAAGCCATTGGCGACCATCGAGCGCATCACGGCGATGTCGCCGGTGCGCTCGGCGATCTTTGGCCGCAGGCCCTTGGGCTGAAAGGCCGACAGGAAATATTCCCGGCTGTAGGGCAGATCGAGCAGTACCATCGGTTCGTCGACCAGTTCCTCTGGCGTGATGCCCGCCCTCCCCGCCAGGCGATGCGCGGCCGGCAGCATCACATAGGCCGGCAGCTGCATCAGCGGCTCGAATGTCATGTCCTGCGACAGTTCGAGATCGTATGTCAGCGCGGCATCTATCTCGCCGCGCTGCAGCATCTCGAACAACTGCCCCTGGTTGCGCTCGAACTGCCGGACGCGCACATCCGGATAGGCATCCTCGAACTTCCGGCGCAACGCCGGCAGCACGATCTGCGCGAAAGTGAGCAGGCAGCCGATCGCCAACGGTCCGCGCACCTTTTCAGCGATATCGCCGGCAATGTCGTGCAGCGCATCGGCATCGTTGAGCAGCCGCGCGGCTTCCTTGAGCAACAGGCGCCCGCCCGCCGTCAGGGCAAGCGCGTGCGAGTGCTTGCGCACGAAGAGCTGGACGCCGAACTCCGCCTCGAGCTGGGCGATCGAAGCCGAGATCGACGGCGGCGAAACATTGACTTGCTCGGCCGCCTTGGCGATCGAGCCGGCCTCGCCAACGGCGACGAAATATTCGAGCTGTCTGAGCGTGAAACGGAGCGGCATGGGCTTCTATGATGCCCGTTTGGACGCTGCAATCAAGTCGCGGCCGCTCCTCAATACCTGATCCAGGTGGTCTTCAGCGCGGTGTATTTGTCGAGCGCGTGCAGCGAGAGGTCGCGCCCGAAGCCGGACTGCTTGAAGCCGCCGAAGGGCATCATCGGGCTCAGCGCATCGACGGTGTTCACCGACACCGTGCCCACCCGCAGTCTTTCCGCGATGCGGTGTGCCCGCGACAGGCTGTCGGTCCAAAGCGATGCCGCAAGGCCGTAGACGCTGTCATTGGCAATCCGGAGCGCCTCCTCTTCGCTATCGAAGGCGATGACCGACAGCACCGGACCGAAAATTTCGTCGCGTGCGAGCGGATCCTCTGGCGAGACATTGTCGAAGATCGTCGGCTGCACGAAGCTGCCGCGCCCGTCGACCGAGATCCGGCCGCCGCCGGTGACCAGCCGTGCCGACTGCCTGCCGCCATCGATGAAGCGCATCACCGTAGCGGCGTGCCGCGCATCCACCATCGCGCCCATCCTGGATGCCGGGTCGAGAGGGTCGCCGGGTTGCGTCGCCGCCGCGCGCTCCGCTAGCTTCTCGACCAGCGCATCCTTGATGCCGCGCTCCACCAGCAGCCGGGAATTGGCCGAGCAGACCTGGCCCTGGTTGAAGAAGATGCCGAAGGCGGCCATGTCGGCCGCCGCATCCAGATCGCCGCAGTCCGCGAACACCAGATTGGGACTCTTGCCGCCGGTCTCCAGCCAGACCTGCTTCATGTTCGACTGGCCGGAATATTGCAGGAACAGCTTGCCGACGGCGGTCGATCCGGTGAAGGCGAGGCAATCGACATCCATATGCCGGCCAAGCGCCTGGCCGGCGGTCTCGCCGAGGCCCGGCACCACATTGAGCACGCCGGCGGGCAGGCCCGCCTCCATGGCGAGCTCGGCCAGCCTGAGCGCCGAGAAAGGCGATTGCTCGGCCGGCTTCAGCACCACCGAATTGCCCGCCGCCAGCGCCGGCGCGCATTTCCAGGTCGCCATGTCGAGCGGGAAATTCCACGGCACGACCGCGCCCACCACGCCAAGCGGCTCGCGCCGCACCAAAGCGAGATCGCCTTGCCCCGTCGGCGCTACCTCGTCATAGACCTTGTCGATCGCCTCGCCATACCACTGAAAGATCGCCGCAGCGCCCGGCACGTCTATGGTGGCGGCATCCTTGACCAGCTTGCCCATATCCAGCGATTCCAGCAGCGCGAGCTCCGACAGGTTCTCACGCAGCAATTCCGCCAGCCGCAGCAGCACCTGCTTGCGATGCGCGGGGGCCGTTCGCGACCAGACGCCGGCCTCGAAGCTGCGTCGCGCAGCGGCGACCGCGAGATCGATATCCTCTTCACCGCAGGAGGCGACCTCGGCGAGCGTCGCTCCCGTGGCCGGATTGATGCTGGCGAAGGTCCGGCCGGAGCGCGCGGGCACCGCCTTGCCGTCGATGAACGCCTTGTCGCGAAAACGGATCGCGGACGCCTTGCCGACCCATTCCTTGTGGCTGAGTTCGCCCATCCTGGTTTCAGAACCGATCGGACTATTCGTCACCGGGAACGCCGTAGCTCGGCGCATCGGACGGGTTGAGGGCACGGGTGACATAGGCGTCGAGTTGGGGCTTGTAGATCTCCCACAGCCCCGCCAACTGTTCGATCGGACAGTCCTCGGTCCAGTCGCAGCGCAAGTCGGCGACAGGCCAGGAGACATCGCGCACCAGCTTCATGCCGGCGGAGCGGACGGGCCCTGCCTCACCGCCGGATTTCAGCGCGGCACGCATCGTGGCGATCAGCCGGTCCCCGAGGTCGCCTTCGGAGGCAAGGAAGGCGTCGACCATGGCTTGCGGAACGCCGGCGTTCGCGAGCAGGTTGCCGCCGCAGGCAACGTCCTCGCCGCGCGCCTCGGCCCAGATGCCGAGCGCTTTCGGTCCCGAATGGATTGCGCTGCCGCCAGCCGCGTCGACCGCTAGCACCTGACGGTACTCACTGAAGGGGCCCGTGCGCTTGATGATCGCGACGGCCTCAGTGGCGGAGGCGCCGCGCGCCATCAGCTCCAGCGCCCGTGGCCCGAGCGTCGGGTCGGTGACGTTCTGGCTGGCGACCGCGCCGACGCCCGCCTGCGCGTAGGCGCAACGAGCCGCGACGGCAGGTGAGGACGAAGAGACCGCGACCCCGAACATGCCTGTGCGCCTGCAGCGCGCGACGATGGAGAAGGTCATGGTGCTTAGTCCGGAATGACGGCGGTGCCGTCGATCTCGACCAGCCATTCCGGCCGCGCGAGCGCCGACACGACCAGCCCGGTCGAAACCGGGTGGACGCCCTTGATGTATTCGCCCATCGTCCGGTAGACGGCCTCGCGGTGGCGGACATCGGTGATGTAGACAACCACCTTCACCAGATGCTCCATCGTGCCGCCGCATTCCTCGATGAGCTGCCTGATATTCTGCATGACCTTATGGGTCTGCTCGACCGGATCGTGGCTGTCGATGTTCTTGGCCGTGTCGAGATCCTGCGGACATTGCCCGCGCAGATAGACGGTCCTGCCGCCGCGCGTGACGACGGCCTGGCAGAGGTCGTTGTCGAGCTTCTGCTCGGGATAGGTGTCCTTGGTGTTGAATTTGCGAATTCGCGTATGCGCCATCTTGGTCTCCATGAGGGATCGGCTCGCAGCTTTGGTCAGGCGTCCACGGGCTGGCGCGTCGCGGCGGCGTGGTAGGCTAGATATTTGCGCTGCGTTGAAATACGGTCGGCCACGTGCTTGGCATCGTGCCAGACGCCCCAGATGAAGCTCGATCCTCTGCGCGACTGCCAGGGCAGCCCCAAGAAATAGATCCCGGGCTCGGTCGAGACGCCGCGCTGATGCCTTGGCCGGCCCCTCTCGTCGAAAGCGTCGACCTTCAGCCAGCTGTAGTCGACGGCGAAGCCGGTCGCCCAGATGATCGTCGCTACCCCTGTTTCGGCAAGATCGAGCTCGCTTATTGGATTGGTCACGCAGTCCGGATCCGGATCGATCCGGCGGGCGGTGGGCTCTTCCGGAAGGTCGAGACCATTGCGCGCGACATAGGCGTCGGCTTCGTCCAGCAGCGACATCAGGCTGGCATCGCCCCGGGCGATATTCTTCGCAAGATCCGGCGCGAAGGTCATCACGCCGTTCTGGTACGTCTTTGTCATGCCGACCAGCGTAAGCCCCTGCGCGGCCAGGCGGCGGAAATCGATCGTTTCGCCGCCGCGCGCGCCGCTCACCGCGATCGTGACATGCTCCGTGCCGGGCCCCGGGGTCTCGAGGTCCCATTTGCCGAGCACGCCCAGCCACCAGCAGAAGTCGCGTCCGCGATAGGCG
Organism: Mesorhizobium argentiipisi (SeqCode); assembly: GCF_037179585.1. Taxonomy (NCBI): domain Bacteria; kingdom Pseudomonadati; phylum Pseudomonadota; class Alphaproteobacteria; order Hyphomicrobiales; family Phyllobacteriaceae; genus Mesorhizobium; species Mesorhizobium argentiipisi (SeqCode). Next base: position 272,449 of record NZ_JAPYKO010000001.1, read on the forward strand.
CGCGGCGGCCGATCATGCGGGCCGACCGAGAGATAGACGCGCCTGCCTGAGCGCTGCAACTCATCGGCAATCTGCACGCCCGAGGATCCGGCCCCGACCACCAGCACCGCGCCCTTCGGCAATTGCGCCGGGTTGCGGTAGGCGCTGGAGTGGATTTGCAGAACGCCGGCATCGTCAGGAACGAGTGGCGGGATGACGGGGACCTGGAAAGGCCCGGTCGCGGCCACGACGCTGTTGGCTTCGATCACCCCATCCGAGGTCTCGACGCGAAATCCCGGACGGCCGACATTCCTTTGCACGAGCTTGACCTCCGCGCCGCAGCGGATCGGCGCATTGATCTGCTTTGCATAGGCGACGAAATAGTCGGCGACCTCCTCCTTGGGAGGAAAACCGTCGGGACCCGTCACCGGAAACTCCATGCCCGGAAACCGGTCATGCCAGGCCGGGCCATTGGCGACCAGGGAGTCCCATCGCTGCGAGCGCCAGCGCTCGGCGATCCGGCCGCGCTCAAGCACAAGATGAGGCACCCCGCATTTGCTCAGATGCTCGCTCATGGCCACCCCGGCCTGGCCGCCGCCGACGACGAGCGTGTCTACCTTCTCAACCGACATGCTCAGTCCTCTTCTGACCATCCGACAGCTTCCGCCGCGCGGGATGAAAACGATCTCGGGCAGTTGGTGGATGCAGCCAGGCTGCTTCATCCGACCGCTTCTCTGCTGGCGCTCACAAGTAGCAGCACGTGCCAGCGGGCGCCCATAACGAATCTCCGAAGTCACGCGTAACCATTTCCGAATTTCTCGCACCGATAGACGCACCTAGAGTTCCAGCGGTCGGATCGACAGCGCTGCAGGCGAGCGAAGCCGGACATGTGTCCGCGCGGAACTGGTTCCGGAACGAGGATCGCCTTCGCGGCGGCCTGTTCTGCCATGCCTCGAGCGCCGGCATTCTCGAGGGCTGGGCATGAAGACTGAAAGCTTTGACTATATCGTCGTCGGCGCCGGCTCGGCCGGTTGCGTGGTGGCCAATCGGCTGAGCGCCGATCCGTCGGTCAAAGTGTGCCTGATCGAGGCCGGCGGCAGCGACAACAGCCTGCGGGTCAAGGTACCGGCGGGCATCCTGTCGCTCTACGGCAACCCGAATTACGATTATTGTTTCGTCGGCGTGCCGCAGCCTCATCTCAACAACCGCAGCATTCCGGTCAATCGCGGCAAGGCGCTGGGCGGATCGAGCTCGATCAACTCGATGGTCTATATCCGCGGTGCCGCCGAAGACTATGACGAGTGGGCCGGACTCGGCTGCGCAGGCTGGGCTTACGGTGACGTTTTGCCGGTGTTCAGGAAACTGGAGCGCAACCTGCTTGCCCAGGACCCGCGCTATCACGGCAGCGACGGCGAGCTTTTGGTCGACAACCCGCGTGATCCGAACGAGCTTTCCGCCATGTTCGTGAAAGCTGGCGCAAGCGCCGGCCTGCCCGCCAACACCGACTTCAATGCCGGAAGCCAGTTCGGCCTCGGGATATACAACGTCACGCAGGATCGCGGACAGCGCTTCAGCAGCTTCAGCGCCTTCATGCGTCCGGGGCTTCATCGCAAGAACCTGACGCTGCTCAGCGAATGCGAGGTGATCGACCTTGTCATCGCCGAAGGGCGCGCCACGGGAATGCACGTGCGGCACGAGGGCCAGCAGAAGACGCTCTCGGCCAGCCGCGAGATCGTGCTTTCGGCCGGCGCCATCAACTCGCCCAAGATCCTGATGGCGTCCGGCATCGGGCCGGCAGCCGAGCTCAAGCAGATCGGCATCACGCCCGTCCTCGACCTGCCGGGCGTCGGCAAGAACCTGCAGGACCATGTCGACGGCATGATCACCGTGCGGTCCAGAAGCACCAGGACGCTCGGCCTGTCCCTTGCCAACCTGCCCCGTATCGCGGCGGCACCCTTCCAGTATTTCGCCCGCCGCAAGGGCATGCTCACCACCAACTATGTCGAAGCCGGTGGCTTTGCGAAGACCAAGCACGCGAACGGCCTGCCCGACATTCAGTTCCATTTCGTGCCGGGTTATCGCAGCCATCGCGGCAGGCTGATCGAATACGGCCACGGCTACGCCATTCACACTTGCGTGCTCAGACCGAAAAGCGTGGGCGAGATCAGGTTGTCGCGCGACAATTCTCGCCGCGACGTCCTGATCGACCACCGCTTCTTCACGCATGAAGACGACGCCATGGTGCTGGTGGAGGGCATCAAGATCGCGCGCCGGATTTTTGCCTCGTCCGAGTTCGACGCGGTGCGCGGCCAGGAGATGCTGCCGGGCAAGGATGTCCGAACCGATGACGAGATCCTGGCCTATCTGCGCGCCGAGGCGCTGACCGTCTATCACCCGGTCGGAACCTGCAAGATGGGAACGGACGACATGGCTGTCGTCGATCCGGCGACACTCAAGGTGCGAGGCGTGGATGGGCTCCGGGTCGCCGATGCCTCCGTCATGCCGAAGCTGATCGGCGGCAACACCAACGCGCCAAGCATGATGATCGGGCAAAAGGCTTCGGAGATGATCCTCGGCCCGGCGCGCAACGGCGAAAGGTAGAGGCCGTCTCACCCTTCAACATCGGGGCAGATCGGCGTTCAGCACTGCTGGACTGCCTCGACTTTTGCTCTTGGAAATTGCGCTCAGTGATCCTCGTCGATCTCGTCGTGCAGAAGGCCAAGGATACGGCGCTTGAGCGCGATGAAGTCGGGCTCGAGGATCACGTCCATCGAGCGCGGCCGCGGGATGTCGACCTTGATCTCGGCCTTGATCTTGCCCGGCCTTGCCGTCATCACCAGAACGCGGTCGCCGAGCACCAGCGCCTCGTCGATATCGTGAGTGACGAAGAGCACCGTCTTCTGCTGCCGCTCCCAGACGCGCAACAGCAGCTTCTGCATTGTGCCGCGCGTCTGGCTGTCGAGCGCGCCGAACGGCTCGTCCATCAACAGGACAGCCGGGTCGTTGGCCAGGGCCCGCGCGATCGCCACGCGCTGCTTCATGCCGCCCGACAACTGGGCGGGGTAGTGGTCCGCAAAGGACGCGAGGCCGACCTCGTTGAGATACTGGTCGACGATCTGCTTGCGCTGCTCCGCAGGCAGCCCCTTGCGCTTCGGCCCGTATTCAATGTTGGCGCGCACCGTGAGCCACGGGAACAAGGTGTAGCTCTGGAAGACCATGCCCCTGTCGGCGCCGGGCTCGATCACTTCCCGGCCGTCGACCTTGATGCTGCCCGAGGTCGCGTCATTGAGGCCGGCGGCGAGGTAGAGCAGGCTGGATTTGCCGCATCCCGAAGGGCCGACGATGACGCAGAATTCGTTCTTGGCCACCTTCAGCGACACATCGTCCAGCGCCAGCACGCCATTGGCATCGCCATAGCGCAATGTCACGTCCTCGATGGCCATCGTGGTGCCGGCCGAACGCGGATCGCCGGCCGCATGGGCCGTGCCGGCCAAATTGTTCGCCTTGACGGTTTCGGTCATCACTACCCTTGATCCGGCTGCGTTTTGCGAGGATGCGTTCAAGATCAAGGTGCCCATGGCGCGACCCTTGCCCGGAGAATGCGGAATGCCGTGTCGGTGATCAGGCCCAGAAGCCCGATTGCGGCGATCGCCATGAAGATCACATCGACCTGGAAGCCGCGCATTGCCTTGAGGCTGATATAGCCGAGGCCGCTCGACGCGGCGACGAGCTCGGCAACGACCAGATAGGTCCAGGCCCAACCCATGGTGACGCGAAGCGTGTCGAGGATCGCCGGAAGCGCTGCGGGGAAAATGACGTGCCACACCGCTTCTGAGCGCTTGGTGCCTAAAGTGTAGGAGGCGTTGACCAGGTCCCTGGAGACGCTGCGGGCGCAGTCGGAGATCATCACCAGCTGCTGGAAGAACGTGCCGAAGAAGATGACCGCTATGCGCTGTTCGATGCCGATGCCGATCCAAAGGATGAACAGCGGCACGAAGGAGGTCACCGGCAGGTAGCGGATGAAGTTGACCAGCGGCTCCAGCGGCGCCTGCACCGCCCGGTAGGTGCCCATCCACAGTCCCAGCGGCACCGCGATCAGTGACGACACGATGAAGCCCAGGATGACCACCTTGGCGCTTGTCAGGGTGTGGTAGAAAAGGCTGCCGTCCAGGGACATGCGATAGGTCGTCTCGAGCACGGTTCCAGGTGTCGGCAGGAACATGTTCGGCACGAGGCGGCCATAGGACAGCAACGCCCAGCCGCCGATCACGACCACCCACATCGCCAGCGCGAGCGTGGTGGCCGTGCTGGCGGGGATGTTGGCGAATGGGGTCGTCAGGCGTGTCCACGCCGTCCGCCTTTGTGCCATAAGATGGCCTCCGTTGATTTCAGGCGTGAAATTCAGGCGTTCGAGAAACAGGATCGGCCCGGACGGGCCGACCCTGGCCATCTCGGCGGCCTACTGTTCCTTGATGAAATCGGTGTCGAGAATGGTTTTCGAATCGATCGTCATCTTGAGCTTGCCGGCCTTGCCCCAGACGTCCTGCGCGAAGTTCACCAGGTCGGCCGCTTCGCTCTTCTGCGGCGTGCCGAAGAATTCCAGGTTGCGGGCGCGATCGTAGTAGCGCACGCCCTTGGCGCCGGCCGCGAAATCCTCGGGCTTCTCGAGATAGCCGCCAATGCCCTTGGCCATGATCTCATAGGCCTTATCCGGGTTGGTCTTGATGTAGTCGACCGCCTTGTAATAGCCCTTGATAAGAGCCCTCACGTCCTCGGGGTGCTTCTCGATCATGTCGCATTTGAGCGCGATCACATCGACGATCAGGCCGGGGGTGGTCGTGGAATCGATCAGCACCTTGCCCTTTCCGCCCTTGCGGACTTCGGTGAGGTGCGGCTCCCAGGTCACCGCGGCCGGAACCTGGCCGGCGATGAAGGCGGTCGCCGCGTCGTCGGCGGTCATGTTGGTGATGGTCACGTCGTCCTCGGTCATGCCTTCCTTTTTCAGGAGCACATTGAACCAGAATTCGGAAATGGAGCCCTCGTTCAAGGCCACCTGCTGGCCCTTCAGATCCTTGAGCGACTTGACGTCGGGCTGCGTGACTACGCCGTCGCCGCCATGGCTGTCGTCGAGCGCCACCACATATTTGAAGCAGAGCTCGTCGGAGCGGTATTTCATCAGCTCGTCGACGGTGGAAGCGGCGCCGTCGAGGTCGCCGCCTGCTACCGCCGCCATGTAAAGCGCTGACTCTTCTATGATCTTCAGGTCGACATCGACGCCGGCTTCCTTGAAGTAGCCGAGGTCACGGGCGAGAAACAGCGGCCCGTAGCCCACCCAGGTGGTCATGCCGAGACGGATGGCGCCGGCATTGGCGGGAGCGGCAAGCCCCAGGCCCAGCAGGCCTGCGCTGACCGCCGTCATCAGGCAATTTCGGAATGTCTTCATTGTCGTGGTTCCCCATGGCTGTTGCCGGCATCGGCCCCATTCAGGCGGCCTATGCCAGGCGGCGTTTTGGCAGCCGCTCTCTTGTTATGCGTCGCCTCCCGGGCGGGCCTAGCGTATTCTAGGCCTGCAAGAGAGCATCCAGGCCGGACCGCAAAAAGAAGTCTTTTTCTGTCCTTTGCTTCGTTGAAACCGAAGCAGCGGGCCTTCCTCGTTGACAGCACGAATTGACGACACTGAGCATCGGGCCGATGGCGCCGGCAGGTATGAGCCCCGGCGCCATGCAGCGCCGGTACCCACGGCTTATGCCGCACCGGTTCTTCATGAATCGCTGCACAGCGCCGGCAGTCTAATCAGCGTATGGCCCCATGCTCGTGGCAAGGAAATGGGCCAAACTAGTCGCCAACCTTTTGACAGAGAGACTTGGATGACAATAAAGGGCCAGCTGAGAGAAAAGACCGTCGCTGTGGCCTACGGCGACGACCTGCGTGCGGCTAGTCTTTGCCGGCGGCTGCTCTACAGCTCTCTACATAACCGATCCCATCACTCTCGAAGGCGTAAGGGCGACCGACGCTCCGCCAAGACGTTGAGGACGCTGGCGCTGGAGCGCATGCGCGAGGCGATCATGGATTTCCATTTCCAGCCCGGTGAAAGGCTGGTCGAGCGGCCCCTTTGCGACCAGCTTGGTGTCGCCGCTCGGTACGCGAGGTTCTGAGGCAACTCGAGACTGAGGGTCTTGTCCAGATGATCCCGGGACACGGGCCGGCGGTGGCCAAGCCCGATCTCGACAAAACCGACGAGATCTATGAGCTCAGGGCGCTTCTGGAGGGGATAGCGGCGCGGGCCTGCGCGCTATCGGCAACCGATATGCAACTGGCAGCACTGGAGCAAGCGCTCGGCGAACTCCTCGAAGCCTGGGCCGCAGGCAAGCCGCCGGCCAAATGCGCGCGACGACGAAATTCTATGAGGCGCTGTTCGAGGCGGCCGACAAACGCGTCGCGTGGGAGATCGTGAGCGGGCTCAACATACGCATCAATCAGCTGCGACCGATGACAATCGCCTCGGCGAACCGGCGCGAGCCGGCGATCGCCGAAATGAAGGAGATCATGGATGCGATAAGGGCGCGCAATCCGGACGAGGCGGAAGCGGCCGCGCGTAGGCATGTCGAATCCGCCTGGAAGATTGCTCGCACAGCGCTGCAGTCTGACGGTGAATTTGGTTCGGCTGCCGAGAAGGCCGTCAACTCTGCAGCCTCCGAACCGCCCCCAGCCTCTTGTCGATCCTGAGCTTTGAGAATCTTGCGCCTGGCCACTGCTCAGCTCCGCACACCGACACCAATTGCCGGTCAATGTTGCCGAGTTGAGTGGATGTGGAAACAGCAGCTGTCGCACCGCCATGGCTATCCACACGGAATCAGGGACCACGCCCCTGAAAATCGGGAGACACATGCAAACTCGGTTCACGCTCCGTTCGACCTTAGCGTACGATTTTGAACAGCTCTTGTTCTGGCCCCCAGTTGCTGGCCGGGCATTTTTGTGAGCCTGTGGGTGAAGGCATCGTGCTGCCGCTGATCGGAGTGCGCCCCACAGGAATATCCGTTTCCTGTCAGCCGGCGAAGCGCGGCTCCGGCACGCCGCGCACGCCGACATCGAGCGCCAGCAGCGAGCCGGCCAGCGGCTGAGCCCGCAGGTCGGCCTCGTTGGAATCCCAGATGGCGGTGGTGACATAGAGCATCGCAAGGTCCGGGCCGCCGAACATGCAGCTCGATGGACGCTGCACCGGCAGTTCGACGATCCGGTCGATCGAGCCGTCCGGCGCATACGTACCAGGCGCCAGCCTCCCATTGCGCGTTCCACAGATAGCCATGTTCGTCGATCGTCGAGCCGTCAGGCGTTCCGGGCTGCTCGGCGGTCGAGGCGAAGAGCCGGCGATCGGCGATGGTCCCAGCGTTGTGATTGTAATCGTAAGCGTAGATCGCGTTCTCGGGTGTATCGGCGAAATAGAAAATGCTGTTGTCGAGGCTCCAGACCAACGAATTGGAGATGCAGATTCCGCCCGCCAGACGCGTCACCTGCAAGTCGGGATCGAGCCGATAAAGCGAGGCGCTGTGGTCCTTGAGGTTGTCGTCCATCGTGCCGGCCCAGAATCGGCCCTTGCGGTCGCATTTGCCGTCGTTGAAGCGGTTGGTGGGGATGTGCGCTTCGGGTCTGGCGATCCAGTCGATGTTTTGGTAGCCGGATCGAAGAAGGCCAGCCCGCTTTCGAAGGCACAGACCAAACCGCCTTTCTCGCGTAATGCGAAAGAACCGATGCGCTCGGGGAAATACCATTCGCGGACCGCGCCACTCACATAATCCCAACGCCGCAGCCGCTTGCTCTCGATATCAACCCAATAGAGCGCCTGCTCGGCAACATCCCACACCGGAACCTCGCCAAGCTTGTCGCGCGAGCGGAAGACTTCCGTGACGCTGGTCATGCCGCATCCTCTATCGCACCGCACGACAGTGCCATCGAAATCTCGGTCCCCTGCCCCGGCGCAAGCACCATCAGGCCACCCAAACCCGGCAGGTTGTGGCCGTTAGCCGAGTGGCTCATCGGTTCGAAGCAGAAGAAGTCCTCGCGGTAGTGCGGATCGAACATCGTGTCGAAGATGAAAAGGAAATAGCGCGACAGCATCGGAGCGGTCTCGACGCACAGCCGCAAATGTCGTTCGGGCCAGACGATGGAGGCCGCGCCGTCCCAGCCTTCAAAACCGTTGTTGACCCAACGGCGCGGCAGCGTTCTCTGGCGCTTGAAATCAAGCGCTTCGGGCACCGAGGTGCAGGCGTCCGGAAGCCAGCCCGCTTTTTCCGTCCAATAAGCCTTCGCCGGCGCTGCAAGCGTGGTTGCCGGCGTCAGCGGAAAATAGGGATGCCAGCCGAGCCCGAACGGCATCGGCCGCTGGCCGAGATTCGTCACGCCAAGGATCGCCCTGAAGCTCACCCCTTCGCATTGGAAGCGTTGCGTGGCGCGATAGCGATAAGGTTCTCGCTGAAATTCCAACGACAGCGATGCCTCGGCGTCGCCGCGATCATCGACGGTCCAGTCGCCAAGCCAGCCATCACCATGCAGATAGTGCTTGTCCCAAGGCGTGTTGGGCTTCAGACGATACTCGGTCCGATCGAACAGAAAACGATTGCCTTCGACCCTGTTGCCGAACGGGACGAGCGGAAAACAACCGGCCTTCAGCGGATCGCGATCCGAACCTTCTGGCGGCGGGCGCAGCAGCGCTTGCCAGGCATCGCCAGGCTTGGCCTCCAGCCGCCAGACCAACCCGCCTTGCGTCGAGAGCACGCAGCGGAGACGGTCGCTGGCGATCTCGATATCGGCCATGGTCAGCCCTTGATGCCGGTCGCGGCGATGCCGCGCACGAAGTGCCGCTGCAAGGCGAGGAAGAAGAGTGCCGTCGGCAGCGTCGCCACGACGGCCGAGGCCATCAGCACGCTTTGCTTCATCGACATGCCGGCGCCGCCGACCAATGTCGCCAGGCCGACGGGAAGCGTGCGCGTCTCGTCGGAATTGGTGGCGATCAGCGGCCAGAAGAAATTGTTCCAGCTGGCGACGAAGGTGAAGATCGCCACCGTGGCAAGGCCCGGTTTTGTGAGCGGCAAGAGGATGCGCCAGAAGAAGCCGAAGCGGCCGCAGCCGTCCATGATGGCTGCGTCTTCGAGTTCCCGCGGGACGGCCTGGAAGAACTGGGTCAGCAGGAAGACGCCGAAGGCGTTGGCCGATGCCGGCACGGTCAGGCTGAAGATGCTGTCGACCAGGCCGTAACTGTTCAGGCCAAGGAACAGCGGCACGAAGAGGAGTTCATAGGGCAGCAGGAAGGTCGCGAAGATCACGCCCATGATGACGCGGCGGCCGGGAAACTGCATGCGCGCCAGCGGATAGGCGGCCAAGGCGTCGACGGCCAAGGTCAGCACGGTGGTGAGAATACCGACAACGGTCGAGTTGCGGAACCAGGTCAGCATGGGGAAGCGCTGGAACAGCGCGCCATAGGCTTCCAGCGTCGGCGCATCCGGGATCCAGGCGGGCGGATAAGCGTAGATCTCGCTTTCCGGTTTTATCGACGTGACCAGCATCCACAGGATCGGCGCGCCCCAGAGCGCCGTCACGACGATCATCAGCACATAGGCGAGCGAGCGCCCGCCAAGCGATTTTCCCGCGCGATTGGAGCGCTGGTCCTGCATCAGATCGCCTTCATCAGCTTCATCTGGACCAGCGAGAAGAGCAGTGTAATTAAAAGCAGCACCACGCCCGCGGCGGCGGCCGGACCCATCTCGAAATTCTGGAACGCGGTGAGATAGATATATTGCACGATTACGAAGGTGCTCGCCTCCGGCCCGCCCTGGGTCATCACATAGGCCTGGCCGAAGACGCGCCAGCCATTGATGATGGTGAGCGCGGTGACCAGCGCCATGGCCGGCCGCAGCAAAGGCAAGGTGATGTAGACGAAGCGCTGCCAGGGGCTGGCGCCGTCGAGCGTGGCGGCATCATGCAATTCCTCGGAAATGTCCTGCAGCGCGGCCAGGAAGATGATCATATTGGTGTTGACGGTCCACCAGATGGTCGTGATGGCCAAAGCCGGCATCGACCAGTGCGGGTCCTTGAGCCAGGCGACGGGCTCGAGGCCGATCGTGGTGAGGTAATAATTGACGAGGCCGGTGCCCTTGTCGAACAGCCAGCCCCACAGGATGCCGACGGTCGAGACCATGACGACATAGGGAAGGAACACCACCGTCCTCACGAAGGCGGTGCCCTTGAGCTTCTGGTCGAGCAGCATGGCCAAAGCCAGGCCGAGCACGACCATCGGAATAGCCGTCAGGAAGACGAAGTAGAAGGTGTTCCTGATCGCGGTCAGGAACAGCGGATCGCCGAAGATCTGCCGGTAATTGTCGAGCCCGATGAATTCGGGCGCGCCGAGGATATCCCAGCGCATGAAGCTGATGCCGATGGCGGCCAGCGTCGGCAAAAGCATGAAGGCGATGAACAGTGCCAGATAGGGCGACAGGAAGAGATAGGCGGCAAGCGGCATGCCGCTGCGCACCGCCCCTCCCTCCTGCGCCGATGCGCGGCGGGCCCTGGAGCGGCCCGCCGGTTGTGATGCCAGCGATATCATCAGCCCTTCTTCAGCTGCGCGTCGAGACCTTCCTTCATCGCCTTCAAGGCATCGGTCACCGGCTTGGAGCCGCTGAGGGCTGCCTGCAGGTTGGTGACCAGCGGCGTCGGCTTGTCGAAGGAGAAGACCGAGAGATATTGCGGGATCAGCGGCTCGTAGACGATGTTGGGCAGGTCGTCGACGAAGGACTTGAAATATTTGTACTGCTCGGTGCCGGTGAAGGCGGCGCTTTCACGCACCGCCTTGCTCTGCGGGATGATGCCGACGGTGGTGGCGGGTGCTGCGAAGTTGTCGAAGAACCACTTCATGAAAGTGCCATCGGCGGCGAGCTTGTCGTCGTTTTTCTGCTTCGACACCGCCATGCAATGCGAGTTCGCCCAGACGGCTGCCTTGTGGCCAAACACCGGCAATTGCGCGGTCATGAAATTCATCTTCTGCGCCATGCGCAGATTCACCTCCCAAGGGCCGATGAACTTCATGGCGACCTGCTTCGAAGCCAAAGCATCCTCGCCCTTGTTGCCGCCGACCTCGGGATTGGTCACGCCATGCACGTTGATCAGGTCGACGAGATATTGCAGCGCCTTCTGCGAGGCCTCGCTGTCGACCGCGGCCAGCCCCTTGTCATCAAGGAAAGTGCCGCCGAACTGGTACATCAGGCTGAACCAGATCCAGCGCGCGGTCGCCCAGGTGTTCGGCAATTCGAAGCCGTAACGCGTGACCTTGCCGGTGCCGTCCTTGACCGTCAGCTTCTTTGCCCATTCGAGGAATTCCTCGCCGGTCTTCGGCGGCTTGGCCGGATCGAGGCCTGCCTCCTGCACCATGTCGACATTGTAGTAGAAGCCGAGCGGATGCACGTCGAGCGGCGCGGCATAGACCTTACCGTCGAAGGTCACGCCGGTGCGGCCGGCATTCGGAACCTGCGACAGGTCGAGACCGGACGAGGCGACGACGTCGTCGATCGGGCGGATGACCTTGCGCGTCGCGAATTCCGGCAATTCGGTGATGTGGAAGAGCACCAGGTCGGGCGCGCGTCCGCCGGCCGAGGAGACCACCCATTTGGAAAACAACGTGTCCCAGTCATAGCCGGTCGGCTCGACGGTGACGCCCTTGCCGCCCTTGTTGAAGGTGTCGATGACACCGTTGAGTGCGGTGGTGTTGTCGGCGCCGGTCCAGCCATGCCAGAGCGTCACCTTCTCGTCCGCGGCGAAGGCGCCGCGCGGCAGCGCGCTTGCCAGCGCGGCACTTGCTCCGAGCGCAAGCGCCTGCCGGCGCGTCAGCAGGGATTTTGCGAAGACATCATTTGCCATTGTTTCCTCCGATCTATGGCTTTGTGTCAGGGGTGGTGAAGCACGCTCAAGCCGCCATCCGCGACGAGGCAGGCGGCGTTGATGAAGGGGCATTCATCGGAGACGAGAAAGACCGCCGCCATGGCGATCTCTTCCGGCGTGGCGATCCGCCCGCCCGGATGCAGCGCCAGCGTCTTGGCCCGCGCAGCCTCCGGATCGTCGAAGCTGTTCCAGTAATCGACGACCTTCTGGGTGGCGACATAACCGGGCGCCAGCGCGTTCACGCGGACATTGTTGGCGGCATATTCGATCGCCAGCGATTTGGTCAGGCCGAGCAGAGCATGCTTGGCGACGGGATATGGAAAGGTGTGCGGGATGATGGTGAATGCGTGGGTGGAGGCGATGTTGAGGATCACGCCGCCGCCCTGCCCGATCATCCCCGGCAGCGCCGCCTTGGCGCAGTGCCAGGCGCCTTTCACATTGACGTCGAGATTGCGCGTCCAGTCATCCTCGGTAGCTTCGAGCGGCGTCGAAAAGACGTTCATGCCGGCATTGTTGATGACGGTATTGACCGGGCCTATGGCTTTCGTTGCCGCCGCCATGGCGGCCTCGATTGCCTTGGCATCGGCGATGTCGGCTACGGCATGCGCGACCTTGCCCAAACGGCCGGCACTTTCGGCGAGCAGGCTCGCGTCGAGGTCGACCAGGAACAGCTCGGCCTCCTCGCGCAGACAGGCCTCGGCGATGGCGTAGCCGATGCCTTGCGCGGCGCCGGTGAGGAAGATGCGTTTTCCAGAGAGGCGTCCCATCAGCGCCGCCCCAATGCCGAGGAACGCAGATTGTCGAGGAGCACGGCCAAGAGCAGGATCACGCCCCTGACGATGTATTGGTAGAAGGCCGGGATGTTGAGCAGGTTCATGGCGTTCTCGGCGATGCCCATAATCAGCACGCCGACGATGACGCCCGACATCGTGGCCCTGCCGCCGGCAAGCGAGACGCCGCCGAGCACGCAGGCCGAGATCACCGACAGTTCCAAGCCCACCGCGGCGTTGGGCTGGCCGGAGGTGATGCGCGAGGCAAGCAGGATGCCGGCGATGCCGCAGACCACGCCCTGGAGCGTGAAGATCCAGATGCGCGTTCGATCGACATTGACGCCGGCTAGGCGCGAAGCCTCCGGATTGCCGCCGATGGCGAGCGTGTTCTTGCCGAAGACGGTGCTGTTGAGCACAAAGCCGAAAATGGCGAAGAGCACCGCCAGCACCCAGATCGGGGTCGGTATGGCGAGCAGCTTCGAGAGGGCCAGCTGGTAGAAATCCGGGCTGTTGATGCCCACGGCGCGGCCGTCCGACGATATCAGCGCGAAACCGCGCACGATCTGCATGGAGGCGAGAGTGGTGATCAGGGCATTGATGCGGAATTTGGCGATGACGACGCCATTGACCCAGCCGACGACGGCGCCGCAGGCGATGGCCGCGATGAGGCCAAGCAGGATCGAGCCTGTTGCGTTCGAGGCCATCACCGCGACCATGCCGGCAAAGGCGACGATGGAGCCGACCGACAGGTCGAAGTCGCGTGCCGCGAGGCAGAACATCATCGTGCAGGCGACGATGCCAACGGTGACCACGGACTGAAGCAGGCCGAGCATGTTGCGGTCGGTGAGGAAGTTCGGCACGAGCAGCGACACCAGCGCGAAGGCGACGATGAAGATGACGACGAGGCCTTGTTCGCCGAGCAGGATCTTCTTCAGCCGATCGGTCATTAGAAGTCCTCAGGATGCGATCGCGTCGGGGGTTTTCTTGTCGGGGAGCGCCGCGGCCAGGATCGCCTTTTCGGCGAACTGGTCGCGCGCGAGCTCGGCGCTGATGCGCCCGCCGCACATCACCAGGATGCGGTCGCAAATGCCCATCACTTCCGGCAGCTCGGAGGAGACGACGACGATCGCCATGCCCTCCTCGGCCAGTTGGTAGAGCAGCTCGTAGATCTCCGATTTGGCGCCGACATCGATGCCGCGCGTCGGCTCGTCGACGATGAGCACGCGGATGTTCTGCTCCGACAACCAGCGGCCGAGGATGACCTTCTGCTGGTTGCCGCCGGAGAGATTGACGATGTCCTGCTTGCGCGAAGGCGTGCGCACCTTGAGCTTCTTGATGAAGGTTTCGGCCGTCGCGATCTCGCTGGCGCGGTTCAGAACGCCGAAGCGCGTGTGATGGCGGCGCGAGGAGATGTTGATGTTCTCCTCGATCGAACGGCCTTGGATGATGCCGTCATGCTTGCGGTCTTCCGAGCAGAGCACGATGCCGGCCCTGATCGCGTCATGCGGGCTGGCGGCCGCAACCGTCTTGCCGTCGACCGCGATCGTGCCGTCCAAACGCGGGTCGGCGCCGAAGACCAGCCGCATCAGTTCGGATCGGCCTGCGCCGATGAGGCCGAAGAAGCCGACAATCTCGCCGGCGCGGGCCTCGAAGGTTGCGGGCGCCGGCAGCCTGGCGCCGCTCAATCTGTCGACTTTGAGGCGGACCTCCCCGGCCTTGCGCGGCCGAAAACCCCATATGTCGGAAATCTCGCGGCCGACCATTTCGGCGACGACCTGATCGCGGGTGACATCCTTCAGCGATTGATGATGCGCGGCAAGCTTGCCGTCGCGCAGCACCGTCAGGCTGTCGCAGAGCCGGAACACCTCGTCGAGGCGGTGCGAGACATAGATGATGACCTTGCCCTCGCCACGCAGCCGGCCGATCAGCGCGAACAGGATCTCGCTTTCGCGCGAGGACAGTGACGAGGTCGGCTCGTCAAGCGCAATCACACGGGCGTCGAGCATCACAGCCTTGGCGATCTCGACCATCTGGCGCTCGCCGATCGAGAGCGTCTTGACCTTGCGGCGCATGTCGATATCGATGCCGGCCGATTGCAGCTTGGCGCCGACATCGTCGAGCATGCGGCGGCGGGCGATCACGCCGGCGCTTGCCGGAAAGCGTCCGAGGCTGAGATTCTCGGCGACGCTCAGCTCAGGCACCAGCTGTAACTCCTGGTGGATGACGATAACGCCATTGTCGAAGGCATTCCTGGTCGAGGCATAGGCCTGGACCTTGCCGTCGATGCTTATCTCGCCGGTATCGGCATGCTGGTCGCCGGACAGGATCTTGATGAGGGTGGATTTGCCGGCGCCGTTCTCACCCATCAATCCGTGCACGGCGCCCTTTTCGACGCCGAACGACACATCGGACAGAGCCCTGACGCCCGGATAGGTTTTGGTAATGTTGGAGAATTCGAGAAAGGACACGGGCTTCGATCCTTCTTGAGCACGCCAAACAGGCGGCGGCATCAAGCCGCCGCCTGTTTGTACAGGGAGGACTATTCGATGCCGAGGTCCTTGCGCACCTTCTGGTAGTCGTCGCGCTTGGCCAGCGCGCCAGCGGTCAGCGTCAGCCTCGCCGGCTCCTTGTTGTTGGCGATCCAATCATACATGTCGAGCGCCGTCTCGTAGCCGTGGCGCTTGGGCGAGATGATCACCGTGCCGACGAACCCGGTGGCGGCCGGCTTCTTGAACTCGTTGATCGCCGATTCCGCGCCGCCGATGCCGACGCCGATCATGCCGTCCGCCGGAATGCCGACGCTTTCGGAAGCGCGCACGGCGCCCAGCACCGCCTCGTCATTGAGGCCGAAGGCAATCCACTTCTTGATGTCGGCATGGGCGTTGAGCACCACGGTCGCGGCATTGAGCGCGGCTTCCGTATCGGTCTTGGCCTGCGGCGCGTCGAAGATGTTTTCCGCCTTGAAGCCGGCGGCCTTCAGCACCGAGATCGCGCCTTCGACGCGGTCGACTGCCGTCGGCAGCTGGTCATACGAAACGCGGATCGCGCCGACCTCGTCCATTTTCCAGCCGCGCGCCTTCATCTCGTCGACGATGGCCTGACCCACCGCCTCGCCGATCTTGGTGGCGGAAATGCCCATATGCGGCACATCTTCCAGCGGCTTGCCGTCGGCGCCGACGAGGCGGTCGTCCACCGTCATCAGCTTGAGATTGTTGGCTGCGGCCTTGGCGACGATGCCGGGGCCGAGCTTCACATCCGGCGTGCAGACGACGAAGCCTTGCGCTCCTTGAGCGCCCAGATTGTCGATCGCCGACATCAGCTTCTCGCCGTCCTCGGCGCCGATCTTGACCAGGGTGAAGCCTTTTTCCTTGGCGGCCTGGTCGGCGAACTTCCATTCATCCTGGAACCAGGGCTCCTCCGGCTGTTTGACGATGAAGCCGATCTTGGTGTCCTGAGCGTAGGCCGACGCGATCGTGGTGACCGACAAGACGGCGAGAGCACCCGCGACGAGCGCGGTTTTCAAAAGTCGCATGATTACCTCCCAGCAAACAGCCGGGCGCTTAGCCCGGATTGCCAGTGTGTAATCAATTTTATCATACCCGTCAATTGATCTGGTATGATAAATGAGATAGATAGTCCGATGAGTAGTCGCTGGCGTAAATCACTCGCATCCGCTAAGGCCGGACCAATTGCGCGCAAACCGAAGGGTCGCTGCCTTGGAGGAGGGGCTGAGGTGAACGAAACACCGAAGAAGGCTGACGAAGACACGGAAACGCGCGAGACGGCGCGCCGTCCGCGCGTCATGCCCGACGTGACCAAGGCGATCGCCTCCGACATATTTTCCGGGCGGTATCCGGCCGGGTCGTCACTGCCGACCGAGAACGATCTCGGCATCGAATATGGCGTCAGCCGCACCGTCATCCGCGAAGCGCTGAAAGTGCTGGCGGCCAAGGGGCTGGTGCTGTCCCGGCCACGCGTCGGCACGGTGGTGTGCGACCAGGACAATTGGAACATCATCGACCCGCAGGTGCTGGCCTGGCATGCGCCGCATGCGCTGGACGACAAGCTGTTCGACGCGATCCTGGAAACCCGCCGCGCCATCGAGCCGCTGGTCGCCGAACTTGCGGCAACGCGCGCGTCGCTGCAGGAGATCGCCGATCTCGAAGTGGCTTGGCAAGGCATGGCCGGCGCAGGCGAGGACCTGACGCAGTTCTCGCGCTCCGACATCGTCTTCCACCAGATCGTCTATGGCGCGAGCCACAACCCGATCTTCCGCCAGATCGGCAAGCTGATCGACACGGCGCTGTTGTTTTCGCTGGAAGCCACCGCAACGATCTCGCCGGTCAGGCGCAGGGAAGCGGCGGCGGCGCATGGCGAAGTGGTCGAGGCCTTGCGCATGCGGGACGCCGTCGCCGCGCGCAACGCGGCGAACAAGATACTCGACCTTGCCGCGCGCGATCTCGTCAGCGCCAAGAAACTGAAAAACAACTGAGACCGGCCGGCCGCATGAAGATCACCGCTCTGACCACCTATATCGTTCCGCCGCGCTGGCTGTTCCTCAAGATCGAGACCGATGCCGGCATCAGCGGCTGGGGCGAGCCGGTGGTCGAAGGCAAGGCGCTGACGGTCGAAGCGGCGGTCAAGGAACTGGCCGACTATCTGATCGGCAAGGATCCGCGTTTGATCGAGGATCATTGGACGGTGATGCATCGCGGCGGCTTTTATCGCGGCGGGCCGATCCTGATGAGCGCCATTGCCGGCATCGACCAGGCGCTGTGGGACATCAAGGGCAAGGCGCTCGGCGTGCCGGTGCATGAATTGCTCGGCGGGAGGCTGCGCGAGACGATCAAGGTCTATTCCTGGATCGGCGGCGACCGGCCGGCGGAAGTGGCGGACGGCGCCAAAGATGTGGTGGCGCGCGGCTTCCAGGCGCTCAAGATGAACGGCACCGAGGAATTGCAGATCGTCGACAGCCACGACAAGATAGACGCGGCTATAGAGCGCGTTGCCATGGTGCGCGAGGCGGTCGGGCCGAATATCGGCATCGCCGTCGATTTCCACGGCCGCGTGCACCGGCCGATGGCGCGCATCCTGGTCAAGGAGCTGGAGCCATACCGGCTGATGTTCATCGAAGAGCCGGTGCTCAGCGAAAACCGCGAGGCGCTGAAGGAGATCGCGGCGCTCGGCTCGACGCCGATCGCGCTCGGCGAACGGCTCTACAGCCGATGGGACTTCAAATCGGTGTTCGAGGAGGCGGTCGTTGACATCATCCAGCCGGACCTGTCGCATGCCGGCGGCATCACCGAATGCCGCAAGATCGCGGCGATGGCGGAAGCCTATGACGTGGCTGTGGCGCCGCACTGCCCACTTGGGCCGATCGCGCTTGCCGCCTGTCTGCAGCTCGACGCCGTAAGCTACAACTGCTTCATCCAGGAGCAGAGCCTTGGCATCCACTACAACGCCGGCAACGACCTGCTCGACTACGCCGCCAACAAGGACGTGTTCCGCTATCAGGACGGCTATGTCGCAATTCCCGACGGACCCGGACTGGGCGTCGAGATCGACGAGGACTATGTCAAGGAGCGCGCCAGGGAGGGACATCGCTGGCGCAATCCGGTCTGGCGCCACCAGGACGGCTCATTCGCCGAGTGGTAGGCCGGCCAAGATTCCGACGGATTGGTTTGCGAGACGACCGGTGCGGCAGGAAGTGCAAGCAACATCTCCCGAGCGGCGCGCGTGGCGCGATCATCTGAGCAACTTGAGCATGCCGATCGATGGGGGCGCCCTCCCCACTGAACCGGCTGGCGCGCGGCAGGATGCTTACCTTGACCTCGTGGGGACGGATCTATCATACGGCGGTATCGGAGGGCTTCGACCGCATTCGTGATGCAGGAGAGCTCCTCGAGCGGGCGCGCACCGAGAGCGCGTTGACAATCTCCTGTCTACCATCTCTGGCAAGCAAGTGGCTGGCCACAGCTTTTCGACTGGCAGTCACACCATGCGGGCGCCGCAGTTCGGCTGATCGGCTCAGAGCCCAAGGCCCGCTTCGGCGAGGAACAGATCGATTTCCGCATTTCCTATGGCGCGAAGAGTCGCGACTACGATCACTATGTCGAACTCTTCACCGACTGGGTGGTGCCTGCCTGATTCCGCCTAAGCCCGGGTTGTGGGGGCAAAATGGGCGAACATGGATGCGCCAATCAAGCCGACTGGTGTAAAACCGCATGAGATAAGGGCGGCACCGACGCCTACCTAAAGCGTAGCGACTTGGATATTGATCGTGCTTCTGATGACATCTAGATCGCGCTGGTAGCGGAGATTTCAGGCCGGTCTAGCTGATCCAAGAAAAGTGCCTGGACATGGCCTCCCTCCCATGGGTCAGATTCCCGCAGTCATTGCACCGGCGAATTTTGCTTTGCGGCTTGGTCGCGGTGCCATAGCTTCCGTTCCGGAAGACCTTGCCGACAAATTTGATCGCCAGACCTGCATGGATATGCCGTGCCTCTGAAAGCAACTACCCATGTCCAGGCCATGTCCGCTTTTGCCTTGGCGAATTTCGACCGGCCCACGCTAGCCCCAGAACGAGAGCGCCTTCCCGCCTAGCCCGAAGGCAATCGAAGCCGGCCAGGTCGCTGTGGCACGCAGGCATCTCTACCCGGACCCGGAGCAATTCAACCGCAGCTTGGCGCCGCTGCCCGAATGGACCCCGGCGCCCAGTAGCTGGGAGGCGCCGAACCAAGCGCACTGAGGGTGGCGGATTCGATTTCGCTTCGTCTGCCTCTGGCGTACGACGACCTCCGGAATTGTCACCCTGCAATGTCCGCTTCCGGACGGAGGCAAAGCTCTGCTTGAATGGCCGACATCGGACGCAAGCTGCCATTCGCTGAAGCTTGATCACTGAATACCAGAAGCGCGCTGATTTCGCCGAAACGCGACAACGGTCGCTCAAGTTCAGCACTCGCGGCGACTGGCTCGATTCGATGTCCTTGAATCCGTAAAAACGCTTCGAGGTTCTTCAAACGAGAGGGGGTTCGAGTCCAAATTGCGGGCAACTCTCAAAAAATGCAACGAGAACAATGGCTTATGGAGTTGTTATGGTGGGCCTGGAGGGTGTAAGACTCCCGAAGAAAATCAGTGGCTTAGCGGCTGGTTAGCCAACCCATATCCTTCGTATGATCTCGTATGGCCTGGCGAAACCTACCGATCATGAAGAGAGCTAGCTTTTAGCAATCCGAATGGCTGCGCGATCGCGCTCGGTCACCCGCTCGGCATGTCGGGGGCATGCATCACCGGCACGGCGGCGCTCGAGCTGCGCGAGCGCGGTGGCAAGCTGGCCTAGGTCACCATGTGCACCGGCGTCGGTCAGGCATCGCGATCGCGCTCGAACGCGTCTGAGCTCGGCGACCCTCAATAGGGAAGGCCGACGTAGTTTTCGGCCAATGCCGTCGAAGCGGCCTTGGAGTGCACGAGATAATCGAGCTCGGCTTCTTGGATGCGCTGGCCGAACTCCCCGGTCTTGGGGAAGCGGTGCAGCATCGTCGTCATCCACCAGGAGAAGCGCACCGCTTTCCAAACCCGCGCCAGCGCCTTGGCTGAATAGGCGTCGAGCCCTACTTCCGAACTCTCGCGGTAGAATTCACGAAGCCCCGCAAAGAGATAGCGCACATCGCTGGCAGCGAGGTTCAGGCCCTTCGCGCCCGTCGGCGGCACGATATGGGCGGCGTCGCCGACCAGGAACAGCCGGCCGAAACGCATCGGCTCGGCAACGAAGGAGCGCAGCGGCGCGATCGACTTCTCGAACGATGCACCGGTGGTGACGGCGGCAGCCGTCTGCGGCGGCAGGCGGCGGCGCAACTCGTCCCAGAAACGGCCGTCTGACCAGGCCTCAACGCGCTCCTCGGCGGGAACCTGCACATAGTAACGGCTGCGCTGCGGCGAGCGCATCGAGCAGAGCGCAAAGCCCCGCTCGTGGTTGGCATAGACCAGCTCGTGGTCGGCCGGAGGCACCTCGGCCAGCACGCCCAGCCAGCCGAACGGATACTGCCGCTCGAACGTCTTCAGCGCGCCCTCTGGCACCGAGCGGCGGCTGACGCCGTGATAGCCGTCGCAACCGGCGATGAAGTCGCAGTCGATGCGATGGGTGGCGCCATCCTTGTCGTAGGTGACGAAGGGTGACGCGCCGCCGAAATCATGCAGCGCGACGTCCGACGCTTCGAAGACGGTCAGGAGACCCGCCGCTTCGCGCTTCTGCATCAGGTCGAGCGTCACCTCGGTCTGGCCATAGACGGTGACGTGCTTGCCGCCAGTTAGCGCCGTCATGTCGATGCGATGCGCGCGGCCGCCGAAGGCGAGCGAGATGCCGGCATGCGGCAGGCCCTGGGCATGCAGCCTGTCCGCCGCGCCCGCTTCGCCGAGCAGGTCGACCGTGCCCTGTTCGAGCACACCGGCGCGCACCCGGCCAAGCACATGCTCGCGGCTCGACCGCTCGAGGATGATTGTCTCGACGCCGATCGTGGCAAGCAATTGGCCGAGCAACAGGCCGGACGGTCCGGACCCAATGATGGCGACCTGCGTGCGCATCAATGACCGAGGCTCTCGACCTGAGCGGCCAACTCGGCCGCAAGCCTAAGCGCGGCCGCCGTCGCCACGACCATTTGCGGCAGGATGAGCCATTCCAGCGTCCAGGCCGAACCCGAGCGCTCCTGCTCATGCACCAGCGCCCGGTGCATGCCGGAAAGCTGGATTGCGTTGAAGCGCGCGAGCGCGACCAGCGCTTCCGCCTTCACTGGATTTTGCTTGTGCGGCATCGCCGACGAGCCGCCGCCGCCGGTGAGCTTGATGTCGGTGCCCGTGAGCGCCATTAGCGCGACGTCCTGACCGAACTTGCCGAGGCTGCCGGTCACTAGCGACAGCCAGCCGGCGAACTCGGCGAGCACGTCGCGCTGGCTATGCCATTGCGGCGCGTCGGCAAGGCCGAGCTTCGCGGCAAGCGCGGCCCGCACTGCGGCGGCCTTGTCGCCGAGCTTTTCCAACGTGCCGGCGGCACCGCCGAACTGCACCGCCAACAGCCGGCCGGAGAACTCTTTCAAGCGTTCCTGGTGACGCTGGAGCGGCGCTCGCCAGGAAGCGATCCGATCCGTCGCGACGATCGGTATCGCCGGCTGCATGCGAGTCACCGCCATCATCGCCCTGCCCCCGAAATCCTCTGCGAGTCCGGCGAGCCGCACGACATTCTCGCTGAGCAGCAGGCCGACATGCTCGACCGTCTCACGCAGGCGCAGCACCAGCGATGTATCGATCACATCCTGGCTGGTGGCGCCGAAATGAACGTATGCATCGTGTGGCACGCCAACGGCCGCTTTGATCTGACGCACCAGCTCCAGCACCACGACGCCATCTCTGCTAACTCCGGCGCGCAGCTTCGCCGTATCCGGCCGGAACGCCGCCAGCGCTTTCACGATCGCCGCCGCCGCATCGCGGGGGATCGCGCCGCACTCGGCTTCCGCCTCGGCGAGTGCCCGCTCGAAAGCGAGCATCGCGGCAATGTCGGCTTCGACGGAAAAATGCCTGGCCGCCTCCTCGTCGCCGAGCAGGCCGGAAAGCAGCGGATGGTCGAAGGGCGAAACGGTCATGGCGGCCACGGTCAGCTGTCGAAGAAGACCGTCTCCTTCTCGCCCTGCAAATGGATGTCGAAGACGTAAGCATCGGCCTGGCGCTCGGCGATCAGCGTCGGCACGCGCAGGCGATGTTCGATGCGGGCAAGGATCGGGTCCTCGGCATTGGCCTTCTCCTCGTCGGAGAAGTAGAGCCTGGTGTTGAGCCCGATATTGATGCCGCGTGCCACGACCCACAGCGTGATGTGCGGCGCCATCAGCCGCCCGTCGCGAAACGGCACCCGGCCCGGCTTGATCGTGCGGAACAGGCAGATGCCGGTTTCCATGTCGGTCGGCTGCCGGCCCCATCCAGGGAAATTCGGGTGGGCGGCGCCGCGCATCTCGGCCGGCGAATTGTAGAGCCCATCGGCATCCGCCTGCCAGATCTCGACCAGCGCGTCCTTCAGCGGCGTGCCGGTGCCGTCGAGCACGCGGATGCGCAACTCGATGCGCTCGCCTTTGGTCTGGTCGTTGATCATCGACGAGCCGAGATCGCTCGCATAGACGCCGCCGATGCCGCAGAAATTGGGCGTCAGCCCGATATGAACATAGGGTCCGGCGGTCTGCGAAGGGCTCTCCTTCAGCCGGTCGAGCGACTGTGCCATCAATTGCCCTCCGGTCTGTTCTCGAACAGCGTCGAGCGTCGCCCGCGCAGCACGATGTCGAACTTGTAGGCGAGCGCATCCATCGGGATCGTCGACTGCATGTCGAGCGCGGCGATCAGCGCCTCGACCGCTTCCTTGTTGGAAATGCCGCCGACGATCGGGCAACGCCAGATCAGCGGATCGCCCTCGAAATACATCTGCGTGATCAGCCGCTGGGCGAAGCCGTGCCCGAACACGGAAAAATGGATATGCGCCGGCCGCCAGTCGTTCGGACCGTTCGGCCATGGATACGGACCTGGCCTGACCGTGCGAAAGGCATAGCCGCCGTCCTCGCCGGTGATGGCGCGGCCGCAGCCACCGAAATTCGGGTCGAGCGGCGCCAGATAGCCGTCCTTCTTGTGGCGGTAGCGGCCGCCGGCATTGGCCTGCCAGAATTCGAGCAGCACGCCGGGCACGCCTTTGCCGCGCTCATCGAGCACCCGCCCATGAACGATGATGCGCTCGCCGATGGCGCTCTCGCCGGGTCTGGCGAAATTGTGGATCAGGTCGTTGTCGAGCTCGCCGAGCATCGCATGCCCGAACACCGGGCCGGTCAATTCCGACAGCGTGTTGTCGAACGACAGCAGCGCTTTCTGCGGCGAACGCAGCACCGAGCTTTTGTAGTTCGGCGTCAACGCCGGCGGATGCCATTGGCGATCGCGCTGGAAGAAGGCGCCGGTTTCCGGCGACTGGTTGGAGCCCCGCTCAGCCATGGGCGCTTCCATCCATCTGCGCGAACACCTGCTTGGCGATCTTGAAGGCGCGGTTGGCGGCCGGCACGCCGGCATAGATCGCGACGTGCAGGAAGGCCTCGCAGATATCGTCGCGCGAGGCGCCCGTATTGGCGGTGGCGCGCACATGCATGGCCACCTCCTCGTCATGGCCGAGCGCTGCAAGCAGCGCCAGCGTCACGATCGAGCGCTCGCGCTTCGACCAGCCGGGCCGCGCCCATACCGTTCCCCAGGCGGCTTCGGTGATCAACTGCTGGAACGGCCGGTCGAAATCGGTCGCGGCATCCTCGGCGCGGTCGACGTGGGGATCGCCAAGCACGGAGCGGCGGACCTCGAGACCCGTCCGGTAGCGGTTCTTCGTGATATCATCCATGGGCAGACGTTTCCTCAGGCAACGAGGCGACGAAATCGCGGATCAAGCTGACGAGCGCGTCGGGCTGCTCGATGCACGGGATGTGCGCGGCATTGCGGATCACTTCAAAGCGCGCGCCGGGGACCATTCCGGCCAGCGAGCGGACAAGATCCGGCGGCGTCGAACCGTCCTGGTCGCCGACGATGCAAAGCGTCGGCACCGCGATGCGCCGCGCGCTTTCGGTGAAATCGGCATCGCGCACCGCCATGCAGGTGCCGATGTAGCCAGACAAAGCCTGCCTGGTCAGCATGTTGCAGCAGCCGGCCAGGTCCGCCGCACGCTTGGCATGGAATTGCGGCGTGAACCACACTTTCATGATGCCTTCGGCGATCGCCTCGATGCCGTCACGCTCGACAGTCGCGATGCGCGTGTTCCAGCTTTCGGCGGTGCCGATCTTGTGCGCCGTGTCGCTGAGGATCAGAGCCTCTACACATTTGGGGTGGCGGGTATAGAGCCGCTGCGCAATCATGCCGCCGACGGACAGGCCGAAGAGCACGACCTTGTCGAAACCGAAATGGTCGATGAGGGCGGCGAGATCGTCGACATGGTCGTCGATCGAGCGTACGCCGCCGCCGATATCCGACAGCCCATGACCGCGCTTGTCGTAGACGAGCATCGGCATTTCGCTCCTCAGTTTCGCGACGACGTCGTCCCAGATCCGAAAATCGGTGCCCAGCGAATTGATGAAGATGATCGGGCGCGACGTACCGGTCGCCTCGATATGGCGGTAATGCAGCGTGACGCCGCCTATGCTGACGAATGGCACGATTTCGATCCTCCGAAGCCACATTGCACGAGCGGTTTGGTTCGGTAAAATGATATTTTGCGGCGTTTCATTAACTCTGAGGTTATCGAACCATGGTCGAAAGCCGGATCCGCTTCCGCCATCTTCAGGCGTTTCTCGAAGTCGCGCGGCAAGGCAGCGTCGCGCGCGCGGCCGACTTCCTGCATGTCAGCGCGCCGGCCGTGACCAAGACCTTGCGTGAGCTCGAAGAAGCGCTCGGCGTCGCCGTGGTCGAGCGCGACGGGCGCGGTATTCGCATCACGCGTCTCGGCGAAATCTTCCTTGGACATGCTGGCTCGGCGATTTCGGCGCTGAAACGCGGCGTCGATTCCGTGCGCCAGGACGGCGCCCTCAATCGCGACCCGATCCGGATCGGCGCGCTGCCGACCGTGTCGGCGCGGGTGATGCCGCTCGCCATGAACCTGTTCCTCGAGGAAAACACCGGCGCCGCGCTCAAGATCGTCACCGGCGAGAATGCGGTGCTGCTCGAACAGCTGCGCGTCGGCGCGCTCGACCTCGTCGTCGGCCGGCTCGCGGCGCCGGAGCACATGACCGGCTTCTTCTTCGAGCATCTCTATTCGGAGCAGGTGCTGTTCGTGGTGCGCGCCGGACATCCGCTGGCCGAACCGGAGGCCGACATCTTCGCGCGGCTCGACGAATTTCCGGTCCTGATGCCGACGCGGGAATCCGTCATCCGGCCTTTCGTCGACCGGCTTTTCATAACCAACGGCATGACCGCGCCGGCGACGGAAATCGAAACGGTGTCCGATTCCTTCGGCCGCTCCTTCATGCGGCAGAGCAATGCCGTTTGGATCATCTCGGCCGGCGTCGTCGCCAATGAGATCGCCAGCGGCGCCTTCGTCGCCTTGCCCGTGGACACGGAAGAGACCAAAGGGCCGGTTGGCTTGACCATGCGCACCGACACCGCCCCCTCGCCGGCCTTCACCATCCTGTTGCAGACGATCCGGGAGGCGGCGCGGCACCACGCCTGACGATCGGCTTGTCGGTTCGAATTCCACTAACCCAGTGGTTAATGAAACACCGTAAAATATCATTTTACCGAACCAAACTGCTAGTGCAATGTGGCCTTCGGAGGATCGAAAGCCGTGCCGTCCGGCCGCAAACGGAAGACCCGTTTGCCGTCGTGTCGAACGGCGACTGAGGGAGGAGCACATGTCTCGCATCATCGGCAGCAAGCCCGCCATATCGGGCATTTCACGGCGCCAGTTCATCGCCACTTCGGTGGCGGGCGGCGCCGCACTGGCATTCGGCCGCGGCAGCGCCTTCGCGCAAACCGCCGACACGCTCAAGGTCGGCTTCGTCAGCCCTCGCACCGGCCCGCTCGCCGGATTCGGCGAGACCGACGGCTACGTGCTGGATCTTGCCCGCAAGGCTCTGGCCAACGGCATCGAGCTTGGCGGCAAGAAATACAGCGTCGAGATCCTCGACCAGGACACTCAGTCGGATCCGTCGCGTGCCGGCCAGTTGGCAAAAGACCTGATCAACAACAAGGCCATCGACCTGATGCTGGCCGTTTCCACGCCCGAGGTGATCAACCCGGTCGCCGATGCCTGCGAAGCAGCCGGCGTGCCTTGCCTGTCGACGGTCATGCCGTGGGAGGCCTGGTATTTCGGCCGCGGCGCCAAGCCGGGCGCGCCCTCGCCTTTCAAATGGACCTATCATTTCGGCTTCGGCGTCGGCGAATTCTTCAAGACCTACATTTCGCAGTGGAACCTGATCGAGACCAACAAGAAGGTCGGCGTCATGTATCCGAACGACGCCGACGGCAACGCCATCCGCGCCAACCTTGCGCCGCTTCTGGCCAAGCAGGGTTTCACGATCGTCGATCCCGGCGCCTACGAGACCGGCACCACCGACTATTCCTCGCAGATCGCGCTGTTCAAGCAGGAAGGCGTCGAGATCTTCAACTCCTTCCCGATCCCGCCCGACTTCGCCGCCTTCTGGCGCCAGGCGGCGCAGCAGGGCCTGACACGGCAGATCAAGATCGCCCAGGTCGCCAAGACCGGCCTGTTCCCCTCCGACATCGAGGCGCTCGGCGATCTCGGCACGAAAATTTCCAGCGCCGCCTATTGGCACAAGGCCTTCCCCTACAAGTCACCGCTGACCGGCGTCTCCGGCACCGAGCTTGCCGACGGTTACGAGGCGACGAGCGGCAAGCAGTGGACACAGCAGCTCGGCGCCTCGATGTCGCTGCTCGACGCCGGCTTCGAAGCCCTGAAGGCGAGCGCCAACGCCAAGGACAAGGCGGCGGTCGCCAAGGCGCTGAGCACGCTGAAGACCGAGACCATGATCGGCAAGGTCGACTTCACCAGCGGCCCGGTCGCCAATGTCTCGCCCGGCCCGATCATCGGCACGCAATGGGTGGCCGCGAAGGAAGGCTCGAAATTCCCGCTCGACTATGTCGTGACCGAGAACGCCACCGACCCGAACGTGCCGGTCGGGGCCAAGCTCCAGCCTTACAACGGCTGATCTGTCGAGGGACTGCATCGTGAACGCCACGCCCAACGGTGCGATCCTCAGCGCCGCCGGCATCCACAAGCGCTTCGGCGCGCTTGTGGTGCTCGACGACATCGACTTCGCCATGGGCACCGACGAGGCGGTTGGCATCGTCGGCCCCAACGGCGCCGGCAAGACCACGCTGCTCAGCGTACTCTCGGGCGCTTATCCGCCGAGCGCCGGAACGATTGCCTTCAAAGGCGATGACGTCACCGCCTTGCCGGCCACGCAGCGCTGCCGGCTGGGTCTGGTGCGCACCCATCAGGTGCCGAAACCCTTCGGCGGCATGACCGCTTTCGAGAATGTCTTCGTCGCCGCCTCGCATGGCGCCGGGCTCGGCCGCGACGAGGCCTATGAGGAAGCGCTCGGCTCGCTGAGACTGTGCGGCATGCTTGGCGTAGCCAACCGGCGCGCCGAGACGCTCGGCCTGCTCGACCGCAAGCGGCTGGAGCTCGCCCGCGCGCTCGCCGCGAAACCGGCCCTGCTTCTGCTCGACGAGATCGGCGGTGGCCTGACAGACGGCGAGGCCGGCGAACTCGTCGAGACCATCCGCGAATTGCGCCGCCGCAAGATCGGCATCGTCTGGATCGAGCACATCGTCCACATCTTGTTGCAGGTGGCCGAGCGGCTGATCTGCATGGATGCCGGAAAGATCATCGCCGACGGCGAGCCGCACGCGGTGATGGCCGACCCGCAGGTGATCAGCGCCTATCTCGGCGGAGGCCCGAAATGAGCCTGCTGTCGGTCGAGGATCTCGTTGTCCGGCATGGCTTGCTTCAAGCAGTGCGCGGCGTCAGCTTCGGCGTCGAACGCGGCGAGACGCTGGCGCTGGTCGGCGCCAATGGCGCGGGCAAGACGACATTGCTCAGGGCAATCGCCGGCGCGCATCAGGCAGCCTCCGGCCGCGTGGTCTTCGACGGCGCCGACCTTTCCGGCGTGCCTTCGCATGAACGTGTCCGCAAGGGCATCGCCCTGGTGCCCGAGGGCCGGCGGCTCTTCGTGCAGATGACGGTCGAGGAAAACCTCCTGCTTGGCCGCAGCGCCGGTCGTCCCGGCGAGTGGAGCGTCGAGCGTGTGCTCGAAACCTTCCCCAACCTCAAACCGCGCCGCCACGCCAAGGCCGGGCATCTCTCGGGCGGCGAGCAGCAGGCGACGGCGATCGGCCGCGCGCTGATGAGCAATCCCGACCTCCTCCTGCTCGACGAAGTCTCGCTCGGCCTGTCGCCGCTGGTCGTGGACCGCGTCTACGCCTCGCTGCAGGGGCTGATCAGTTCCGGCACGACGATCATCCTCGTCGAGCAGGATCTCAACCGCGCGCTCTCCGTCTCCAGCAAGGTCATCTGCATGCTGGAGGGCCGGATCGCGCTCGCCGGCGACAGCAAGACCGTTTCGCGCGACGAGGTGACCAAGGCCTATTTCGGCCTGCACCGGAAAGGCGCCACAGGCGTGCCGGCATGATGAACCAGATCGTCCAGGGCTTCCTGCTTGGCGGCTACTACGCGCTGATCGCCTGCGGCCTCTCCTTCATGTTCTCGGTGATGCGCATCATCAACCTTGCGCATGGCAGCCTCGCCGTGCTGTCGGCCTTCGCGCTATGGCTGCTCGCCTCGCGCTTCCACATCCCGCCCTTCCTCGGCTTGCTCATCGTGCTGCCGTTGATGGCCGCGATCGGCTGGGCCTTGCAGCGCTTCCTGCTCGAGTGCAGCGCGCGCGGTGGCGCGCTGCTGCCGATCCTCACCACCTTCGGTCTCGCCATCGTCATCGACAATGTGCTGTTCGAGCAGTTCGGCGCCGACACGCGCTCGCTGGCGCCTTTCATCGGCAGCCTGTCCTACGATTCCTGGGAATGGCCGGGCAGCATCTATGTCGGCAAGCTCGCGGTCATCATCTTCATCGCCGCCGTCGTCCTGCTCGGCGGACTGCAGTTGTTTCTGACCCGCACCGGACTCGGCCGCTCGATCCGTGCGACTTCGGAAGACCCTGATACAGCGGGGCTGGTCGGCGTCGATGCGCGCCGCGCCAACGCCATCGCCGCGGCGATCGCCATGGTCACCGTCGGTCTCGCTGGCGCCTTCCTCGGCATGCGCGCCACCTTCGATCCCTATGCCGGCGCCACGCAACTTCTGTTCGCCTTCGAGGCGGCCGTCATCGGCGGCGCCGGTTCGCTCTGGGGGACGCTGATCGGTGGCATCGTCCTGGCGCTCGCCCAGACGCTCGGCGCCAAGATACATCCGCAAGGTTTTCTCATCGGCGGCCATGTCGCTTTCCTGATCGTTCTGTTCATCCGCCTCTACACCTCCGGCCTCGGCATGCGCGGCTTGCTGCGCATCTCCACGGGGAAGGCATCATGAGCGCCGCCTCCCCTGTCATCGAGCGCGGCACCGCCGCCTCGCGCGTCGCCGGCATCGGCGTCGTTGCCATCATCCTGCTGCTCGCCATCGCGCCGCAGTTCCTGTCCGCCGGCGCCGTCGACCGCATGACCGCTTTGTTCATCTATGTGATCCTCGCCGCCATGTGGAACGCGCTCGCCGGCTTCGGCGGACTGGTGTCGGTCGGCCAGCAGGTGTTCTTCGGCCTCGGCGCCTATTTCGCAATCCGGCTCGCCAGTGCCGGACTCAATCCGTTCGTCTCGCTCTTTGTCTCGGCGGTCATTGTCGGCGCGGTGTCCTGGCCGATCTCGCTGTTCATGCTTCGCCTGAAGAATGGCGAATTCGCCATCGGCATGTGGGTGATCGCAGCACTCACCCACCTGCTCGTCAATCTCGACCGGCTGATCCAGGGCGAGACCGGCACGTCGGCGATCTCGCTCAACGTCTACGTGTCGACACGCAGGCTGACCATCTACTGGCTGGCGCTGGCGTCGATGACGGCGCTGCTTGCGATCCTGTTCAGCCTGTTGCGCGGCAGCACCGGTGCGGCCATCCGCGCCATCCGCGACAATGAGGATGCGGCAGCCTCCGTCGGCGTGCGCGTCACCGGCACCAAGCGGCTGCTCTTCGTGCTCGCCGCCTTCGGCATCGGTGTCGCCGGCGCGCTGTGGCTGGCGACCGCGATCACCTTCCAGCCAAAGACCTATTTCAGCGTGCAGTGGACGGCCTACATGATCTTCATGGTGCTGGTCGGCGGCATCGGCACCTTCGAGGGCGCAATCCTCGGCGCGCTGCTCTTCTTCCTCATCGAAACCTGGTTCGGCGGCACCGGCGTCTGGTACCTGATCGGGCTCGGCGCTACGGCGCTCGTCTTCTCGCTGCTCTTGCCGCGCGGCCTCTGGGGCACGCTCGAGGAGCGGTTTGGCTGGCGACTGCTGTCGGTCGGCTACCGAGTCAAGCTTTCCGCCGTGGCATCAAATCCGACCGGCGAGATTGCTTCGCCGCTGAAGACCACCACTTCTCGGGAGAAGGCATGAGCATCCTGTTCGGCAAGACGATCCTCATCACCGGCGTCGCCTCGGGTATCGGCGCCCGCACTGCGGAGCTGGCAGGCCAGCTTGGCGCCGATGTGATCGGCGTCGATTTGCGCGAGCCGACCGGCTACCAGGGCATCTTCGTCCAGGCCGACATCTCGTCCAAGGCCGGCGTCGACGATCTCGTCGCGCGGCTGCCGCAGCGTCTCGACGCGCTCTGCAACGTCGCCGGCCTCTCCGGCAACACTGGCGCCGCGCTGACGCTCGCCGTCAATTTCTACGGCCTGCGCACGCTTTCGGAAGCGATGGCGCCAAGACTTCGCGAGGGCGGCGCCATCGTCAATGTCGCCTCGATCGCGGGCTTGGGCTGGCGCGCCAATCTCAACCGCGCCACCTCGATGGTCAGCGTCGAAGGCTTTCCCGACGTCGCCAAGGTGATCGCCGACCACGCGGTGAAGAACGAGGAAGGCTATCCGGTCTCGAAGGAGCTCCTACTCCTGTGGACATTCCGCGCCGCGCATCAGGAGCTGTTCAGGAGCCGCGGCATCCGCGTCAATGCGGTCAGCCCGGGCCCGGTCGAGACGCCAATCCTGAAACAGTTCCGCACGGTGCTTGGCGATGCCCGCGTCGACAGCGATATCGCGCGAGTCGGCCGCGCCGGGACTTCGGGCGACATCGCGCCGGTCGTGCTGTTCCTGTGCTCCGACGGCGCGCGCTGGATCAACGGCGCCAATGTGCCGGTCGACGGCGGCCTCGAAGCATCTATAAACGCCGAAGTGCTCGGCTTCTGATACAATCTGCAACGCTTGATCACGAGCGAGGAGAGACCCGTGGACATCGGACTTCTGATCGACGGCGACGAGCGGGCGGCGACCGGCAAAGCCTCCTATGAGCGCCTGGACCCATTCACCGGTAAGCTCGCGACGCGCGCCGCGGCCGCAAGCATTGCCGACGCCAACGCGGCCGTCGATGCCGCTGCCGCTGCCTTCGATGCCTGGTCGAAGACCGGGCCTGGCGAGCGCCGCGCGCTGCTTTCCAAGGCAGCCGATGTGATGGCTTCAAAAGTCGGCGAGTTCACGAAATTGATGATGGAAGAGACCGGCGCCACAGGTCCCTGGGCCGGTTTCAACGTCATGCTCGCCTCGAACATGCTGCGCGAGGCGGCGGCGATGACCACGCAGATTTCCGGCGAGGTTATTCCGTCCGACAAGCCCGGCACGCTTGCCATGGCGATCCGCCAGCCGGCAGGCGTGTGCCTCGGCATCGCGCCATGGAACGCGCCGGTCATTCTCGGCACCCGTGCGCTTGCCATGCCGCTCGCCTGCGGCAACACGGTGGTGCTGAAGGCCTCTGAAATGTGCCCCGGCACGCACCGACTGATCGGCCAGGTGCTGGTCGAGGCCGGCCTCCCCAAGGGCGTGGTCAATGTCGTCACCAACGACCCGAAGGACGCGGCGGCAATCGTCGAGACGCTGATCGCACACCCGGCGGTGAAGCGTGTGAATTTCACCGGCTCGACCAAGGTCGGCCGCATCATCGCCGAGCTCTCCGGACGGCACCTCAAGCCGGCCCTGCTCGAGCTCGGCGGCAAGGCGCCGCTGGTCGTGCTCGACGACGCCGATATCGACGCAGCGGTCAATGCCGCGACCTTCGGCGCCTTCATGCATCAGGGCCAGATCTGCATGTCGACCGAGCGGCTGATCGTCGACGAAAAGATCGCCGACGAGTTTGTCACCAAGCTCGCCGCGCGCGCTTCGCAATTACCGGCCGGCGACCCGCGCGGGCATGTCGTTCTGGGTTCGCTGATTAGCAGCCAGGCAGCCGACAAAATGGAGGAGCTGATCGCCGACGCGACCGCGAAGGGCGCGAAGCTCGCGGCCGGTGGCAAGCGCGCCGGCACGGTCGTGGAAGCAACGCTTCTCGATCACGTGACGCCCGCCATGCGCGTCTATGCGGAAGAGTCCTTCGGCCCGGTGAAGCCGGTCATCCGCGTGAAAGGCGAGGACGAAGCGGTGCGTGTCGCCAACGACACCGAATACGGCCTGTCGTCGGCCGTCTTCAGCCGCGACATCCGCCGCGCCATGGCCGTTGCCGCGCGCATCCAGGCCGGCATCTGCCACATCAACGGCCCGACCGTCGGCGACGAGGCGCAGATGCCGTTCGGCGGCGTCAAGGGCTCGGGTTACGGCCGCTTCGGCGGCAAGGCCTCGATCGCCGAATTCACCGACCTGCGCTGGGTGACGATCGAGGATCCGGGCCAGCACTATCCCTTCTGACCAATCTGCCGCTACCCGAGCCTGTGAGGCTAGATGTTTGATCCCAGGCTTTGATGGGGCAGCGCACGTTCCCGCTGTCCGCTTGGATTTGATCGATCGCCCGGCACCGCGATAGACAGATGCGATCTTGACCGGCGTTAGTGTCGAAGTCGCCCACCTGCATGGTCCCGGTCGGCATCTGGAGGACCTAGGGTCAAACCGGCCGCGACTGACCGCGATCCTGGAGCAGATCGGCGGCCGCGCGGAAATGCTTCTGACGCCGTTCTGCCCGGCACAGTCCATGCCTGCCTCCGCGGGAGGGACTGTCAGACATCTCACCTTCGTGCCAGCCGGGGTACCTCTCTGGCAGTTTACCCGACAGTGCCACTACATCCGCTGGGTGGTCGTCGATTTCGATCTTCCTGAACTGGCGGTGCACTTCGGTGAAGCCTTCGAGTTTACATCCCGCCTTACGCCGCGTGTAATGTTCCACGACAACCGCCTCCTGGCTCTCGTCGAATTGCTGGCCGATGCCTGCATTCGCACCCACCCAGATGATCGCCTCTATGGAGATAGCCTCGCCCTGGCGATATCGTACTATCTGTTCGGCTTGAGACGGCAGGAGGAAAAACGGGGTGGACTTGCCCCCGCAAAGCTCCGCCGAGTGACCGTGCTCATGGGAGCAGAGTCTACCCAGAGCCATCCCTTTAAAGGACTTGGCCGATATGATCGGGCTTTCCGAGGGCTATTTTGCTCATGCTTTCAAGGTTTCTACAGGAATGTCGCCGCATCGATGGTATCTTGCCGCGAAGATACAAGAAGCACAAAAAGCGCTGCTTCAAACAAGCGACACGCTGGCTCAAGTGGCACTTGCCAACGGATTTGCCGATCAGAGCCATTTTACGCGTGCCTTCAGAACGATCACTGGCTACTCACCCGGGCTTGGCGCAGGAGCCATCCGGCACAGGAATCCGATTTTGCCGCTGCCTAAGGCGCGATACATCGCGCCTGGGCGTCCTAACTTGCTCGATCGCGTACCGATCAAACAATAAGGCCGTCCCGGTTAGACCGGGACGGTTATTGATTTATGATGAAAGTGGTTGCGGGGAGGCGCAGCGTTGTATCGTCCATAAGAAAAATAGGGCATCTGTGGGCCGCGGCGGCAGTGCCGGGCCGGGCGGCTTTGCGCCCCCAATCGGAAATAGAGGCACCCCTATGCTTTCCCGGAAACGGACATTTCACCGTGACTGGTGGCGATTGAGATAACGCTCGGCAAATACGATCGTGCCATCCTGGTTTGCGGCACCGGCATCGGCGTCTGTATCTCGGCTAACAAGGTGCCGGACATCCGCGCGGCGCTGACCCACGATACGTATTCGGCCGAACGCGCCGCGCTCTCCAACAACGCCCAGATCATCACCATGGGTGCGCGCGTGATCGGCACGGAACTGGCGAAAGCCATCGCCGATGCGTTCCTCAAGGAGACATTCGATCCGCAGGGCCGGTCGGCCGGCAATGTCGCCGCCATCGACCAGATCGACGCAAAGTACAACGCCCGATGAGCCCTTCGAGCGCCTGATCGAGGGCGTCAGAGCCTCGCTCGGCAGCGCCAGATCGAAGCCGTTCCGGAATCAGAGACAAAACCACCGGACCGTCATTGCCTATAAAGAGGAGTTAGGCGGCTTTCATGGCGTTGCAGATTTCTTCCACCAGCATGGCGGCCGAAATCGAGCCCGGGTCCGGGTGGCCCAAAGAACGCTCGCCGAGACGTGCGGCGCGGCCGACGGTTGCGACCATGTTGCGTGTCGCTTCTGCTCCCTGTCGGGCAGCCGCGATTATGGCATCGGCATTCTGACCATCGAGTGCGGCATCGGCGGCCGGTCCCCAGGCATCGAGCATCGTCTTCTGGCCGGGCTCCGCCTTGCCACGCTGGACGATGCCGTCGCGCATCGCCGCAATGATAGTCCGCAGTTCGCCATTCGGCATTGATCCGCGCGGACCTGCGGCCTTGCCGGCGCGCAGAAGGGCGGTCGCATAGAGTGGCCCTGAGGAGGCGCCGACTGCGTTGAGAAAACCTTTGGCGGCGGCATTGAAGACGTCCTGCAGCGTGCCCTCGGCAGCCTGGGCCGCATCGGCCGCGGCTTTCGTGCCTTGTTCCATGGCAATACCATGGTCGGCATCCCCAATGACCCCATCAAGGGCGCAGAGCCTGTCGCGCTCAGTTGCCATCCGCGCCGAGATGGTGCCGAAAAGAATTTTCAAATCCGCGGTCGTAAACTCCATCTCGCTCAACTCCGGAACATGGCGCAGTCGCAGGGATAGTCGATCATGCGCTGCAATTCGTCGTCGAGGTGCATGATGGTAATCGACGCGCCGGCCATGTCGAGCGACGTGCAGTAGGAGCCGACAAGCGTCTTGTGGACCGCCAGTCCGGCAGCCTTCAAGCGCTCCGCGATCCGCGCGTTCAGGATGTACAGTTCCATCAGCGGTGTTGCGCCGAGCGAGTTGACCAGAACAGCGACACGAGAGCCGGCCGGCGCCTCCATTTCCGCCAGGATCGCGTCCATGATTTCGTCGGCGACATCATTGGCCGAACGCAATGGCCCGCGCCGCACCCCCGGTTCGCCATGGATACCCATGCCGATTTCCATTTCGCCAAGCGGAAGATCAAAGCTCGGCTTCCGCGTCTGCGGCAGGGAACAGGACGAGAGCGCCACGCCCATGGTGAAGGTGCGGTCGTTGGCGTGCTTGGCGATCCGCTCCACCTCGTCCAGCGGCATCATCATGTCGGCGGCCGCGCCCGCGCACTTGAAGATGAACACGTTGCCGGCCACGCCGCGGCGCTTTTGCCTTTGGTCGCGCGGCGCCGACGCGATGTCGTCGGTGGTCAGCACCGTGCGCGCCTCGATGCCTTCCATCTCCAGCAGCTCTGCGGCCATGTCGAAGTTCATCACGTCGCCGGCATAGTTGCCATACATGAACAGGACGCCTGCACCGCCGCTCGCGGCCGTCGCCGCGTCGACTGCCGGCTGCGGAGGGGGTGAGGCGAAGACGTTGCCGATCGCTGCCGCATCCGCCAGTCCCTTGCCGACATAGCCCAGGAAGGTCGGCTCATGGCCTGAGCCGCCGCCGATCACCAGTGCGACTTTGCCGGTCCGCGGGCCATTCTTTGCAACGACTGCGCGCGGGGCGTTGTCAGGGCGCCAGAGATGCTCGGGATGGGCGGCCATGATACCGACCAGCATTTCGTCCACGGCCGCATTGCCGTCGTTGATCAGCTTCTGCGTGAGGCTCATTCGCGTCTCCCTGTATCATCTCCGATCGTGAGACTAGAGTGTTTCGCGACGACGGAGAAACGGTCTTCTTCTGGCCCAACAAGATCGCGAAGCATGAAGTCTATCGGGCGTTGTACTTTGCGTCGATCTGGTCGATGGCGGCGACATTGCCGGCCGACCGGCCCTGCGGATCGAATGTCTCCTTGAGGAACGCATCGGCGATGGCTTTCGCCAGTTCCGTGCCGATCACGCGCGCACCCATGGTGATGATCTGGGCGTTGTTGGAGAGCGCGGCGCGTTCGGCCGAATACGTATCGTGGGTCAGCGCCGCGCGGATGCCCGGCACCTTGTTAGCCGAGATACAGACGCCGATGCCGGTGCCGCAAACCAGGATGGCACGATCGTATTTGCCGGCCAGCAGATCGCTGGCGACCCGGTCTGATAGGTTGGCGTAGAATGGGTCGGCTCCGGCCTCGGTGCGCGACACCTCCGACACCTCGTGCCGGTCCTTAAGGTAGTCGGCGAGAACCTTCGCCAAGCCCTCGCCGGCGCTGTCTCCAGCCACTGCAAGTCTCATGGTCAACTCCTTCTATAATGTTTCGGCGCATCTGGACAGGATGTCGAGATACCCCTCGACCGCCCAGGCGGAGCGCCCGATGAACAGCCCGTCGATATGCGGGCATGCAATGAGTTCGGCGCAATTGCCGGGATTGACCGAACCGCCATAGAGACAAGGAACGCGGCGCCCGAGCACATCCTCGGCGGCAGCGACGATCTCCGCCTGGCGGGCGTCAGCATAGTCCGAGGCTGCCGCAATGCCGTTGATGCCGATCGCCCAGACCGGCTCGTAGGCGAAAAGGATCGGCGCGGTCTTCTGCGCCGCGCCGATCCTGGAGAGTGCGCCGCGCACCTGCCTGGCAAGCACCTCGCTGGCAAGGCCGGCCTCGCGCTCGGCCAATGTCTCGCCGATGCAGATCAGCGGGATGAGGCCGTGGCGCATCGCGGCTTCCGTCTTGAGGCCCACGGTTTCGTCGGTGTCGCCGAAATGCTCACGGCGCTCCGAATGGCCGAGCTCGACGATATCAAGGTTGCAATCCCGCAGCATCACCGGCGAGATCTCGCCGGTCCATGCCCCTTCGTCGGCCCAGTGCATGTTCTGCGCGCCAACCTTGACGGACGTATC
Organism: Mesorhizobium argentiipisi (SeqCode); assembly: GCF_037179585.1. Lineage (NCBI taxonomy): Bacteria > Pseudomonadati > Pseudomonadota > Alphaproteobacteria > Hyphomicrobiales > Phyllobacteriaceae > Mesorhizobium > Mesorhizobium argentiipisi (SeqCode). The sequence continues at coordinate 309,980 of NZ_JAPYKO010000001.1, forward strand.
CTTCAGCATCGCCTTGACCTCGCGCGCCGCCGTGAAGGGCGGGATGACGAAGCGCTGGACACGCGGGTCGCCTTCCGGATCGGCAAGCAGCCCGCCGGCGAAGGCGCGCGCCTCGGCCAGTGTCTTGTTCATTTTCCAGCTGGTCCCGATCCAGGCTTGCTTCGGCTGCGGCATGCGATGGTTCACTCCGTTGCGCCGACCAGGGCCCGGGCCGTCGGCTCGTCGGTGATAAGGCCCTTCAACCGCGCGCTCTTCAGCACCGCACGTACTGCTTCGATCTTCGTGGGACCGCCGGCGATGGCGATGATGCGGCTTTCTGCCGGCCCGTCCAGATCGACGGCGAGCGTGCGGGCGGTCAAGGTTGTCTCCAGCACCCGGCCGCGCGTGTCGAAAAAATGGCCGAGCATTTCGCCGACGCCACCGACGGCAGTGATCTCGGAGATTTCACGCGGCTCGATCATGCCGGTCGCCACAAGCTGGGCGCCGGCATCCGCTGTGCCGATGCCGACGAATTTCAGTCCCGCCCGGTTCGACATCTCGAATATCTCCCGCACGCCGCGCTGCGCCAGGAGTACTTCGCGGTCGTCTGCGGAATTGGCAAAAAAGGGGACCGGCATGACGTAGGCCTGTGCGCCGGTCTTTTCGGCGAGTCGGTGCATGACGTCGTGCGGATTGGCGGCATAGTTGCGGGTCAGGCCGCCGAGCAGCGAGACGAAGCGGACGCCGGCTGCCTCGAAGCGCGGCAACTGATGCACCGCGGCGGCGAGCGTGCGACCATGCCCGATACCGATGACCCTGTCTTCGCCGCGCTCCATCTCGCGACGCAGGAAACTGGCGCCCGCCAGCCCCAGCGCCCGCAGCGGCAAGCCTTCCTCGCCCAGATCCGGCGCAACCTCGCAGAAATCCAGTCCGAACCGATCGCAGAGCTGGTTCTCCAGCAGGACGCATTCGACGATAGCGCCGTCGATCGAGACTTTCACCGCGCCGTCGGCCACCGCCCGGGCGATCAGACGATGCGCCTTCACCGAAGGCAACCCGAGCCGCTTGGCCACCTCGGCCTGAGTGAGACCGCCTGCATAGTGCAGCCAGGCGGCGCGGATCGCGAGCGACCCTTCCGCGTCCAGTTTACCCGGTCGTTTCAAAACATGCAGTCCTTTATCGCGCGTTTGGGCGTCATCGGCAGCCGGCTCAGATATTCAGGCTTTGCACGCCGGTGTCGATATGCGGCGCCCAGAAAGCTATGCTCTCGGCGATCTGAGCGATGACCTGCCGATCCTCCGGCTCACGCTCCTTGAAACTCAGCTCCAGGCAGATCTCGTTCTCGACGGCGCCGCCTTCGGCCAAGGCCTGCAGCAGCGGCTTGGGTTGGATGCGGCCCCTGCTGTTGAACGCGGCGGTGAAGGGGCGGTGTCCACCCTTGTCCATAAGGCTTTGTTTGATATGGATGATCGGCGACACTTTGGGCACCGCGCGCGCCCAGGCATAGGGATCGTAATCATCCGGATCGGCACTGGTCACGTCGCCGTGGTCGATGTCCGCCATCATCCACATCGGCACCGCCATTTCGGCTTTGGTCAGCCTGTCCTGCAGCTTCAGGCATTCGGCGATCGTCTGGCCGAACTCGCGCCCGATGCTCATCGGTTCCCAGAAGACGTATCGCAGCCCGGCACCTTTGGCATGCTCCGCCACCTCTGCCCAGCAGTCGATGGCGATCCCGATCAGCTCCTCGCGCCGGGCCGGATCGTCATAATCCTTGAAGGTGAAGATGGCGAACTGGGTGCCGATGCAAACGCCGCCGAGGTCGGCGGTAATGTCGGCGAAAGTTTTGAACCAGTCGACATAGTATCGGCGAACATCGCGGTCGGGGTGGCCGAAATGGTTGAGCCGGCCGTACGGACCGGTCATGCCGCTGGTGACGCGGACGCCGGTGCGCCGCAGGGCCGCCGTCATCTGCCGGGTCAGCCGCCGGATCACGGGCGCTGGCCAGCTCGGATTGATGAACTCGTGCGTCAGCTGCAGGTCGCGCAGCCTGAGGTCGCGGGCGACCGTCTCGATCAGGTCGTCCGGCTCGGCAAAGCGGTTGACCAACGGGTTGGTGTTCAGCGAAAGTGTTAGCGCCATGGCGCGTGGGTCCGGAACGTGGTTGCGGGTCGAGGTCGCATCGGATTTCACGCGGCCTCGGCCAGGTGCTCGGCGTCAAACCACATGGCGAAGGCGCCTCGTTCGGCCTCGGTGAGATGCAGGTGGTGCTTGGTGCGCCGCAGCAGGATGTCGTCGGGCGTGCGCGCCCATTCCCTGGCGACGAGATAGCGCACCTCCGCCTCGTAGAGCAGGCCGCCGTGATGACGTCCAAGGCCATCTAGCCCGGCCGCGTCTTTGACGAGGTCCCTGGTGCGCGCACCGTAGAGCCGCCCATAGTGATGGACGAGATTGCGCGGCATCCACGGATAGGTCTCGCGCAGACCGTTGGCGAAGGTCTCGTAGTCGGCGTTGGGGATTTCGCCGCCGGGCAGCGGCGCGGTCTCGGTCCAGTCCCCGCCCATCTTCGGGAAAATATGCTTCAGCCGGTGCATACCGCGCTCGGCCAATTCGCGGAAAGTGGTGATCTTGCCGCCGAAGACGTTGAGCAGCGGCGCGCCGCCGCTCTCGTCGAGGTCGAAGACATAGTCGCGCGTCACGGCGGAGGGATTGCCCTTGCCGTCATCGAACAGCGGCCGCACGCCGGAGAAGGAGTAGAGCACGTCCTGGCGCCGCAGCTTCTCCTTGAAATAGCGGTTCACCGCCGCCAGCAAATAGTCGATCTCGGCCTCGTCGGCCCTGACGTCCTCGGCGCGGCCGTCATAGGCGATGTCGGTGGTTCCGATCAGCGCCATGTTCCCCTCATAGGGATTGATGAAGATGACGCGTTTGTCATGGTTCTGCACCAGATAGGCATTGGCGCCCTGCCAGAACTTAGGCACGATGATGTGGCTGCCTTTGACCAGGCGCACATTGCGCGACGAGTTCGATCCCGCGACTCGGCCGATGACGTCCGAAACCCACGGACCGGCGGCATTGACGAGACAGCGGGCGCGAAAGACGCGCGTTTCCCCCGTCATCGCGTTTCTCGTCGTCACCAACCAGGCGCCATTCTCACAGCGGGCTGAGACGGCAGGCGAGCGGGTGAGCACCTCGGCCCCGCGTTCGGCGGCGCCGACAGCGTTGAGCACCACCAGCCGCGAATCGTCCACCCAGCAGTCGGAATATTCGAAGCCGCGCGTATATTGGTCGAGCAACGGCGTTCCTTCCGGATCGCGCTCGAGGTCGAGTGTGCGCGTGCCGGGCAGCCGCTTTCGGCCGCCCAGATGGTCGTAAAGGAACAGGCCGAGCCGCAAGAGCCAGGCCGGCCGATCCTGCGGGCTGTGCGGCAGCACGAAGCGCATCGGCCAGATGATATGGGGCGCGGCCTTGAGTAGAACCTCGCGCTCGATCAGCGCCTCGCGCACCAGCCGGAACTCGTAATATTCGAGATAGCGCAGACCGCCATGCACGAGCTTGCCGGAGCGCGAGGACGTGCCCTCGGCAAGGTCGTCCTTTTCGCATAGCACGACCGACAGGCCGCGGCCTGCTGCGTCCCGCGCGATGCCGGCGCCGTTGATGCCGCCGCCGATGACGAAGAGGTCGACCGTTTTCGGCTCAGGCCCCATCCTATGCTCCTTGCGGCGTTTCGGCGGCAGCCGTGTTGCGGCGCTGGGCGGCGAGCATGTCCCAGGCTGGCCCCAGGGCATGGCGTGCCGCGCCGAATGCGGGAAACAACCCGTCATAGGCGCTCATCAGCGCCGGATCGGGCGCCTCGGCGGGCCCGAGTAGCGGCGTGACCCAATCGGCGATGCAGGCGCCCATGTCGGGGTAGGCGCCGATGGCGACCGCCGCCATCATCGCGCAGCCGGCGGCACCCGCCTCCTCGCGCGATGAGACGCGCACCGGCGCGTGAACCGCCGCCGACAGGATGCCGCGCAATCTTTGCGAGCGGGCCGCGCCGCCCGACAGCCGCAGCTCCGACGGCAGGTCGCCCATGGCAGCGTAGCAGTCGCGCATGGCAAGCCCCAGTCCCTCGATGACGGCACGCACCAAGCTCGGGTAGCGATGGTTGACAGACAGGCCGACGAAGCCGGCGCGGGCGTTGGCGTTGACGAACGGCCCGCGCTCGCCCGCCTCCGAAATATAGGGGTGATAGACGATCTGGCCGGGCTGGCTGTCGCCGAGCCAGTGATCGATGCGGGCGACCAGATCGCGATGACCGGCCTCCTGTCCGAATTCCTTCAGCACATCCGCGGCAAGACCGAGAACCCAGTCGATGTTGAGCGTGGTCGCCATGTTGGTCTGGACCTGCGTCACCAAATCCGGAACCGGGAGGGTGATGACGTAACCGGAGCCCTCCTTGTTGAGGTGCACGGCGCCCGTCGGCACGGCGCGCATGTGGACGCCGGTCGAGCCCACGATCGAGCAGGCGACATCCCCCTCGCCGCCGCAGACCCCGGCGCCGAGCGCGGTCATGACCATGTCGACATAACCGAGGCTGACGGGAGTGCCGGCTTTCAGTCCGGTCTCGGCCGCTGCGGCTGCCGTCAGCGGATGGGTCACCATGGTGCCGTCGATGATCTCGGGCAACAGCTTGCGCCGGCCGGAAAGGCCTAGCGCCTCGATGACGGCGTCGTCGTAGCGGCGGGTACGGAAATTGCCGAAGGTGAAACTTGATTCCGAAGGATCGGTGGCGCGCACGCCGGTCAGGTTCAGATAGAGCCAGTCCTTGCAGTGCAGCGCCACTTCGGCACGGTCGAGAAGCTCGGGCGCGTGGCGGTCCATATGGGCCATCTGACTGCCTTGCTGGCAGGTGTTGAGCCCGGTTCCCGTCGCCTCGAAACGGGCGCGGCCAAGCGGGCCGGCAGCCAAGCGCTCGACGGTGGGCGCTGCGCGGGCATCGAGCCACAGCCATGCGTCGGCGACCGGCGTGTCTTGCCGACCGACGAGCCAGGTGCCGTCGCCCTGCGCGGTCACCGCGAGCGCCGCGGTGCGCGCCACAAGGTTTTCAACCTTGTCGCCGAGCCCTCGAAGCGCAGCGGTGCAGTCGCGCCAAGTCTGGGAGAGCGACTGCGTCGCCGAACCGTCGGCGCCGGACGCGTACCGGTTCGGAACCGAAGCGGACGCGATCTGGCGGCCGTTCAGCTCGAAGGCGACCGCCTTGATCACCGACGTGCCGGAATCGATACCTATGATGACGTCAGCGCCGGCCACGGATCTCTCCGCTTCCGATGCGACCATGCCTGGATCGGCAACAGGGCAATGTCCGTCTCCTCCTGATTTTCCCGCCCGAAGCCACCGGCGAACGGGTGGCGGCGAAAGATACGCCGTTGCGCACTCCTCCGTACGGCGCCTACGCAGTTCATTCTAAGTTATCACGGAAATAACACAATGCATGATTTTTTTTGCAGACAACGAAAATTTTTTCAGCTACGCTGATATCAGTCAGGAGGAACTCGACGATCCGCCTTCCATCGTCTCCGGCAGGCGGACAGGAAAGCGGACAAACGGGCGACCGGATGCTTCAGGCTTGTTTTCAACTTGCGCTGCAGCACAGTACGGCGTGCGTAATAATGATATAAATCAATTGTTTATCTATGATAAATTGGCCGCCGCAGCATGTTTCTGCTATGCCTGCGAGATGGATCATCTCAATGATCGGCCATAGGATCAATCGAATGCGCGAGGCTGTTCCAGAGATGCCGGTTTGAAAATCGTATGGCTAAAAGCCCCTTTCGACGGGTCACTATCGGCACCGAAGCGGAATTCCGATCTATCATACTTGACGCAAAAGATAACACGAATATAACATAGAGGTGGAATGGACGTCGATGCAGCGGGAGGAAGACGCCGCATCGCCGGTCAAGGGTGGAGGAAATCGATGCAAGCAAGCGACCCGACCATGCCGTGTCACCATCCGGCGGCAGGCCTGCGTCATGCATCCGCGACCATCGTTGCATCGGCCCCTGCCCGCGTCGTTTCATCGTCGGCAAGGCTCTGAATGATGAATGCCATGTCGACCCCGAAGGCCCCGGCCGCGCCACGCCGCAGTCTCACGATCGCGATCGGTCTCGGCGTCGTGGTCCTTGCCGCGATCGCGCTCGACACGAAGGTGGTCCGGATCGGATCGTCTGCCGACGTCGGCCAGGAGGCGTTTTCGCCCGACCGGTTCGGCGAAAAGGAGTTCCCGCGCATTCAGGCCTTCGTCGTCGAGCACGCCGTCAACGCCGCGACCTTCGGACCGGCGGTGATGGCCGACAAGAACGCGGCCGCCAAGCAATACGGAACCGCCTCGTCGACCGGCGCGATCATCCCGATCAGGTTGACGGCGGTGGCGGGCGAAGCGAAATCCGGCGTCTACGAGCTCAAGGCCGACGGCGTACCGGCCGACATCCATATTCGGGTGCAGGCCGGCCCGGCCATCAACGGCACCGATCTGCGCGATGCGACGGGTGACATCGTCTTCGGCAAGTTCAAGAACCAGATCGAATACCAGGACGCCGGCTCCGGCATCAACCGCGCCATGAAGAAGGCGACCCTCGACGCTATCGACACCGCCGGCCTCTCCGGCAAGACGCTGGAGATCTTCGGCGTCTTCCGCCTCATCAACCCTAAGAACTGGCTGATCACGCCGGTGAAAGTCACCGTCAAATGAGCGACGCCGCGACCTCCCGGCCGGCTGGCGAAGTGGTTCTGGCGGCGCGCAACATCGCCAAGTCCTACAACGGCGTGAGGGCGCTGAAAGGCGTCAATTTCGACATCCACCGCGGTCAAGTGACGACGCTGTTCGGCGAGAACGGCGCCGGCAAGTCGACGCTGATGAAGATCCTCTCCGGCGTGGTGCAGCCGACCTCCGGCGAGATCGTTCTCGACGGCCAGCCCATCGTGTTTTCCTCCTCCACCGACGCGCGGAACCACGGCATCTCGATCATTCATCAGGAGCTTAGCCTCGCGCCCAATCTGTCGGTTCGCGACAACATCTTCATGGGGCGCGAGATCACCGGCCCGACCGGCGTCAACTACGCCGAGGAGGAACACCAGGTCCGCAGGCTGCTGGCGGAGCTCGAGGAGGACATCGATCCACTCACCCCTGTCGAGGAACTGCGCCTCGGACAGCAGCAGATCGTCGAGATCGCCCGCGCGCTTTCGGTCGACAGCCGTATCCTCATCATGGACGAACCGACATCGGCGCTTTCCGCCACCGAGGTCGAGGTGCTCTTCAACGTGATCCGCGACCTGACCGCCAAGGGTGTGTCGATCGTCTACATCTCGCATCATCTGGAGGAGGCGCTGCAGATCACCGATCATGCCGTGGTGCTGCGGGACGGCAACATGACCGCCTACGCGCCGCGCGCCGATATCGATCTCGAATGGATCGTGCGCAACATGGTCGGCGAGAACTATGATCTGGGCAGTCCGCCGACCGGCCATGATTTCGGTCCGGTCATGCTCTCGATCCGCGAACTGACCGTGCCGGATCCGGCCGGCGGCGGCTACAACGTCGTCGATCGCATGTCGCTCGACGTCAGGGCCGGCGAGATCGTCTGCATCTATGGCCTGATGGGGGCCGGCAGGACGGAACTGCTCGAGACCGTCGCCGGTAAGCTGAGTGCGACGTCCGGCGAGATCGTGCTCGAGGGCAAAGAGATTTCCCACCTCCCCATCGGCGAGCGCATCTCCCGCGGCCTTGCGCTCGTGCCCGAGGATCGCCAGCGCTACGGTCTCGTCCAGACGATGTCGGTCGGGCAGAATCTTTCGCTCGCCTCGATCATGGAATTCACGCGCGGGATCTTCACCTCAGTCAAGCTCGAGCGGGCGCTGGTCCAGAAATCGATCCGGGACGTGACGGTCAAGACCGATGGACCGGACGTGCCGATCGGGTCGCTGTCCGGCGGCAACCAGCAGAAGGTGGTCATCGGCAAGATGCTCGCCACCGATCCTAAGGTCATCCTGCTGGATGAACCCAGCCGCGGCATCGACATCGGCGCCAAGGCCGAGGTGTTCCGGATCCTGGCTCACCACGCGGCGGCCGGGCAGGCCGTCGTGTTCACGACATCGGAAGTCAACGAATGCCTGTCGATCGCCCACCGCATCATCATCATGCGGCGCGGGCGGATCTCAGCCGAGTTCACTTCGGACATCACCAAGGAAAAGATCATGGCCGCCTCGGGCGAGGCCGTGGCGGCCTGAGCGGAGCACGGGAAAGAACAATGACGCAACCGAGCGCCAATGGCATCTCTTCCCCGGCCGCGGCCGTGAGGGGGACGACAATCAGCCCTATCAAGCTCTTGCTGAAGGGCCGCGCCTTCTTCGCGCTGATCGCCATCATCATCGTCTTCTCGTTTCTGTCGCCGAACTACCTCACCGTCTCAAACCTGCTGATCATGTCTTCGCATGTCGCCATCTACGGCATCCTGGCGATCGGCATGCTGGTGGTGATCCTGAGTGGCGGCATCGACCTGTCGGTGGGCTCGATCCTGGCGCTGTGCGGCGTGGTTGCCGGCGCGCTGATGCAGGGTGTCGAACTGACGCCGCTCGGTGTCATCCTGTTTCCACCTGTATGGGCGGTGGTCGTGCTGACCTGCGCGCTCGGCGCCTTGCTCGGCGCGCTCAACGGCATCCTCATCGCCTGGTTCAGGGTGCCCGCCTTCGTCACCACGCTGGGCGTCATGTACATGGCGCGCGGCATCGCGCTGCTGCAGACCAACGGCCTCACTTACAACAACCTCGCCGGCCGGCCGGAGCTCGGCAACACCGGTTTCGACTGGCTGGGCTTCAACCGGCTATTCGGGGTGCCGATCAGTGTGCTGGTCCTGGCCGCCCTCGCCGTGCTGACCGGGCTGATGCTCAGCCGCTCCTCCTTCGGCCGCTGGCTCTATGCCGCGGGCGGCAACGAGAACGCAGCCGATCTGTCGGGCGTGCCTGTCAAGCGGGTCAAGATCACGGTTTACACACTCTCCGGGATCCTGTCGGCCATCGCCGGCCTGGTGCTCTCTTCGCAGTTGACGTCGGCCGGGCCGACCGCCGGCACCACCTACGAGCTGACCGCGATCGCGGCGGTCGTCATCGGCGGCGCCGCGCTGACCGGCGGCCGCGGCACGGTGCGCGGCACCATGCTGGGTGCCTTCGTCATCGGCTTTCTTTCGGACGGCCTCGTGATCATCGGCGTGTCTTCCTACTGGCAGACCGTCTTCACCGGCGCCGTCATCGTGCTCGCAGTGCTCATGAACACCATCCAATACGGGGCCCGCGGCATCCGACAGTGACGCCGCGCCCCGCCAAAGAGCTTCTCCGGGACCGCAAGGAGACTGTGCCGGAAAGAAGGCCGAGACAAATCGGCAACCGCAATCCGAAACCGCAATCTGTAGAGGGAGTGAGAGAAATGATCGATAAGACCAGAAGGATCCTGTTGGTCGCGGCCGCGGCGCTGCCGTTGATGGCAAGCCAATCCTGGGCGGCCGGCTTGATAAGCATCATCGTGACCGATCCGGCCAATCCCTATTGGCTCACCGAAGGCCAGGTCGCCAAGGCCACGGCCGAGAGCCTCGGCTACACCGCCAATGTCAGCGCCCACAAGGGCGACACCAACACCGAAAGCACGATGATCGACACCGCCATCACCAACAAGTCAGTGGCGATCATCCTCGACCCGGCCAATGCCGACGGTTCGATCGGCGCGGTCAAGAAGGCAATCGCCGCCAACATCCCGGTCTTCCTGGTCAACGCCGAGATCAACCAGGACGGTCTCGCCAAGGCGCAGCTCGTCTCCAACAACGCCCAGGGCGCCGCGATCGGCGCGCAGCAGTGGGTCGAGGCGATCGGTGACAAGGGCAACTATGTCGAGCTGTTCGGCAACCCGGCCGACAACAACGCGGCGACGCGCTCGAACGGCTACGAAACCGTGCTCACCCAGTATCCGGATCTCAAGAAGGTCGGCAAGGAAGTGGCCAACTGGGACCGCACCCAGGGCTACCAGAAAATGCAGTCGCTGCTGCAGGCCCATCCCGACATCGTCGGCGTCATTTCCGGCAATGACGAGATGGCCCTCGGCGCCATAGCGGCGCTGAAAGAAGCCGGCAAGCTCTCCCAGGTGAAGGTCGGCGGCTTCGACGGCTCGCCGGACGCGGTCGCGGCCGTCAAGGCGGGCGAGATGCAGTACACGGTGCTGCAGCCGGTGGCGGTCTTCTCGGCCGAAGCCGTGAAGCAGGCCGACAAGTTCATCAAGACCGGCTCCACAGGTGCTGCCTCCGAGAAGCAGCTTTTCGACTGCGCCCTGATCACCAAGGACAATGTCGACAAGTACGCCGGGCCGTTCACGCTCTCCCAGTGAACCTCCGGACTGGGGCGCGCGGCGTTGCGCGCCCTTTTTCCTGCCGCGCAAAGGCATTCGATGCGCAAAACCCTGCCCGCCCCCGAGGTGTCCGCTTGCCATCGGCGCCAGATATGCGAATGGCATCGGCAGGAGAGGCTTGGATGACAGATCGCGAGATTCGGCCCGAGCAGGCCTTGAAGACCCTTGCCGGGGATCAGGTGCCCGCCGACAGCCGCCACGCGCGCCAGCTGGCGCGCCGCCGGATGATTGCCGAGGCCGTTATGGCCGAGGGCACGATGCGCATCGAGGATCTCACCGAGCGCTTCGGCATCAGCCTGATGACCGCGCATCGCGACTTGGACGAACTGGTCGAGAAGGGATTGCTGCGCAAGACGCGCGGCATCGTCTCAGCCGCCCCGACCAGCCTCATCGAATCGAGCGATGCCTACCGCTCGTCGCGCCAGGCGGCGGAGAAGTGCGCGATCGCGCAGGCAGCCGCGGCCTTCCTGGAACCTGGCCAGGCGGTCTTTTTCGACGATTCCACCACCGTACTGCAGCTCGTGCCGCACCTTGCCGCGCGCGTGCCGCTGACGGCGATCACTAATTCCATCACCCTGATGAACGCGCTCAAGGACACGCGCGACCTGACGCTGCTCGGGCTCGGCGGCCAGTTCTACAACTGGTGCAATGCCTTCATGGGGCCGGTGACGGTCACGGAGATCCGGCGGCTGCGGGCCGATCGCGTCTTCATGTCAATGTCGGCCATCACCGACGGCATGGTGTTCCACCAGTCGCCAGAAATGGTCGAGACCAAGCGCGCCATGTTCGACAGCGCCGCCATGCGCATCCTGCTGGCCGATCACACCAAATTCGAGCGCCGGGCGCTGCATGCCATGTGCGCGCTGAACGAGTTCGACGTCATCATCGTCGACGACGGAACCCCACCCCGGCAGGTCGAGGAGATGAAGGCTGGCGGCATGACAGTCGTCGTCGCCGCCGCGCGACAAGAAGATGTGACAGTCGCCTGATTGTAACATCCGTTGATGTTAATTTCACACGATGCTATGCGAGAATCTCAGGAGATGCACGCGACGTGCATGGCGAGGAACGCATGCCCTGTCTGCTGGGGATCGATAGCGGCCTGACCGTCACCAAGGCGGTGGTTTTCGACGAGGCCGGCGCGCCGCTGGCCGCGGCCCGCCGTCGCTTGCCGCAGATCATCTCCGAACCGCGTCATGTCGAGCGCGACATGGACGAGCTGTGGCGCGCCGCCGCCGAGGCGATCGCGGAAGCGCTCTCCGGCTGCGGCAGGCCGGGCTCGGACATTGCTGCCGTCGCCGCCACCGCGCATGGCGACGGGCTCTATATGCTGGGTCGCGACCGCCGGCCGCTCGGACACGGCATCCTGTCGCTGGACAGCCGGGCCGGAGACGTCGCCGCCCGCTGGCAGACCGACGGTACGGCCGCCAAGGCGTTGTCGCGGACCGGCCAGACGCCGCACGCCTCGGCGCCATCTTCGCTGCTGGCCTGGATGCGCGAGCGCGAGCCGCAGCGCTTTGCCCGCATCGGCCATGTGCTTGCCTGCAAGGACTGGCTGCGCTTCTGCCTTACGGGAAGCCTGGGCACCGACCTCACCGAGGCCAGCACCTCGTTCACAGCCGTCGACAGCCAGGCCTACGCGCCGGACATCCTGCCGATCTTCGGTCTCGAAGCGCTCGGCGATGCGCTGCCGCCGGCGGCGCGGCCGGACGAAATCGTCGGGGCCGTCACGGCGGAGGCGGCCCGATCCACTGGCCTGCTTGCCGGCACCCCGGTCGTGGCCGGCCTGCACGACGTGACCGCTTCGGCGCTCGGCATCGGCGGCTATGGCGAAGGTGTAGTCGCCATCGTTGCCGGCACCTATTCGATCAACGAGACGGTCTCCACCGCGCCGCGCATCGACGCCCGCTGGTTCTGCCGCAACGGCTTGAAGCTCGGCGAATGGAACAACATGTCGATCTCGCCCGCATCGGCGGCGAATTACGACTGGTTTCTCGACACGCTGTGCGGTTCCGAGCGGGCGGCGGCCGAAACCGACGGACGCTCGATCCACGCCATCGTCGGTCCGGAAATCGAGGCGGCGTTGGCGCGGCCCTCGACGCTGCTCTTCCATCCCTACCTGTTCGGCTCGCCGCATGGCCCGGCCGCCAGCGCCGGCTTCCTCGGGCTGCGCGGCTGGCATGACCGCGGCGACATGCTGCGTGCGGTGATCGAGGGCATAGCCTTCAACCATCGCGTCCACGTCGATGCGCTGCGCGAAGGTTTTGCCCCGCGCGAGGCGCGGCTGACCGGCGGCATTTCCCGCAACCCGGTCTTCGCGCAGATCTTTGCCGATGTGCTCGGCATGCCGATCACGGTGACCGAGACGGAAGAAGCCGCCGCATGGGGTGCTGCGCTCTGTGCCGGCGCCGGCGTCGGCCTGTTCGCCTCGCCGCGGCACGATCCGCGCGACGTTGCAGCGCTTGGCCGCACCTACCGGCCCTCCCCCGAGCGCAGCGCCGCCATGGACAAGCGCTACCGGCTGCACTGCGACATCGCTGACCGCCTGGCGCAAGCCTGGCCGTCGATCGAAGCGCTGGCGGAAGGGGGGAAGCGATGAACGCGGACAATCGCCGGCAGGACATTGCCGATTATGTCATCCAGCATGGCGAGGCGCGCATCGACGAGCTCGTGACGGCATTCGGCGTCTCGCGCATGACCATCCATCGCCACGTCGACGAGCTGGCGCGCCAGGGTGTGCTGCGCAAGCTCCACGGCGCGGTGAGCGCGCAGCCGTCCGGCGTCTATGAAAGCCTCTTCCGTTTCCGCGAGACGCATGCGGCGGCGGCCAAGCGGGCGCTTGCCCGCGCGGCCCTGGCCGAGATCGAGCCGGGTCAGGTCGTGCTGCTCGACGATTCGACCACCGCCAACGCGCTCGGCCCGCTCCTGCCACAGATCGCGCCGCTGACCGTCGTCACTAACAGCCTGTCGCTGGCGGAGCAGCTGGTGGACAAGGACGAGTTGAAGCTGATCCTGCTCGGCGGCGAATACCATCCGACCTACAATGCCTTCATTGGCCATATTTGCGAGAACGCGCTGCAGAAGATCAGGGTCAATCTGCTCATCTGTTCCGCTTCGGCGATCGACAAGACGGCGACGCTGATCCAGGACCCGCAGGTGGTGCGCGTGAAGCAGGCGATGGCCGCGGCGGCCTCGCGCAGCGTGCTGCTCATCGATTCCTCCAAGTTCGGCAAGTTAGCGCTGCACCTGTTTGCGGACCTCACCGACTTCGACCTGGTGCTCAGCGACGACGGCCTTCCCGAAGAGGTCGCCGGCAACCTGAAGGCGGCCGGGGTCAATCTCAAGATCGTGCCGGTGCAATGACCGGGACGACACGCGATGTCGATGTCCTCATCATCGGCGCCGGCATCAACGGCGCCGGCCTGTTTCGCGATCTGTGCGAACAGGGTCTCAAGGTCGCGATCGTCGACAAGGCGGATTTCGGTTCCGGCACCAGCGCTGCGCCGTCGCGGCTGATCCATGGCGGCATCAAATATCTCGAAACGGGTGAGCTGGGCCTCGTCGCGCAATCGACGCTGGAGCGCAACCTTTTGCTGCGCAATGCCCCGCATGCCGTGCGCCCGCTGCCGACCGTCATCCCGATCTTTTCCTGGTTGACCGGCATCGGAGCCGCGCTGCGCACCCTTTTCGGCAGCACGACCGCGCCGCGCAGCCGTGGCGCACTGCTGATCAAGATCGGCCTTGCCATGTATGACTTCTACGGCGCCCGCCGCCGCGTCATGCCCCGGCACAGCATTTGGTCGAAGGCGCGGGCGCTGAGCGAGATACCGCCTTTGACACCGGGCATCGTCGCCGCCGGCACCTATTATGACGCCACCGTCCGTCATCCCGAGCGGCTGGTGCTTGAACTTCTCCAGGATGGCGTCAGGGCCAGCCCTCAATCTATGGCTCTCAACTACGCGCAGCTGCTGGGCAGCGACGGCAGCGTTGTGCGCTTCGCACTGCCCGACGGCGGCGAGTTTGGTTTCCGGCCACGCATCGTCGTCAATGCGGCTGGGCCATGGATCGACCATGTCAACGCGGCGCTCGGCGCGCCGTCTCGGCTGATCGGCGGCACCAAGGGCTCGCACATCGTGCTCGACCATCCCGAGCTGCTGCAGGCGCTGAACGGCCGCATGATCTATTTCGAGGCCAATGACGGCCGCATATGCCTGGTGTTCGACTATCTCGGCCGGGCACTGGTCGGCTCGACCGACACCCGCGCCGCCGATCCCGACGCGGTGCGCTGCGAGGATGATGAAATCGACTATTTCCTGGCAAGCTTGCGCGAGCTCCTGCCCGGCCTTGCCTTTGGGCGCGAGCAGATCGTCTATGCCTATTCCGGCATCCGCCCGCTGCCGGCATCGGACGGCACTGCGCCGGGCCTGATCAGCCGTGACCACTCGGCGCCCGTCATGGAAAGCGAGGGCGACCGGACCTGGCCGATCATCTCATTGGTAGGTGGCAAGTGGACGACCTTCCGCGGTTTCGCCGAGGAGGTGGCGGACATGCTCTTGTCCAGGCTTGGCCAGCCCAGGCGGGTGAGCACCCAAAGCCTCGCCATCGGCGGTGGCCGCGACTTTCCGGCCGATGCAGCCGCGCATGCCCGCTGGATCTCCGCCGTCACGACTGAGACAGGCGCGTCGCCGGCCCGCGCGGAAGCAATGCTCGACCGCTATGGAACGACGGCCCGTGTCATTCTAGCGCACGAAGCTGGACGGCAGGCCGAACCGCTTGCCGACTCATTCGAATACACGCAGGCGGAAATTGATTGGTTGGCGCGCAACGAACGCGTCGTCCACCTAGCAGACATCGTCATGCGACGAACGGCGCTGGCGATCACGGGCCGGCTCAATCGCAGCAGCCTTGCACAAATTGCCGACACGGCAGCGGCCGCGCTGGAGTGGAATGCCGAACGGCGTGAGAAGGAGCTGGAAGCGACTTCAAAGGAACTCACGGAGCGGCACCGATTTTGCTTTGGATAGCCAATATCCCAGGACGGTCATGCCGACGGGTTGAGCCGTGCCTGACAGGCCACCGCGGCGGCAGCCAAAAGCCGCAAAGCCGACGTGCCACCCTCCCCCACCGGCAATGAGGCAGCTCTCGATTGGGCGGCACCTGATTTGGAGCCTTGGACTCCGTATGAAGATATTTGAGGGTAGTGCGCTGAGAGTTCTGCAAATTCTTTGAGAGAGGTCCGTCATGCAGGCTGGTGATGTTCAAGGTCACCTGATTCCCACGAAGGAACGCCACCATGACCAAAACCGAAGATAAATCCCCCATAGCTGCCGTCAAAGATATTCTGCTTTCGAACCCGGATGGGCTGCACGACATGATCCGCCGATGATGCAGGAGGTCCTCGAGGCCGAGATGGACGAGGCTCTGGGTGCTTCGAAGAGCGAACGGACGTCGGAGCGTCTTGGCTATCGCTCTGGGTATTACAGCCGCACGCTTGTCATCCGTGTCGGCAAGCTGGAGCTGCGGGTTCCGCAGAACCGGCAGGGGCGCTTCTCCGTGGCGGCACAGCCGTTCAGTCGACAGGTGCCGGCACTGGCAGGCCACTCGTCGACGGGCAGCTGAATACCCGTGGAATGATACGTCAAGGCCTCTGCGATACCGAAACAAGCTCGGCCTTCAACCGCGCCGTCTCCATCCCGACCGCGATGAAACGGCGCGCGTGGCGGGCAAGCTCCATGCTGTCGGCCCATAGATTGCGCCAGATCGCCGTGTTCCTCGACAAATTCTCGTCGACGATCTCCGACGAGAAGGATTCGAAGCTGAGATCGTCGTTGTAGCCTATAGCCGTCAGCGCGTCGAAGATCGCGGCGAAATCGATACTGCCGGTGCCGAGAAAGCCGCGGTGGCTCTCGCCGATATGGACATACCCGATCTTCTTCGCGGCATGGCGGATGGCCAGCCCGACATCGGCCTCCTCGATGTTCATGTGGAAGGTGTCGAGATGCAGGAAGATGTTGTCGGAACCGGTGTCCTCGATGAAGGCCAGCCCCTGCGCGGCGGTGTTGAGCAGGTTGCTTTCGAAGCGGTTGACGATTTCGAGATTGAGCGTGACTCCGGCCGCCTTGGCGGTTTCCGCGACCCTCGCCAGTGTCGCGGCGCTGCGGTTCCACTGGTCACGCGTCGGCGGCTTGGTTTGCAGGCCGTGGCTGGTCGAGAGAATGCCGCCGACTTTTTGGCCGCCGAGATCGCGCGTGAGCGCGATGGTGCGGTTGAGAATCTCGACACCGCGCGTGGCGACCGCCTTGTCGGAGCTGGAGATGTCGCCGTCGGCCGGCAGGCCGATGCTGATCGCGACGCCTATCGCAACGCAGTTTGCTGGCTTCATGGGCCCTTGCGCTCCAACGATCGCCGACATCAAGCCCCCGCCCGTTCGGCGATCGTCGCTTCTCTCAATGGGTACTCATCCTCACGCGACCGAGGTAGAGGTCACTGCGGTCCTGCTGAAACACGGCGCCACCGGAACGAGCGCGCACTGGTTCACTCTTTTGGTCACGGACCGGAGCAGGCCAGTTAAGCGCCCTTTGCGGCGTCCTCGATCAGCCTGACCACTAAATTGCGGAATCTCTTGTCAGACTTATCCCCTATATTTCCAACCTCCTCCGCCACCATTCCAGGTGCAGAAACGGAGACCTCCCCACTTAACTGAGCGCTGACCGTGAATGTCCTTTCTGCTACCTTTTCTGTTCCTTGGTTCCTGTAGATTTGGAATCGAACAAGGGGTGTCAGCGCTTCGAATTTACCGGGCGGCGGGGATTCGATATCGATGGCCACCTCGCCCGCCACCTCGGCCTTGGCCGCCTCCAATGATGCGACTACGACGTCGTTTAGCCAGGCCGTGGCCTGCACGCCAAAGTCCACCATTGGGGCATTCCAATCTGCCTTCTCATTGCGGGCCTCCTCCCCCTGCCGACGGCGAGCTCTCTTGCCGCGTTCAAGGGCTTCTTTGAACTTAGACATAGCAGTCGCTCCGATCACAGATGAGGCTGGCCCTCAAATCGGGCACGGCTCTCGCAATCAATAAAACGCGCGCAATCGGCGTACGTTGCGTGGGCTGAAGCCGCACGTCAGAAGCATTCGATATTTCTTTGTCGAATTAGCGATCGAATGTGTTTCGCCCGACCCCTGCCTTCCTTGGCAAGGTCGAGTGCTGGATGCCAGAGCCGGCCTCAAGCACCTCCTGCCCATCCGGATTCGAAGCAGAACGACTTTGACGGCGGCAATGGCGGATTATCGTCGGTCGTGGCCACGGCGGCGTTGCTTCGCGAAAATCGGGTGACGTTGAACATCACCAGCCCGCCATAGCCGGCCTCTCTTTAGCGAATTTGCAGAACTCTCAGCACAGTACCTACTCGCCTTGTGCGAGGAGGATTGCCCGCAAACACTTGAGGCATTCCGGGCATATCTGCCGCGACGAGGGGTGGGTTGCTCCGCGCCGGCATAAGTTGAGGAAGTTCACCTCAAATTGCTCTTCGGGAACAGCACGCGATCGGGATTTGCATTCATTTGCGCCAACATTTCCTTTATCAAGCGCGTTTTGGTGCGTCCCGCTTCCTTCGGCGGCACGAGGTAACGCACGATGGCCTCTAGCCAGGTGTTTTCACTGACGCGAAAATGAACCACTGGGTGCTCTTTCACCTCGAGTTCGTCCACCGGCGTTGTCGAAAGGATGTGCTTATAGACCTTAACCTTCTGGCTCATGATATCGCCAATCTGCTCGTCTACGACCTCTCTCATGATTGTCGCGACGAATTCCAAATCGCTCTCATACGCGAGCTGAAACTTAATTTCGTTCCAGACATAGGGAAACAGCGGCCAGGAATAGTTGAAGACCGGTGTACTAAACACGGTGGAATTCGGAAACTTAATGACGCGTCCACTCGGATGATCGGTCCAGAGATGTTCGCCGCCGAATTCCCATAACGTCGTGTCGAGATAGCTGACATCAATGACGTCTCCATGGGCATCGCCGATGCGAATGCGGTCGCCAACGCGATAAGGCGCCCTGGCCAGGATATAAATCCACGCGATGAAGCTGGAGATCGGCATCTGCAGGGCAAAGCCGAGAATCAGTGAAATCAGGCCGAGCGAAAGAACTGCAGCGTACCAGTTCACAAACAAGACTGAAATGGCCACGAAGACGATTGCGACGACGACAACTAATCGAAAAATGCGTTTCAGGTTGAAACGCGAAACGCGATTGGCAATTCGGCCAATGAGAAACACCTCGATAAGGTTCGACACGGTCAGCATAACGAAAATGAGAAGGCCGCCCCTGACGTAACTCAGCACGCGAACGCGCAAAGGTTCGTCAAGCAATTCTAAGCGCCAATTGACCAGAACTTGGATGGCAAACAGAAGCAAGGAAGCGGTAGCGAAACCAATCGTCCACCAAAGATCTTCCTTGCGGAGGCTAAAGCGAAACTTTTCCTCGGGCTTCTTCGCCTTCTGTTGAATAGTTTTTGGATCAGCAGTCCGTTGCGCGGCCCGTTCGAGCCGGGCAAGGTTTTCCTGTTCCTTGTCGCGCGGTTCCATGGGTTCATCTCCCCGATGTCGCCATCACTGCTAGCCCAGTGCCTATCCGCTGCTCGATGGCGGCCAAGCCTTTCGGTCTTGAGTCGGATTATACCCTGAAAATCACGCATTTCTCCTTCGGCCCCGTTACCAAAGGAAGAACGAGCGGGCGACAGGATTCGGGGCGGAAACGGACCAGGCGTGACGCGCCGGCGACCAGACCGACGGGCTCACGCGCCAGAGAGAGCAGTCAACCCATTCTGTCCGACCTCACCAAAGACATTCCGTACTTATCCCAAAGCCGCTCGCAGTCGTTTGTCCTGAGGCTCGGAGTCCCAGGAGTTCCGTAAAAAATCATGGCGGAGCGAACGTCGTAGCCCAAGACCGACGCGTTTGCGACAAACTGGATAGCTTCGCCCAGCGGTCTTGGGTCTATCGCAGCATCTCTGTTGTTCGCCGCGTCGAACACACCCACGATTTCCACGGCCTCCTTGCGCAACGCGAAAACCTTGGCCATGATCTCCTCGCTCATCATCGCCGCGTTTGGGCAAAGAAACTGGCCGGGCTGGTCTCGTCCGCCATATTTGCGGCGCTCAGATTAGGTGGTCGATTGCGTCGTTCATGGTGGCTTTTGCCGCCAGCCAGTGCGCCCCACTCTTTGTCAGGCCTATAAGGCATCGACCCTCCAACTGCGCGGGAACATCGAGCGCCATGTCAAATATTGCCCAAATGTGATCAGATTCCTGAATGGGAACGAGTCACATATCAGGCTCCGCTAATATACATATTCACAACAGCCGGGAAATGCCTTTGTTCCTGGACTATCACACCGATCTTGTCGGCAGACGCTACGTTCAATCACGCGAACCAACCATGTGGGCCGGCGACGAGGTCGCGATCACTGCGGTAGTGTGCCGGCGTGACGGAGGATCGGGTAAGCGTCTCGATCCCCCTCCTACGGCTTCACGCATCCGATAGTCGACAAGACGTCAAAGGTGAAGAAAGGTCAGCCTTGTCGGCGACGTTACGCATATCCTTTGTCGGTTACTGTAACAAAGCAAACGGTGGGTGTAAGTTATCTGACAGCGGCGTGTCGAGGAAAGCCTCCCGTCATGAAACCGATGAACGAAGAGCACCTTGCGGTTCTACGCAGGCACATGGTCGAGATGATTGCGATCCATGCTGACCTCGCAAGCGAAGAACTCGGCCAGGCAACGCTCGATGAGCGGGTGATGGCATCGATGCGGCGGGTCCCGCGACATCTCTTTGTGCCAGTTGCGGTCGCGCCTTACGCCTATCAGGACATGCCGCTGCCGATCGGCTTCGATAAAACCGTCTCGCAGCCCTTCATCGTCGCTCTGATGACTGATCTCCTTGCACCCCAACCGCACGAGGCGGTGCTCGAGATCGGCACTGGCTTGGGCTATCAAACTGCGATCATAGCGGAACTCGCCGGACATGTTTGGAGCGTCGAAATCGTCGAGGAATTCGCAATCCATGCCGAGGCTCTGCTGCAGAGCCTTGGCTTCTCGAATGTCGCTATTCGTGTCGGAGACGGGTCTCGCGGGTGGCCCGAGCACGCGCCATACGACAAGATCCTGGTTAGCGTGGCGGCTGAGAGGACGCCGCCGGCTTTGCTGGATCAACTCAAGCCAGGGGGACGCCTTGTTCTGCCCTTGGCGTCTGAGGAAGCACAGTTTCTGACTGTCATCGACAAGGATGCAGGGGGGCAACTTCAGACTCGGAAACTCATCCCGGTTCGGTTCAGTCGGCTCGAGACCGTCTAATGAGGCGGGCACAATGCGGCTTTGCTTTTGGTGGGTCGGCTTTGAGGCAGCGATTTTCGTAAGCAACCCCCAAGGCCCACGCTGGGCCTCGACCTATCCGACCTATCGTGGTCGTTCTCCCTGAATTACAAATGAGCACAATTCACCCCTTTGACGAACGACGGTTCCGGCTTCGCGGGGCATGATTCTTCTTTAGGTCGAAAACAGAAATGCCGCAGCGGGATCGAAGAAGATTTGCCGACCGAAACGGCATCGACGCTGCTTGGTTCGATTCGTGATTCCAGTGGGTCGATGACTGTTGTCGGGGTAAGCGCAAAATGGCTGCGATCTGACCTATTTACCTTACGAAGGCCCAGTTCCATTCTATCTCGACACGTCGGTGATTCTCGCGGCGCTCTCCAATGAAGCGATGACCGCACGCGCCCAAATGTGCTCGCTGAGCAGGATCCTGCTCAGCTTCTGATCAGTGACTGGACGATCCCCGAGATGTCTTCTGCCGAAGCGATCAAGCTACGGACCGGGCAGAGAGCTGCGTGCCGCAGCGCTGGTAAGGTTCAACAAGCTGGTCGCTGAGAGCTGCACCGTGCGCCGCGGCACCTATGCTTCCAGGTCCAAGCGCCGCCAGCGCCTTCCGAAGCTGCTTTCGCCATCGCGCCGTTGTTTTGTCCTGAAGGCCGGAGTTGCAATTTCAGTGCAGCCCTAACGCTTCAGATTAGGCCTGATCGCCTCGACCTCTTCTCGCGTGTTCGTATCGGGTAATTCGCCCGGGCCCTTTGGTATGGGATTCTCATGCGTATCTCTTGTCGGCTTCCCCTCCGGCTTGACGCCGGACGGTTTGGATTCGTCCCCTTTTTTCTGCTTCAGCTTTTTCGGCATCTTATGGCTCCTAGCCTCGCTTCGAGACGCTGCAACGGCATCATTGAATGCCGCTGCAGAAGCCTTGGCGGAACGTCACATGCGACCAGTTGGTTCCCGCCAAAAACGATGCGGCGGCGGGCGCTTGAACCGATCGGAGGGCATGATGAAGATCAGCGGCTGTATGACGAGGGTGTCAAGGTGGCCAACCCCGACCAGTCACTTCGCGACGGTCGCGGAGATGAAGGACAAACTTGCCGCCGAAGTTGTTCCAGAAGGCGAGAAGGACCGAGTGGTCGGCAAACCGACCGACATCGTCAATTGCGAGGTGGCGTTGGGCAAAACGGATCCTGTTACCGGCGATGATCTGTCAGCCCTGGTGAGATCCAGCCGTTTCTATCTCGGGTGTGAGCACGCCACGATATCCTGTGCAGAGATCGGCTTGCTGAAATGGTAGCCCAGCGACAGTAAGTGAACATCCTCGGTGAATAGGCGAGCGTCAGGGAGTTCCGCCCGCTAGCCGGAGCTCGAACGCGATCGCCAATCGCTCGGGGTGTCGCCGGTGCGCTTTCGGAAGAAGCGCGAGAAGTATGCAGGATCCTCGAAGCCGACTTCGCGGCCGATATTTTCGACGGAGCGGATAGTGAATTTCAGCAGGCGCTTGGCCTCGAGCAACTGACGCTCCAGAAGCAGCTCCTTAACCGGCATCGCGAACACTTCGCGCGCTGCCTTGTCCAGAAGATGCGGTGTGGTCGCCAGCAAGTCGACATAGCGCCCGATAGGCCACGTCTCCCTGTAGTGGACACTGGACAACGGAACGACAATTGATCAAGCCTGCCGAGCTAATCACCCGCAATGGCACACTAAAACCTGAAGATTTCGGTGTAACACGTTGATATTTATAATGTGGTTGGCCCGGAGGACGTATTCAAGACTTGATTTCATTATATTTTTTGTGGCCCAAATTCAGAAATCTTCCCGTATCACCCCGTACGGTTCCGCAGCCGCCGCCATATCGCGATGGCGATATCAAGCTGTTGAAAAGAATTGATGTACGATGGCGGTAGCTACCGAAGAGCTGCCAGGAAGCGCGCGGCAGCATTCAAATCTTCCGTACTCGCGCCTTCTACGAATTGCTTCGCAATCGGATGCAAGAGCTCGCGAGCGCTGCCGATTTCTCCTCGCTCGGCCATCAGCATCGCCATGTCGAGAGCGGCTCGCAGTTCCCATGCTCGCGCGCCTTGGCTGCGGCTCAACTCCAGTGCCTGCAGAAGGTATATCTCGGCTTCATCGCGATCACGTTCCGACAACTGGAGAAGAAGACCTCCCTTCATCCGCAGCAACTCCGGAAGGTACAATTGGTCGCCGTTCTTGTCGACTTGACTAAGCGACTCGCCGATCAACGCAATGGCTTCGTCGACCCGACCGATCGCGGACAATCCGTTGACCAGCGAGAGGTTGAGCGGAGTCGTGAGCAATTCGTAGGGCGCCGCGTGGAGCTTCTGAAGAGATGACTGCAGACCCTCGACGCCGCCTTTTGCGTCGCCTTGACGGATCGCGACTTCACTCTTGAATCCTCGACCGACCAGCAGGTAGGGAGTCATGGAATGGGATTCCGCGCGGGCGATGAGCATATCTATGTATGCCTCGGCACTCTTTAGGTCGCCGGTCCACAGGAAGACCGATATCCCCCAGATCAACGCGATCGCAAGCGTTAGAGAATGATCCATGGCGGCGGCCTCTTCGACGGCCTGTCGGGCATGTTCCATGGCTTGATCCGGACGGCCTTGCAGCCAGAGGTTCCTCGCGAGAATGGCTCTCGCTAGGACTTTGCCTTCGAAACCGAGATAGATCGTCGTGGTTCGCTGAGCGCGCGGTCCACGATCCAACGCCGCCTCGAGCTCCGCGCGCGCTTCGGCTAGGTCGCCACGAAGATGAAGCGATATCCCCAGTATGGAGTGCGCCAATGTAATCGCGACCGAATCCTCAGTGGTCGCGGCCGTGGCTGAGCAACGTCTTGCAAACTCGAGGGCGGTTGTGAAATTGCCCGCGCGCAGGTGGAACATATTGAGCGGACCCAGCAGACGCGCTTGATCCAGCGTATCGCCGCGCTCTTCGGCGATCACCAAGCTCCTTTCCAGGGCTACGCGCGCCCTATCGCGCCCTCCCCGCATGAACATCAAGGACACACCGAGAGCTGCCTGAAGATGCATCTCATCGAGTCCGCCAAGCGCGGCATCGTCGAGGGCGAATATCGCGCGTTCGGACCAGCGGTGGCACTCCGGCAATAAGGACATCGCCAGGAAAACCGGGGCGGCGGCGGTGGCGAGCCCGATACCGATGTCGGCGTTTCCCCCGTCACCGAAGCACCATTCCAGGGCTGCCCGGACGTTGTTGATAGCGGCGAAGTGAGGAGCCCTTTCTTCCCCGGTCGCCAGGCTTGGCCACTCGATGCCTGTCTGCTCCAGCCACCTCCGGTAGTAGGCGGCGTGGCGCACTGCCAGGTCGGCAGCCTCAGCATTAACGATCCCGATATCGAGAACGTAGGCACGCGTAGTGTCGAGGAGCCTGTAGCGCATCATCGCTCCGACCGGATGCGTCGCCACAATCGATTTGGCGACGAGGCTGTCCATGGCGCCAAGCACGGTTGATCTGTCTAGGGTCCCGCTCGTCACTACCACAAGGGCGGCATCGAGCGTGAAATGACCGACGAACACGGCGAGCCTGCGAAGCACCACGCGCTCAACTTCGGTCAGGAGCCCAAAGCTCCAGTCCAGCGTGGCCTGCAGGGTCTTCTGACGCGGCGGCGCTATCCGTGAACCGAGCCACAGCAGTGTCAGGCGTTGATCGAGAAGTGCGGCGGTCTGTTGCAATCCATAGGATTCCACGCGTCTGGCCGCCAGTTCGATCGCGAGCGCCACTCCGTCGAGCTTTCGGCAGATGCTTGCGATAAGCAAGGCCTCAGCGTCGCTGACGTCCAAACGAGCGCCGCCTGCCACCGCTCGCTCGACAAACAGCTGGGT
The DNA here is from genome assembly GCF_037179585.1 of Mesorhizobium argentiipisi (SeqCode). Classification (NCBI taxonomy): domain Bacteria; kingdom Pseudomonadati; phylum Pseudomonadota; class Alphaproteobacteria; order Hyphomicrobiales; family Phyllobacteriaceae; genus Mesorhizobium; species Mesorhizobium argentiipisi (SeqCode). Next base: position 334,624 of record NZ_JAPYKO010000001.1, read on the forward strand.
GGCCGGGAAAGTCTGGACAATCGCGGCCGTGAGCCCCGGCCGATCTGGCGGATAGGCCAGCGCGTCCAGCCGGTAGATGTGCTCGCCTTCGACCCGAAGCGCCTCGCGGCTCGTCGCCAGAATGTGGACCTGTGGCGCCGCGTCGACAATGCTTGCGGCCAGGGGAGCCACCGCTTCAATGAGGTGCTCGCACGTATCGAGGATCAGGAGAATCCGCTTGTCGCGCAGGTAGGCGATCAGATTGGGCGTCACGTCGTCTGATTGAACCGACAGTCCAAGCATCGAGGCAACGGCTGTCGTCACCAGGTCGGGAGCACCGAGCATTCCCAGATCGACGAACAGCACAGCCCCCGAGAATGTCTCTATCAGGTGATGCCCAACCGCAATCGCGACGGTGGTTTTGCCGACGCCGCCGGCGCCGACGACGCTCACGAAGCGCGAAGCGTTCAGTTGAGCCGACAGTTTGAGAACGTCGTCATCCCGGCCGACCATCCGGTTCAAGCGGCTGGGAAGATTGGCGTGCGGAAACCTTGCGGCAACGGCAGGCACATTGTCGGGCGGACTGCCGGGCCGCGAGACCGGCGCAACGAAGCAATAACCCCGCCCCGGAAGAGTTGCGATGTACCGCGCTCCATCCTTTCCATCGCCCAGCGCTTTGCGGAGCCCGGTCATGTGGAACCGCAGGCTACCTTCCTCAACAACGACATCGGGCCAGACCCGCGACATCAGATCTTTCTTGCTGACAACTTCATTCGGCGAGGAAGTCAGGACGATGAGAATGTCGAGGGCACGCGAGCCCAGCTCTATGGGGGCGCCTTCTCTCGTCAGGAGCCTTTCACCCGCAGCCAAATGGAAGGGGCCAAACGACAATCCGTCTTTGACCTGACTTGCCGTTTTCGTCATGGCGTCTTCTTTTTGGGAGCCGGCCGCACCCAGCGCCACAGTTTAGGTCAAGGACTGCTCCCGCACCATAGGGGAGTTCCAATGTCTGGCGCCTCTTATCTGCTCAAAAAAGCGGCAGGCTGGCAGCGGCTAACACAGGCTCACGAAGCATAACGGGCTAATTTCGCCGTCTGGGCGTAGGTCAAGGGGCGCGGATCACAAACCGTCAACCAGGAGAGCCTCATGGACACGACCAGAACCTCCGAAGCAATCGACCAGGATCGCCGGCGACTTTTAGGCACTGCCGCGATCGGCATCGCCGCCGCAGGCGCCGCAAGCCTGCTCCCCTCGCAATTAGCCGCCGCATCCACGAGCAATACCATCCGTCCCTTCAGCGTCAGCTTCCCCGGGGAAGAGCTGGCCGAGTTGCGCCGACGCATCGCTGCAACGCGCTGGCCCGAGCGCGAGCTCGTATCCGACGAGGCCTCCCGGCGGATCTGGTCGACCCCGGCAGCGGCAGGGCCAACACAAGGCGTGCAACTCGCCACGATGCAGAAGCTCATGCGGTACTGGGGAACGGAATACGATTGGAGCAAGTGCGAGGCGCGCCTGAAGGCGCTGCCGCATTTCGTCACTGAGATCGACGGCCTCGATATCCACTTCATCCACGTGAAGTCCAAGCATCAGGGTGCACTGCCCATCATCATCACGCACGGCTGGCCTGGCTCGGTCATTGAACTCCTGAAGATCATCGACCCGTTCACCAATCCCACCGCGCACGGCGGAACGGCGGCGGAGGCATTTGATGTCGTGATCCCGTCGATGCCGGGCTATGGCTTTTCCGGCAAGCCCACCGAAACCGGTTGGGATCCTGCGCGCATCGCGCGGGCGTGGATCGTGCTGATGCAGCGCCTCGGCTACGACCGCTACGTCGCTCAGGGCGGCGATTGGGGAGCACTCATCACGGAACAGATGGCCCTGCTCGCACCTCCCGAGTTGGTCGCCATCCACACAAACATGCCGGGGACCATTCCGCCCGAGATTGTGAAAGCGCTTGCCTCTGGCAGTCCGCCGCCGGCCGATCTCGGCCCGGACGAGAAGCGTGCCTATGAGCAGGTCGCGTTTTTCTACAAGAACGGCCTGGGCTACGCCAACGAGATGGCGCTTCGTCCGCAAACGCTCTACGGGATCGTCGATTCGCCTGCCGGCCTGGCAGCGTGGATTCTCGATCACGATGCGGACAGCTATGCGCTGATCGCCCGCTCCTTCGATGGAGAGCCGGAAGGCCTTACCCGTGACGACATCCTCGATAACATAACGTTCTACTGGCTGACGAACACAGCCATCTCGTCGGCACGTCTCTATTGGGAACACGCGCAAACGGCGAAGGCCGGCTTCTTCGACGCTAAGGGCATCACCATTGCCGTCGGCGCGACCGCGAACCCCAGCGAAATCTACACCGCGCCAAAGAGCTGGACCGAACGCGCATTCCCGAAGCTTCTACATTACGGCCGCACGGAGAAGGGCTGCCATTTCGCCGCCTGGGAACAACCGAAGATCTTCACCGAAGAGGTGCGCGCAACATTCAAGACGTTGCAGACATGAGGTGTTGGTCGCGGATGGCGCCCGGCGTGTGCGCCATCCGCCGCCTCGCGATAACTGCGTAGTGAATCTCCAGAGGGAGAAACTGCCATGAGCCTGCTCATCAAGACGGTCGTCGCATTTGCGGCGTGCACTATGTTCGCGACGGTTGCGTTCGCCCAGAGCACGGTTGTTCCCGTCGAAAAGGAACCCCCGCCTATGCTGACCGTGGAGCAGCCGCTTCCGGGTCCGTTGGCGCAGGGAGTCGTGTATATCCCCTACCAGGTGGAGAACTTGCGCATCCTGCCTGTGGGCGGACCCGCCGCGAGCAATGTGTCCCCGCGGGTTGGGCACCTGCACATCACCGTCGACGATCTGCCCTGGGCGTGGGCGGACTACGGTCAGAGCAAGACCATCATTTTGGTGGGCATGAAACGCGGCCAGCACAAGGTGCTGATCGAGGCCGTGGACCCCGAAGGCAAGGTCTTTACCGCACAAACGGTGACGTTCGAGGCTTCGGGCAAGGAGGTTCAGCCGTGAAACTCCACACACTGGCGGCTGCGCTGGCAGTCGGATTTTGCCTCCTTTCCGGCCTGGGTCATGCCAATGCGGCCGAAGATCTCTCGATTCGACCTTTCAAAGCTCAGGTGCCGCAAGCGGCACTCGACGACCTTCGCCGGCGCATCACGGAAACACGGTGGCCGGATCGCGAGACGGTCAGCGACCAATCCCAGGGCATACAGCTCGCGAAGCTCAAGCCGCTCGTCGAGTATTGGGGCACCAGCTACGACTGGCGAAAGGCCGAGGCCAAGCTCAATGCTCTGCCTCAATTCATGACAACGATCGATGGCGTAGACATTCACTTCATTCATGTCCGCTCGCGTCATCCGAGCGCCCTGCCGCTAATCATGACGCATGGCTGGCCCGGCTCGGTGCTGGAACTGCTCAAAACCGTCGACCCGCTCACGGATCCCACGGCGCACGGCGGCAGCGCGGAAGACGCGTTCGACCTCGTACTGCCGTCGCTGCCAGGCTTCGGCTTCTCCGGCAAGCCGACGGACACCGGCTGGGGGCCTGATCGCATTGCGCGAGCCTGGGCAGAGCTGATGAAGCGCCTCGGCTACACGGAATACGTGGCCCAGGGCGGCGACTGGGGCTCTCCCGTTTCGAATGCAATGGGCCGCCTGGCCCCGGCAGGCCTGCTCGGCATCCATGTCAACTTGCCGGCCGTCGTACCACCGGAGATTGCCACGGCGCTCGCCGGCGGCGGAGCAGCGCCGGCGGGGCTGACGGACAAGGAGCGCGCGGCATTCGACGCGCTCAGCATGGCCGCCAAGTTGGGGAACAGATCCTACGCTACGATGATGGGCACCCGGCCGCAGACGATCGGCTACGCCATCCATGACTCCCCCGCAGGACTCGCGGCGTGGATGCTCGGGCATCCGGGCTTTTCAGGCTGGACCTACGACGACAGCGACCCTGAAAAGACACCGGAAGAGGTGCTGGACGACATCACTCTGTACTGGTTGACCAATAGCGCTACCTCATCCGGGCGAATTTATTGGGAGTACGGCGGCGGACGCAGTCCCGTTTTTGCCGGCCCTGAAAAAACGAACGAAATCTCGCTGCCAGTGGCGATCACGATCTTTCCAGGAGAGGCCTACCAGGCCCCCGAGACGTGGGCCCGGCGCGCCTACCCCAATCTGGCCTACTTCCATCAGGTCGACAAAGGCGGCCATTTCGCCGCGTGGGAGCAGCCGGAGCTTTTCTCTTCCGAGCTTAGGGCGGCGTTCCGGTCGCTCCGACAACTGAACCGAACTCACTCGGTGGAGCGGTTGCTACTGCCTGCCGAGAGCCGGAAGTCCGCGCCTATCCCCTCGCGTTAACTGAAGCAAACACCGAGACCGAAAGGAGATTGATATGAGCAGTGCTACTCTGGTGCGCAACGAAGCCGCGACCGAAACCCCGAAAGCGCGAGGGGTCGACATGAAGCTCGAGGTCGCCGTCATCCCTGTTTCCGACGTCGATCGCGCCAAGCGCTTTTACCTCGACCTGGGCTGGAGACTTGACGCCGATTTCATCAGGAGCAACGGGTCTCGCGCCGTTCAGCTTACGCCGCCGGGCTCGCCATCCTCGATTCATCTGGGTGACAAGCCAGGACTCTTTCTGATCGTCTCCGACTTGGAGACAGCACGCTCCGAGCTCATCGAGCACGGTGTCGATGTCAGCGAAGCGTTCCACTTCGGCAAGGAAGGACGCACCAGTGGGCCCGATCCGGAGCAGCGCAGTTACGCCTCGCTGGCTTCGTTCAGCGATCCGGACGGCAACAGCTGGCTGCTTCAGGAGATCACCGCACGATTGCCGGGGCGCGTCGACGGGAACGAGACAACCTTCACCTCGTCGACCGAACTCGCGGCCGCGCTCCGACGCGCGTCGATCGCTCATGGCGAGCATGAAAAGCGCACAGGCGGCCAGCGTGATGAGAACTGGCCGGACTGGTACGCCACGTACATGGTGGCTGAGCAGGCCGGCAAAGAGCTGCCATTGTGAGCAGCGTCCGCGCGGCGGCATCGACGTCACGATGAACCTGGCCGTGACGGGAAACCTGCCGGTCGCACACTATGCTGACGATCCCAAAACCTTCGACGGGCTCGTATTACCGACGCGACGGCGCGTACACCTGCATGACGCCAAGGGTGTTGCAAACCACGCATTCACGCCAATCACGGTCGACGTGGCTAATATGACAGTCGACAGAAGATAGTTGGCCGACCAGAGGGACTCATCAATGGACACGACAAGATGATCGAACGGACCGACCTTGATCGACGACTCTTTTTGGGCGCAGCCGTCACCGCGGTCGCGACAGCTCAGTTCGCCATGACTGGCTCCGCAAATGCCCAGTCCAGCACCACGAAACCGGCTGTCACAACAATCAAACCTGGCACGAGTGCGTCGTTTGGCCTGTTAAAGCAAATCAGCGCCGGCGTGCTCAATATCGGCTATGCCGAACTGGGGCCTGCAGACGGCCCGCCAGTCGTCCTGCTGCATGGCTGGCCATACGACATCCACACCTATATCGATGTTGCGCCCCTGCTGGCGGCGAAAGGCCACCGTGTGATCGTTCCGTACCTGCGTGGATACGGCACGACTCGATTCCTGTCGGAGGAGACGATGCGCAACGGTCAGCAGTCTGCCATCGCCGTTGACATTGTCGCCCTGATGGATGCGCTGGGCATCGAAAAGGCGACGATTGGCGGCTGCGACTGGGGCGCCCGGACCGCAAACATCATTGCCGCACTATGGCCCGAACGCTGCAAGGCGATGGTCTCGGTGAGCGGCTACCTTATCGGCAACCAGCAAGCCGGCAAGCTGCCGTTGCCGCCGAAGGCCGAGTTGCAATGGTGGTACCAATATTACTTCACAACAGATCGCGGCCGTGCAGGCTACGAACAATACACACGCGATTTCGCAAAACTGATCTGGCAACTCGCCTCGCCCCAATGGAACTTCGACGACGCTATCTTCGAGCGAAGCGCCGCTGCCTTCGACAATTCCGATCACGTGGCGATCGTCGTTCACAACTATCGCTGGCGGCTCGGACTTGTCCAAGGCGAACAGCAATACGACGAGTTCGAGGAGCGACTGGCGCAGGGGCCGGTCATCGGCGTGCCGACGATCACGCTTGAAGGTGACGCCAATGGCGCGCCGCATCCGGACGCCAGCGCATACGCCAAAATGTTCACAGGCAGATACGCGCACCGCGTTGTCACCGGCGGTATTGGACACAACCTGCCCCAGGAAGCGCCGCAGGCCTTTGCCGATGCCATAGTTGAGGTCGATGCCTGATCGAGTTCGCTGTGCCGCCCTGCGGGTAGACGCAGCAACCTCCAAAAAGAACGCCCATGAGCCGGATCGCAAGGGTTGTCTATACGGCCAGGATCGCCACAATCGGCGGTCGCGAAAATGGCGCCTCGCGCAGCTCCGATGGCCTTTTGGACATCAGGCTGTCGGCACCCGGATCGGCGCGCATCGGCACTAATCCGGAGCAACTGATCGCAGCCGGCTGGTCGACCAGCTTCGCAAGTGCGATCACATCTGTTGCCCGCGAACGAAAAATCGCGCTGCCGGTCGGAGTCAGCATCGATGCCGAAGTCGATCTCAATCTCGGAGACAGCGGCTACTTTCTCAGTACGCGGCTCAACGTCAGCCTGCCTGGTGTGGAGCTCGATCTCGCCAAAGCCCTTGTTGGTGAGGCACATCGTGTCTGTCCATACTCGAAAGCGACGAGCGGCAACATTGAAGTCAGGATCACGCTGATCTGAGCTGAATTGCGGTCCGCCAGTGCCTGTGATTTCACCATGGCGATCTGATCGGGCAGCGCTGGTTCGCTTCTGCGGGGCGCATTCGCTCGCGTTTCAGCCGATAGGGCTACTTCTCGTTAAAAAGGATGGGAGGGCAACCTTGCGGCCAAGATAAGCCCAGCCAACACCGCCTTGTAGGTCGCGTGTCGTTAGTGATTCAGGTCCAGGAAGTGTTAACGATCACGAAGCTCATCACCACCTGGGCGCGTTGTGAACTTCCGATTGTCGAGGAGCCGGAGGGATTCGAGTCCAATTCGCGGGGCCAAAGTGAGCAACAAAATGCAATGAAACTTAAGTTAATGGTAGGCCCGGAGGGTCAATTAAGATCGTTGATTTGTTGGCTCTTTCGTGGCCAAACTCAAAGATCTTCCGTATCGTTCCCGTGACGCCAAACAGTCGATTGTAGCTAACCCCGTTTGCGAACGTTCGGAGACATGCTCCAGAACGGCGGCAATGGGCCGTTTCCAGATTGTCCGCTTGTGGCGGGCGGAAGTCGGTCAATGACAGTAACTTGCCCGGAGGACGTCTGAGGATGATTCGCTAGAAAGTGAGCTTTCGCCGACTCCGGCTTAAGCCCCTTGTCACGACGAGACCAGCGCGTTAGCCATGCGCTCCAGCCCTCGACGCAATAGAGAACGCGGACAGCCGACATTGAGGCGAATGAATCCTTCGCCACCGGGCCCATATACGCGGCCATCGTACAAATTGACCCCGGCACGATTGACAAAGAACTGCTGAACTCCTTCCACCCGGCGATCGAGCGCGCGCGCATCCAACCACACCAGAAACGATGCGTCGGGCATCATCGGCGTAATTCCTGGAAGGTGTTCGCGGGCGAATTCGCAGACCAGATCGATGTTGCCGGCGATGTAGCGTGTGAGTTGGTCGAGCCATGGCGCGCCGGTACTGTAAGCGACCTCCAGGGCGAGGCGGCCGAAAAAATTCGCGTTCACCATGAATGAGGCCTGCATCGCGGCAAGAAGCTTGTCGCGGCGCTTTTTGTTCGCCACCGAAATGGTCGCCGAGGGAATGCCGGCCAAGTTGAAGGTTTTCGTCGGCGCCGTGCAGATGAACGACTTCTCGGCCGCATCCTCCGAGATGGAGGAGAAGACAATGTGGGGTCGGCCGGACAGTCTTATGTCACAGTGTATGTCGTCGGAAATGACCAAAACCCCATGGCGCTCACAAATAGCGTTCAGTGCCGCCAGTTCCTCAAGCGTCCAGGCTTTTCCGGCAGGATTGTGAGGGTTGCAGAGTAGAAATATCTTGGCGCCGCTTGCCGCCAGCGTCTCGAAGTCGTCGAGATCGAGCTCATACTTGTTGTCTTCCAGCTTAAGGCGGTTCATAAGCAGAACCCGTCCGTTTCCCTGGACCACTTCGAAGTAGGGCGAGTACACAGGCGCCTGAACAATGATGCCGTCACCCGGTTTCGTGAAGGTTCGCAGTATCGTCGCCACCGACGGCATGATCGCCGGCGCGGGAAGCAACGATTCCAGCTTCGGCGACCAGTTGTGGCGTCGTGCAAACCACGATTGCACGATCTCATAGTGGCGCGGATCGCGACGGGTGTAGCCGTAAATACCGTGATCTGCCGCTTCGCGCAGCCGCGCGACGATGGTTTCCGGAGCCCGGAAATCCATATCCGCCGTCCATAGCGAGAGCAGGTCTTCGCCCTCGACCCGCGGGGAGAACTCATCCCATTGATTGGCCCATTTGACCGATCCGAATTGCTGGCGGTCGTGGATTTCGTCGAAATCCACTCCTGCAACGCTTGCTGCCGCGATCGACGGATTGGACGTGTCTGCACATGCCATTTGTAATGCCCGCAAAAGTCTGTGGTGGCGCTTGCCGCATTGCCTGCGGCGTCGCTATTTGAGGATTTGCGCCAGAAACTGGCGCGCCCTCTCCGATCGGGAATTGGCGAAGAACTCATGTGGTGTGTTCGCCTCAACGATCTCGCCGTGGTCCATAAACACCACTCGATCGGCTACCTCCCGCGCGAAGCCCATCTCATGCGTGACGCAGAGCATCGTCATGCCCTCGCCGGCGAGCGACACCATCGTGTCAAGGACCTCCTTCACCATCTCCGGATCGAGGGCGGAGGTCGGCTCGTCGAAGAGCATTACTCTTGGGTTCATGCAGAGGGCACGGGCAATCGCAGCGCGTTGCTGCTGGCCACCCGACAACTGCCCCGGATAGTTGGTCGCCTTCTCCGCGATCTTGACGCGATCGAGATAATGGCGCGCCAATTCTTCTGCCGCCATCCGCGGCATCTTCCTCACCCACACCGGCGCAAGTGTGCAATTCTCGAGCACTGTCAGATGGGGGAACAGATTGAAGTGCTGGAAGACCATCCCGGCGTTGCTGCGGACTTCGTCGACCTTGCGAAGATCCTGTGTCACTGGCTTGCCGTTGACGATGATCTCGCCCGATTGATGCTCCTCGAGATGGTTTATGCATCGGATCATGGTCGATTTGCCCGACCCGGATGGGCCACAGATCACGACTCGCTGACCGCGAGGCACCGAGAGATTGATGTTCTTGAGCGCATGGAACGAGCCGAACCATTTGTTAACGTCGCGCAGCTCGACGGCGACGACGGACTCGCCGGGTGCTTCCCTTCTCGGAGTGTACACTGCTTGAGGCATCGTCGTTCGTTCCTAGGATTTGTGGCCGCGCGCCAGCTGGCGCTCCATTGACTGCGAGTAACGGGACATGCCGAAGCAGAAGCCCCAATAGACCAGCCCCGCAAAAAGGTACCCTGTTGAGGAGATCGTAGGGCCTGCCCAGCTCGGATCGACCCGCGCCGTTTCGACGGCCTTCAAGAAGTCTGCGATGCCGACAATGGCAACCAGCGTCGTGTCTTTGAACAGGCCGATGAATGTCGAGACAATGCTCGGGATGACGATCGTCAATGCCTGGGGCAGTACGATCAGGCGCATCATGTCGAAGTAGCTGATGCCGAGCGCCTTCGCCGCCTCGTATTGGCCTTTCGGGATCGCCTGAAGACCGGCCCGCACAACTTCTGCCATGTAGGCGGAGGAGAACAAGGCTATGGCGATGAGCGGGCGCAGGAGACGATCTGGCGTCAAGTAATCCGGCACGAAAAGCGGCATCATGAAGTTCGCCATGAACAACACAGTGATAAACGGCACGCCCCGAACGACTTCGATGAATGTTAGGCAAACCGCCTTGACGATTGGGAGGTCCGACCTGCGTCCGAGCGCCAGGAGGATCCCGATCGGAAGCGAGAAGACGATGCCCACGATCGACATGAGCAGCGTAATCAAGAGCCCGCCCCAGAGCGTGGTATCAATCACGGGCAAATGGAGCAGAGCGACGCCACGCAAGAGAACGAAGGCGGCAACGGGGTAGAAAACGAAAAATAGCATTGCCGCCAATTTGCGCCGCGGAGCCTTCGTCCACAGCAGCCAAGCTATCAGGATGGCCCCGATCGCCTGCGTGAGATCAACGCGCCACCGCTCGGAAATGGGGTACGCGCCGTATCGCAGATAATCGAATTTCTCCGCAATGAAGGGCCAGCAGGCTCCTTCCGGGTTCGCACGGCAGGCCTCTCGGCCGCCGCTCCAGACCGCGTTGAGGATGCCGAAGCTCAGAAACTGATGCAGCAGCCACACCGCAAGGAGGACAAAGCATATTGTCAGCGCGCCTGAGAAAGGCGTCGAGAACAGATTCCTTTTGATCCAGGTCAACGGACTCGGCCGGACATCGCCGGCATCAGTGCGAGATTGACAATTGGTGGACGCAAGGATTGATCGGTCATGCGTCACCTCTCGACGATCGCAAAATGCCGGTTGAACGCGTTCATGGCCAACGAGGTGACGATGGAGATGGCGAGATAGACCGCCAGGGTGATTGCCATCACCTGGACGGCCGCTCCCGTCTGGTTGAGCACCGTCCCCGCAAAGATCTGAACGAGGTCGGGGTAGCCGACGAAGACGGCAAGCGACGAGTTCTTGGTCAGGTTGAGATACTGACTTGTCAGAGGCGGTATGATGATGCGCAGCGCCTGCGGAACAACGACCAGGCGAAGCGTCTTGCCCGGTGAGAGCCCCAGCGCGTAGGCAGCCTCGGTCTGGCCCTTCGGCACCGCCTGGATGCCACCACGGACGATCTCGGCGATGTAGGATCCGGTGTAGACCGACAGGCCGATCAGGAGAGCGGCGAACTCCGGATAGAGCTGGTGTCCGCCTTGAAAATTGAACCCGTGCAGCTGCGGCCTTATGAACGATACCGGCTCGCCGGCCGCCAGGAAAATGACGAGGGGAAACCCTATCAGGGTCGCGAGGCTAACCAAGAGCACTGGCAGTTGCCTGCCAGTTCGCCTCTGGGCGCGCTTGGCGTAGAAGCAGAAGACGATGCAGAAGAAAATGGCTGCCGCGAATGCCAGGTCCACCAGCCCCGCTCCCGGATGCAGTTGGATCTCCGGAATTATGAGGCCGCGATTGTTGAGGTAGATGCCGCCGGGAATTTCGATCGACGACTTCGGCGCGGGCAGCGGCTTGAGGACGGCGTTGTACCAGAAAAGCAGCTGCAGCAATAACGGGATGTTGCGTATGACCTCGACATACGAAGTCGCGACCTTCGCCACGATCCAGTTCTGCGACAAGCGGGCAATGCCGACCACGAAGCCGAGCAAGGTTGCCAACAGGATTGCCAGCAAGCTGACGTAGAGCGTGTTGACCACGCCCACCCAGAAGGCTTGGCCGTAGGTAGAAAGCGTGTCGTAGGGTATGAGCGTCTGATTGATGTCGAAGCCGGCAGCCTCATTCCAAAAGCCGAATGAAAGCGGGATCCCCCGTGCCCGCATATTCGAGGTGGTCTGGATGCCGATACCGAGGGCCAAGGCCAACAGACTGCCGGCGAGCAGGACCTGGTAGAAAATGCCTCGCACCTTCTTATTGTGCAAAGAGAGGCTTCTGCCCGGCTGCACGGAAAGCGTCAAATCGGACATGGCCGGTCCTGTCGGGTAAGCACAACGGCGCTGGCGATTATGCGCCAGCGCCCGGCAACGATGTCTTGTTAGCGAATTGGCGGAGCGTACTGAATGCCGCCCTTGTTCCAGAGCGCGTTGAGGCCGCGCTCCATTTTGAGCGGCGAGTCCTTGCCGACATTCCGGTCAAAGACTTCACCGTAGTTGCCCACCTGCTTGATCACCTCGACCGGCCAATTGTCGCCGAGCCCGATGTCCTTGCCTATGCTGCCTTCTACGCCGAGCAAACGGCGGATGTTCGGATTGTCCGACGATTTCATTGCATCGACATTTTTCGAGGTGACCCCAAATTCTTCAGCGGCCACCATGACATAGAGCGTCCACTTCGCCACGTTGAACCACTGATCATCGCCCTGCCGCACCGCTGGGCCAAGCGGTTCCTTGGAGATCAACTCGGGAAGCACGATGCTGTCGTCCGGCTTGGCCATGCGCAACCGCGAAGCGTTCAAGGTGGAGGTGTCCGCGGATAGGACGTCGCAACGCCCCTCCTCAAAAGCCTTCACGACAGCTTCCTCGTCGGCGAACCCAACCGTGCTGTATTTGAGCGATTGCGAACGGAAGTAGTCGGCAAGGTTCAATTCGGTTGTGGTGCCCTGGGTGACGCAGATCGATGCGCCCTCAAGCCCCTTGGCTGAAGTGATGTTATCGGCCTTGCGCACCATGAATCCCTGGCCGTCGTAAAAGTACGTGCCAGCGAAAAGAATGCCGAGCGACATGTCGCGGGAGGATGTCCAGGTTGCGTTATGCGCGAGAATGTCGATCTCTCCCGACTGCAACGCGGTGAAGCGATCTTTCGGCGTCAACGGAATGAACTTCACCTTTTGCGCGTCGCCAAGCACGGCGGCAGCCACAGCACGACAGTAATCGACGACGAATCCAATCCACTTGCCTTCATTGTCCGGAAGGCTGAAGCCCGCGGTTGCTGAATTTGTGCCGCAGGTGAGGACTCCATTCTTCTTGACATTGTCGAGGGTTGCGGACCACGCCGATGAGGCGGCGCACGCCATGGCTACGGCAATCAAACCCTTAAGCATCGATCTCATTTCGGTGTTCCCCTGTTTTTGTTGAGTCCAGTCTGCACGTACGGCAAACTATTCGTCAAATTGATTATCCTCATTCCGAAAATGAGCTCTGTTCATAATGCGGATGTTGCGTTTTGGATTTGGCTGCGAGTTCGAGGGCGCGGACAGCGACAATTGGCTAAGGCGCTATTGTTTGGATTGCCCCGCTACTCCGATGCCGACGATTGAAGCTCGGCGCCTGGCTTGGGACTCCTTGTAGATGTCCACAATCACCTCCCGGAGCCACTTGGTCCCCGGATCGTTCGCCATCTGACGGTGAACTATGAGCCACGCATTGACATCCGAAATAGGAAGCGGTGGCGGGATAAGGCTCACTTCACTTCTCTCATCCAGCATCTGCAGAATGGCATCCCCGCAATGGGTGATCAGTTCGGTGCCGCGCAGCGCCCTGGGAAGCACCAGATAGTTCGAGATCGTGGCAACGACGTTGCGCCGCAGACCGCGCTGCTTCAGGGCGGCATCTGCCAGCCCCTCTGCTTGACCATCGGCGGAGATCTGGAGGTGGGAACTGGCCAGGTAAGCTTCCAGCGTCATACCGCCCTTGGCGATCTTGCTTCCACTCCACACCGCGCAAAATAGCCGATCTTGCCCGAGTTCCACTTTCAAGAGATTGGGGTCGTCGCGAATTGCCGCTCCCGTCAGCGCACAGTCAACTTGCCTCAAATAGACCGATGAACCGATGTCGGGCCCGTTTGCCGGAATGACGTTCAGTGTTGCGTTAGGAGCTTGCCTCGAAAACTCTCGAATGAGCCCCGGGATGAATATCATGGCATGGTAGTCGGTAAGTCCAACGCGAAAGTTGCGTCTGGTCGTTGCCGGATTGAACACCTGATGCCGGTCGATCGAGGCACGGATGGTTGCCAGCGCGGCAGAAATGTCTGACAGCAACTCCACTGCCCGAGGCGTTGGCCGCATCTCGCCCCCATCTCTGGTGAACAATTCATCCTGCAATAGAAACCGAAGCTTCGCCAAGGAGTGACTTACAGCAGATTGTGTTCTGCCCAATTCGGTTGCCGCGCGCGTGACGCTTCTTTCACGCATCATCACATCGAAAACGCGCAACAAGTTGAGGTCCATGTCGACAAAGTTCATAGCGGCACCTCGTCCGTAGAGACCGCGGCTCTTCACCACGCGTCCACCAAGTGAGGTATTAAAGGTGACAGATGCCGCCTGGACAGTGAAGATAGTTCCGCCCCAGCGATGACCGACGCCCCTGGACCAGCACTGATCGAAATCAATCATCGCACCAGGCGATTGTTGAGGCGGCTGTTGAGCAAAGAGCACCACCGGCAAGCAGCGATCTGAAAATAGGTCTGCTTTCAGGCGTTGCACAAGCGGGTTTGAACGACAGACATGGCCGCAAAGCTCCCGTTCACTTCAGGATCGAGGCCGGACCTGCAGACAACGCAAAAAGTGAACCAGGCGACGTCGGGTTCTCTTCAGGAAAAGCGCCGTCGCGCACGAAGCAATTGGCGATAGCCGCGCTCGACCATCTTCAAGCCGTCGCGCACTAATCGACGCGTCTGATATCGAAAAGCCGAGTCGTGCCAGTCGGCGGCGCTGACCAGTCGCCGACCGAACAAGGCGGTCGCGACTTCAAAATGGGATGCCTGCTCTTCCCGGCCATCCAAGCATCGCAGCATGTGAGCGAGGCGCCGGCGCTGAGCCGCGGTCAATCGGGGGATCGGGAAGGTGTTGCCTGTGGATCAAGCGGATGAACCGTTCGATAGCTTGCAGCCGGTCGTGCGCCATGTCGTCCAACGGTATGATGCCGCTGCCCTCCCGCGTTTGCAGATCCGGCGGAACCTCGACAAGGTTCACGACCCCAGGGTTGATCTCCGGTGGAGACGCTAAATCCGAAGTTCGTATCGCCTGCACATCAATAAGTTGCAATCGAGGGCCCGAAAAACCAAAAGTTGACATAAGTGGCAAGGCAGCATAGGAACTGGTCGTCGATATTGCTGGCTGAGCTTTGGTTATCGCGCGCTTGGCAACGCGCCCTGAACGAACTTTCTTTCAAAATCGTCATCTTCAATCGGCAGCGCATTCGCGTTGCCCTGGCTCAATATTGCTATGAAAGGGTTCATCATGACCACTGGCACAGTTAAATGGTTCAATTCCACCAAGGGCTTCGGCTTCATCCAGCCCGACAACGGCGGCGCCGACGCGTTCGTTCATATCTCTGCCGTCGAGCGCGCCGGTATGCGTGAAATCGTTGAGGGCCAGAAGATTGGCTACGAACTTGAGCGGGACAGCAAGTCAGGCAAGATGTCGGCCGGTAAGCTGCAGGCCGTCTAATCGGATCAGCTTTCCTTTGACCACGGATGTACTGGCACTGTGAAAGCATGAGAACTAATGGGGGTCAGGCAAATCTGCCTGACCTTTTTTAATTTCGGCGGAATGTGCGCTTCGAATAGATGGATATTGGCGGCGGGCCGAAGGCCAAGATGGTCGAGGAAATCTCGATGACAAACAAAATAAACGAGCTTCAGACAATTAATACCGCGTGGCAAATCGCAATCCAGGAAATTCTCCGGTTAGTCGTGCGGGACATCTATAAAACAGGCGACGAGGCTTTATTCTTGTCCCATATTAAGCGCCTCGAAGAGTCTGCGATAGACAGCATCTCCACGGACCTTAGGCTCCGAGGGAACGACGAATGGACCGAGGTTCTCGTCAAAGAGAAGGCAAGCAATTTCGTCACTAGCCTTCTAACATCCTTCACCTTTGATCGCATCTGAACCAAACGGCGTTCGGGCTCGGACCCCGGGCGATTACGCGAGCGGAATACGATGATCGCGATATCGCGTGGAGGATTTTTCGGGGGAAAATCGTCTGTTCCTAAATGCCCCAGAGGTCAATCCCGCCGGGGCAGCGCCTACTGTTCTTTCACCTCCCCAAGGCGGCCTTCAAGTTCTTTCATAAAATGGGCTTCGTTGAGCAGGACTTCCCAATCGGTGCCGAAACGTTCGACCAGATCGTGGGCTTGCTCCTCGGATATGTTTGCTTCTCGGGACAACCGGCCGGCCAAGAGATCAAAGGTGGCGAGATCTGTCTCGATCAAGCCATCGCGGTGCTGCATCGCCGCCGCGATCACTTCAAAGACGCTGCCGACTTCCTCATAGATCTCGCTTACCGCGATGCCCTCTCGGTCCGCAGCTTCCATCGCTTGGTCGGCTAGATCGTTTATCGCGGCCGGGTCGTTGGTCACCGCATCCGGCAGATGCTCTGCCATCCATATTTCCAGGAAATTTGCGCCGCGTGTACTCATTTTGGCATAAGCAGCGGCGCATATTAGGTTCCGCTTATCTTCATGCGGCAGCGAGTCGCGCTTCAGATTCAAAACCGTGGCGAAGGGCAGCGGCAACATTGGCGACGCGGTCTTGGCGAATGGCTTGGGCCGCCCCCCTTAAGCTTCTATTTCCTTTCGATCGATAGGTTCGGCGTGGAACATTTGCGGGTCATCCGGTCCATGTCGGTGCATGCCTTCCCAATTAGTCGAGAGCTTCCCGCCATTCGAATCGTGGCGAACGCAATTGCTCGCCTTCCGAGTGACGAGGCGGCTACGCTCTGGCGGGAAACTGCTACGCATCTGCTTTCGGTCGCGACCGAACGGGGCCAAGACGCAAACGGTGCGCGCGCTGAGGTCCGTCGCTTCTTCGACGCCGTTCAGGCGGCCTTGCTCTGCAGCGTACCCGCCTAGCCGCTGCCTCTCCGGCCCGGCCCGCGACCGGACAATAAGCCTGCCTTCCGCGATCGCACCAAGGGCCGTACTACAGCCGCGCGCCATTCACCATTCATTCATAATATTAGCAGATTCTTACGAACGGGCATGCTGATGCTCCTCAACTGCAACACCAGACTGTCGGCAGGCTGCGGATTCGGGTGGCGGCGAAACAGACACGGGCGGGGGGAGGAGGACTTACCAAAATGTCGAATAGAGAAATCGGAACATCCCGTTTGCTCGGGATGCGTGTCGCCGATCTGAGAACCAGGATGCGGGACGCCGGGATCACCGAACATGAGATTAAGATCTTCCAGAAGGTCGCGGCCATCATCGGGCGCGGCGAAGGCTCTTTACGTATCGACGCGGACGATTTGATCGCCGCGTCCTTTCTTACCGAGACGATGGGCGAACCGACGCTGAACTGACAGCTTCAGGTATCCATGGTTTAGAAGCGGGGGGCCCGCGCCATGGTACGCCTTCGGTACGGGCGTGGCTGTCGGCGTGGGCTTCGCCATCGTCCACGCCTTCGCCGGATAGATCAGAGTGGGCGGTGGACCTGCTTCTCGCCGCCCCTGAAAAGATCGTCTTCATTGTCCATGCCGTGTGCATGGATCTGTCCCGTAATGAGCGGATCGCCCTGGTGATGCGCAGCGGTTAATCCCCATGTCCGCATTGGGGTAACACGAAACCTCAACTGAGCGTCTGGAATTGAGGCGCAAAGCTGCCGTACGTGCCGTGGATAGCTTTCGGGTCAGACTCTCCCGTTTCCCTACAGGTCTTAGCGGCACCGAGACAGGCCATCACGCCCGACACTGTAGAAAAATCGCATGGTCTCTGACCGGGGGGAAAGGCGGTAGCGCTCTCCCGACTCGAACACCTGAACACAGAACCATCCTATTTATACGCCGAGACCGCAATTTGCCGCAGTGCTTGATCGGCGCCCTTCCGGCGAAGGTTGATGCACTCTAGATCCTGATCTCTGAACAGAAGTCCGTGCACTAGGCGGACATATGCCGGCGGCGATGTCATGAAAAGCGACTCCCTTCCCTACCCTCCTCGGGGTCTCTCACGTGAAGAGGCCGCTCGTTATGTCGGAGTAGGCGTAACAAATTTGACCAAATGGTCGCTGACCGCCGCATGCCAAAGCCGAAGAAAATAGATAGTCGTGTAATCTGGAATCGCCTCAAACTGGAGGCCACGTTCGCCGATCTCCCCGGCGACGATGAAGAGAATATTGTCGACTTTCTCTTGCAAGCGTATCATCATCGAGAATAGTCTAGGTCCCTGATGGAACAGCGCCTGAAAGACAAATATCCGGGCTTGTCTTCCTACAAGGATCGGCATGGAACGACGCGGTGGCGCTACCGCGCCAACGGACGTCTGGTGACGCTGCCCGCCCCGAACGATGGATGTTTCAAGGAAGCCTATCAAGCCGCGGTCGAGGGCCGGAAGATCCACAAAGCGCTGGTTGTAACGATGCCGGGTGCTGCCTTGCCGGGAACCTTCGGTGCGGCGGAGCAGAGATTGAAGGCATCGGTCAAGTGGCTCGCCCATGATGAGAGTACGAAATTCAAGAACAGCCGTTTGATCGAGGAATTTCTGGGTCTGCGGGTTGTCGATGACCACCCGCTTACATGGCGCGACGTGCCTGTTAAGAACCTGCGGCGAGTGCACGTCGAGGAGCTTCTGGGACGCTTCATCGCGACACCCCACAAGGCTAAGCACCTGCTGGTCGCGATACGCAAACTCATCAATGTCGCGATACGCCTGGATTGGATCGAAATCGATCCCACCGCAGCTGTGGAATGGCGTCCCGCCTACACAGGCTGGAAGGCTTGGCCAAGCGAAGCAATGCAGAAGTTTGAACAGCGCTGGCCGCTCGGGACGGCTGCGCGCACCTGCTATGGCCTCGCGCTTTGGCTGGGCAATCGTCGCGGCGATGTCGCCGATTTGCGATGGGACCAGAGGGTCACACGCAGGGTCATGATCGATGGCGAGGAACGTCAGTTCGACGGCTTCGACATCACCCAGGCCAAGAATAAGACCAGGACCGGAGGCAAGCGGCTTTTCGTTCCGATTACACCGATGCTTGCCGAAATCCTCGATGCCACTGACAAGCGCGGCGAAACGGTCTTGGTCACGGCTTATGGCCAGCCCTTCTCCTCAAAATCCCTGACCGGGACCATGGCTCATTGGTGCAAGCTCGCCGGGCTTCCGAAAGGGCTGACGCTGCACGGACTGAGAAAGTCGCTTGGGCGTTTACCTCGCAGAGGCAGAGGCCTCAACCAGACAGCTCATGGATGTGTCCGCTCACGACGACAGATCATGCCGAACTCTATTCGCGCGAGGCATCGCAGGTTCGGCTGGCGGTCCAGGGGATGGATCGAGTCGTGCGTCTTGTGACGCGCAAGCCCATGCTTGGCGAACCTTTTGGCGAACCTGTTGGCGAACCTGCCCGTAAGCCATTGATAAATAACGATAATGGTGGGCCCGGAGGGACTCGAACCCCCAACCAAGCGGTTATGAGCCGCCGGCTCTAACCATTGAGCTACAGGCCCCACGCGGGCTGGCTTAGTGTTTTTCGCTCGTCTGCACAAGGCTTTCGAAAGCGCTGGCGCAAAACGCCAAAATCAGCCCATATTCGCGCCGTAGAGCGGCCTGCGCCCATATGGCGCGAAACAGGTCCGGCCCTTGCGCCGCACTGCCGGGAATCGATGCTTTTGCGGGTCGAGGCAGATGCGCCCCGGGGCCGCGGACCGCAGACTTCGAGGAGTTTTCATGACCAGACATCTTTTGCCCATCGCGCTCGCTGCCGCGGTCGCGTTCCCGGCGCTGGCAAGCGCCGCCGACACACAGCCTCCGCCCCGCATCATCGTGTCCGGCGAAGGCGAAGCGACGGTGGCGCCGGACATGGCGATCCTATCGCTCAGCGTCATGCGCGAGGCCAAGAGCGCGCGCGAAGCCCTCGATGCCAACAACGACGCCATGGCGGCGGTGATCGCGGCGATGAAATCCGCAGGTATTGCCGAACGCGACCTGCAGACTGCCGGCATACAGATCAACCCGCGCTACAACTACACCAACAAGGCCGACGGCAGTCAGGAAGCCGAGCTCGTCGCCTACCAAGTGACCAACACGCTGTCGGTGCGCGTGCGCAATGTCGACAAGACGGGCGAGATTCTGGACAAGGCGGTGTCGCTCGGCGTCAATCAGGGTGGCGGCATCACCTTCACCAATGACGATCCGAAGGCGACGATCACCGAGGCGCGCAAGAAGGCCGTCGCCGACGCCATGGCCAAGGCAAAGACGCTTGCGGGAGCGGCCGGCGTCAGCCTGGGCAAGGTGCTTGAGATCACCGACCAGAATGTCGCGCCGGCGCCGATGCCGATGGCCGCCAAGTCGTTCGATGCGGCCCGTTCGGCCGTCCCGGTGCAGGCCGGCGAAAACTCCTACAACGTCCAGGTCACGGTCACCTTCGAGCTGAAGTAACGTCGGTCGGCGCCGCAGGCGTCGCAGCCCACCGACACGCAAAAAAGCCCCGGAGGATCGGTCCTCCGGGGCTTTTTTCGAGCCGCGCCTCACCTCGAGGGGGCTCCGCTATCCTCGCAGAGGATCATCCGCATGGACGATCCTCGCAAAGGACCGTCCTTTCAGCCTCATCGATAGATGATGGGGCAGCCGCGCTCGTTGGCGAACACCACCACCACGCGGTCGCCATACTGGCGGCCGACAACCTTCACCGTGCGGCGGCTGATGTCGACGATGCGGGCGCGGTGCAGACCCATGCGCTCGGCCTTGTCGAGCGCGCGGTCCGGCGAGCAGCTGCGCCAGTCGCGGTCGCGGCGCCAGTCGCGGCGATAGCCGTCATCATCGCCGGTATAGATGCCGAAACGCGGGTCGTGCCTGTCCCCGAAACCGAGATAGAGGCTATCCGCATGCGCCGGAATGGCGGCCAAAGTGCCAAGCCCGACAAGGGCCGAAAGGGCTGCCGTCTTGATCGTGTTGAACATCGTCTTCTCTCCTTATTGTGGGCTGTCGCTCGTAGAACCAATGATTGGAAAATGCCTTTTTGCGTCTGAACCTTCCGCGAACCGGCCATTCATGTCCGGTTCATATAAGCGCGAACCCGTCAGGGTTCGTCGCTCGTGCCAAAACGCTAACCCGTCAGGGTTCTAAACGCGAACCCGCAGGGTTCATCGTTCCCCGTCAAAAAGCGCGCCCTTACGGTTCATCATCCAGATGCGAACCCATCAGGGTTCGTCATCCAGATGCGGACCAGTTACGGTTCGTCGTCAAGTATATAGTCAAAGTAGTCGTCCGGCTCGGCCAGATCGGTTTCCTTAGCCTTCACCCGGCCCTGGATCGAAATGCCGGCCTCGTGCACGGTCGCAGCACTTCCCGAAACAAGCCTGTGCCACCAGTAGAGATCATGACCCTCGGCGATGAGCCGATAGGCGCAGGTCTTTGGCAGCCAGGTGATGGTGCGCACATTCTGCGGCGTCAGGCCGACGCAATCAGGCACGCGCGCCAAGCGATTGGCATAGTCGGAGCAGCGGCAGGTCCCGGCGTCGAACAGCCGGCAGCCGACGCTTGTCCAGAAGATCTCGCCCGTATCCTCGTCCTCGAGCTTCGACAGGCAGCATTTGCCGCAGCCGTCGCACAGCGATTCCCATTCGGCCGGGGTCATCGCCTCAAGCGTCTTCGTTTTCCAGAATGGCGCGGTCATTTTGCTCGATTTGGCCCTCCGCGGCCTTTTGGTCAAGCGTGCGGTGACGGGTGACCCAGTATCAACATTAGAAAAACACGAAATTGCCTTCAAAAGGCCGGCCAGGCATCCTTGGCTGGCGCCAATGCTCGGCGGAACCAATTGCGGTTGACGAAAGTTTGGGCAGGGATGGGACCCCACTAGGAGAAAATCGATATGAAACGCCAACCACGGATTCTGGCGGGCACGGCAATCGGCCTGCTTATGGCATCCGCGCCGTTGGGCGCGTACCCGCTGCAGGGGGGTGTCACTTCCGGCGGCCTGCACGGCGCGCCGCTCGTCCTGGCTCAGGCCGCTTGCGCCGAAGGCCAGTCGGCCGAGGAATGCGCACAGGGCGGAGCCGAGCAGCCGCGCAAAAAGAAGCGCGAACAGCAGCAGCAAAGCGAATCGGCGCCCGCCACCGAACAAGCAGCACCTGCCGAGACCGAGCAGAAGCCGCGCAAGAAGCGGCAGGAGCTGCAACAGATGCAGTCCGGCCAGTCAGATGAGGCTGCACCGGCCGAGCAACAGCTCAAGCCGCGCAAGAAGCGCGACCAGCAACAGCAGACCGAGTCGGCCCCGGCCGAACAGGGCGGCCAGCCTGCAACTGAGGAGCAGCAGTTCAATCCGCGCAAGAAGAAGCGCGAGCAGCAGACCGAGGCGGCTCCAGCCGATCAGGGCGGTCAGCCTGCAACCGAAGAGCAGCAGCCACGTAAGAAGAAGCGCAACCAGCAGGTCGAGTCGGCGCCGGCTGAGCAACCGGCCGAGCAGGCCGCCCCGGACCAGCAGCAACAACTGCGCAAAAAGAAGCTCAATCAACAGCAGCAAAGCGAGACGGCTCCGGCCGAGCAGGCCACCCCCGACCAGCAGCAACTGCGCAAGAAGAAGCTCAATCAACAGCAGCAAAGCGAGACGGCTCCGGCCGAGCAGGCCACCCCCGACCAGCAGCAACTGCGCAAGAAGAAGCTCAATCAGCAGCAGGGCGAGACGGCTCCGGCCGAGCAGGCCGCCCCCGACCAGCAGCAACTGCGCAAGAAGAAGCTCAATCAGCAGCAGCAGGAAGCCGCACCCGCGGAACAGCCGTCAGAACAGCCGGCAAATGACAACCAGCCCGGCAAGCAGCGCAAGCAGGCCCAGCAACCTGCCGAGCAAAGCCAGACCCCTGCCGAACAGACGCCAGCAGGCCAGGGTTCTCGCAAGCTCAAGCCGCTGCCGGTTCCCGGAACCGCGCAGGCACCTGCCGAGACCGAGCAGGCGCCGGCTCAACAGGAACAGCCTTCGAACCAGAACAAGAGGCAGGCCAAGAAACCGCTGACCGAGCAGCCCGCAACCGGGCAGCAGCAGCCTGCCACTGGTGAACAGCCGGCCAACAATCAGCCTGCCAACAACAACCAGCCCGAAAGCGGCGGTAATGCCGCGCAGGGCGCGGCGCCTGCCAACCCGAACGAGGCACCTGTCCTCGACAGCCAGAAGGATGCCATGCGCAGGCACAAGGGCCGCCAGCCGGCCAGCCAGAACGAGACTGGCCAAGCCGGCGCTGTACAGAGCGGTAATCAAGCCGAGCAGCAAGGCGGCAATCAGGCCGGACAGCAGCAAGGCGGCGAGCAGGCGCAGAGGCCGGCTCCAGTCGATCAGGGACCGCCGCCCACCGACGACAAGTCGGCGCAGCAGGCGATCAAGCCCGAAAAGATCGTCCCCGTGGACCAGGAGAAAGGCAAGCGGATCGAGCTTACGCCCGAGCAGGTTGTCCGCGAGCGTCGCCGGCCGCAGGGCGCCGACGTGGTGAAGCAGTTCGGTGACCGGGTGATCCTTCAGTTCAACAACCAGACATTCGTGGAAAGCAACGAAGCTCCTCGCATCACCCGCGGCGCCAGGGATGTTTACTACGAGGATCTTTCGGACGGCCGCACCCGCGAAATCGTGGAGCGCGACAACGGCGTTAGGGTCATCACCATCCGCAACCGTAATGGCGACGTCATCCGGCGATCGCGCATTACATCGGATGGCCGCGAATATGTGCTGAGCTATGTCGACGAGCGCTACTATAACGATGTCGACGAGTGGCGCGATCCCGGCGACGACCTGCCACCGATGCGGCTCGACATCCCGCGCCGGGACTACATCCTGGATTCGGAGGAAGTCGAGGATCCGGACGAATATTATACCTTCCTCGAACAGCCACCTGTGGAAAGGGTGCAGCGCCTCTACTCGATCGACGAGGTCAAGCGCTCGGCCCGCGTGCGCGACATCGCCCGCCGTATCGATCTCGACACGCTGAACTTCGACTTCGGCTCGGCGACGATCTCCGACACCGAAGTGCAGAAGCTCGAAGGCGTGGCCACCGCCATGGAAAAGCTTCTGAAGAAGAACCCGGCGGAAACCTTCCTGATCGAGGGCCATACCGACGCCGTCGGCACGCCGGACGCGAACCTCGCGCTGTCGGACCGGCGTGCCGAGGCGGTGGCCGAGGCGCTCACCAACGCCTTTGGCATCCCGGCCGAGAACCTCACGACGCAGGGCTATGGCGAGGAATATCTCAAGGTGAACACGCCCGGACCGAACCGCGAGAACCGGCGTGTCGCTATCCGCCGCATCACCTCGCTGGTGGCGCCGGTGGCGAGCAACAGCGAGCAACAATGAGCGTTTGATTTCAAGATCCTGCCCGGATCCTCGAAATCAGCGCGCAAGAGGAAGGCCCGCCCGCTTCGGACGGGCCTTTTCCTTGCCGCCTCAAGAAGAATTGTCCCGCTCGACCCGGCCTGCTCATTGAATCGCCGCATTGCGGCACCCAGATTTCGTACAGGGCGTTCCCTGCCCTGTCCCGACTCCAGCGGGACATACTGAGCCCCGCCGGGTCCCCTCCCCGGCGGGGCTTTTTGTCTTGAAAACCAGCTTCATCTGGCCGAAATACGGCCCAGAGCAATTCCAGGAAAGGCGGTTAGGCTCGGCGCCTTCGCCGTAGCCTTTCGTCCGCAATTGCGTCAAAGCAAAGAGATAGAGCGGTTCGCCGTTTCGGTGCAACGGTGAAATACCGCAATCTAACCGGAGCCTTCATGAAACGTCTCGAACTCGCCATCGAATCCGTCATCCTGGCCTCGCGCTGGCTGCTGGTCGCCTTCTATCTCGGGCTCGGCGTGGCGCTGGCGCTCTACGCGCTGTCCTTCGGCAAGAAGCTCTACGAGTTCGTCATGAGCGCCTTCACGCTCGGCGACACCGACACGATCCTGAAGATGCTGGTCTGATCGACGCCGCGCTTGTCGCCTCGCTGGTGGTAATGGTGATCATCTCGGGCTACGAGAATTTCGTCAGCCGCTTCGACGAGCAGGACGGCGAGGTCCATTGGCTGGGAACGATCGATGTCGGCTCGCTGAAGGTCAAGGTCGCCTCGACCATCGTCGCGATTTCTCCATCCACCTTTTGCAGGTGTTCCTGAATTCTGTGTCCTATACGACCGACCAATTGATGTGGCTGACCATCATCCATCTCGCCTTCGTCGTCTCGGCCCTGATGCTGGCCTATATCGACCGTGTCATGGCGCTCGCCAAGGGTAAGAAGGCCGAGGTGGATTGAGGCGGACCCGGTCCGTCAGTAGATCCTTTTTACCCTCGTCTGCGAGTTCGCGAACACCTCGTCGGGGACGAAGAAGTCGCCCGCGAGCTGATCGGTCGCGCCTGGCGCATAGATCGAAAAGTCCGTCACGCCTTCGGCGCGCAGCACTTCTTCGTCGATGTAGAAATTGCCGGTCGCCTCTCGCGAGGGACGCAGGAAGATCGCATGCGCGGCGTCGGCCATGATGTCGGGCGAGCGGCTCATCGCAGCCACCGTGGCGCCGCCCAAAAGATTGCGCACCGCAGCCGTATCGATGGTCGAGATCGGCCATAGCGAATTGACAGCGATGCCAGCTCCAGCGAACTCGGCGCTCATGCCAAGCGTGCACAGCGACATGCCGAACTTGGCCATTGTGTAGGCGACATGGTTCTTGAACCACTTGGCCTTCATATCGAGCGGCGGCGCCAGATTCAGGATGTGAGGGTTCTCGGCCAGCTTCAGGTGCGGAATGCACATTTTGGAAACCAGGAAAGTGCCGCGTGTGTTGATCTGGTGCATCAGGTCGTAGCGCTTCATGTCGGTCTCCAGCGTGCCGGTGAGCTGGATGGCGCTGGCATTGTTGACGCAGATGTCGATGCCGCCGAACCGCGCGACGGTCCTTGCCACAGCATCGGCGACCTGGACGTCCTCGCGGATGTCGCAAAGCACCGGCAGCGCCTTGCCGCCGGCCCGCTCGATTTCTTCCGCCGCGCTGTAGATCGTGCCCGGCAGCTTCGGATGCGGTTCGGCGGTCTTGGCCGCGATCGTCACATTGGCGCCGTCGCGCGCCGCGCGCAGCGCGATCGCCAACCCGATGCCGCGCGATCCGCCCGAGATGAACAGTGTCTTTCCCTTGAGCGACATGTCTCGCCTCCCTCTTCAATTCGGGGGCAACTTGCGCGGGCGACACACTTGGCGCAAGAGCCGAAGGCGGCGGACCGGGATTACGCAACGTCGTGCGCGGACAGGGTCAGACCAATACCAATCCTTGCCGCATGGCGATCGCGATGGCGTCGGTGCGGTTGGCGGCGCCGAGCTTGATCAGGATGGCGGCCACATGAAACTTCGCCGTGTGCACGGAAATGTTGAGCCGCCGTGCGATGACCTTGTTCGGCGCGCCTTCGGCGAGCAGCGCCAGCACTTCCGCTTCGCGCGGCGACAAAGCCGGGCGCGCCTGGTTGTCGTCCGGCACATCCTCTTCGGCGAGCCCGTCATGGAAATCGCCATGCGCGACCTCTGACCGCCCAGCCCTGTCGATGCGATAGCCGGAGGCGGCGAGACGCGCTGCGGCGGCGATCAGCAGGCAATCTGCGGAGACAGGCAGCACTGCCAACACATTGTCTGCCACCCGTTCGCCGCCCACACGGTGCGAAAGGAGGACAATAGGCGTGGCCGAACTGACGACCCTGCTTTCCAGGCCGGCCTCATCGGCGATGGCGACATCCGCCATTTGGCCGACGCCGCTTCCAGCCAATACCGGCAGCAGATCGTCGCTGGCGGCAAGCGCATCGGCAAGCTGCTCGGCGCGCTGGGCATCGCCGAGCGCCACCAGCACGGTCAGCCGATGGGCTGACGGTTCCGGTCGTGCAATCACTTGTGCCGCGCTGTTTGCCATCAGCCCTCTCAGCTCAGCGGCTTCTCGCCGATGGTGATCGACACGTCGCGTTCAGCGCCGCCGCTCGAAACACCGATCGTCACGGCTGTGCCGGCGCTGTCCGGCCCGAGCTTGCGGATCAGCTCGCGCGGGCCATCCACGGCCTCGCCGTTCCAGGCGACGATGATGTCGCCGACATGCAGGCCGGCGGCCTTGGCCGGGCCGCTGTCGTCGAGGCTCATCACCATGGCGCCTTTCGTGTCGCCATTGCGGATCGGATGCAGCCCGGCGCCGAGATAGCCGCGCGCGACATGACCCTTCTCGCGCAGCGTCGCGACAGCGCGCTCGATCGTCTCGTAAGGCATGACCAGCACGCGCCGGCGCGGTCCGAATAAAAGCATGCCGATCAAGCCACCCTTGGCGTCGAGCACCGGCCCGCCCTCGAAGCGCCCGCCGGTGTTGATGGCGAGGTTGATGCGCCGGTCGATCGTGCCGCCGCGCATTGAGCGCCAGGCCGGCCCGACCTCGCCGATCGTGCCGAACACCGCAAGCGCGGCGCCATCGCTGTTCCCTGCAGCGATCGCCAGATTGCCGGGCCGCACGGCGCCGGCCTGGGCGAGTTGCGGCAAACCGGCAGCGGCGGAAGCCGGCTTCAGCAGGGCGACGCCCGTCGACGGATCGCGGCCGACGAGTTCCGCCTTGACGGTTTCACCGGAAGCCAGCGTCAACTCGATCTCTTCGCCGGCTTCGACCGCTTCCTCGGCGGTGACGAAATAGCCATCGCGCCAGTGGAAGGAGCTCGCAGTGCGGTGGTGGTGCGTGACGAAGCTCGCCAGCGCGGGGGCAGCGGTGGACGCGACATCGGCGATTGCGTTCGAAAAGGCACTGAGATTGAAGTTGCTCATAAGACTGTCTCCTGGGTTCGGTGACCCAGATATCGCTCCGTTGCCACATCGGGGGTACTCGCCTGACGGCTAGTCACCGGCCGGACTGGCCACATGGTCAGGTCGCGGCTGTCGAGCCCGCTCCGCACATATAGTGCGTGTCGTCCAAAAGTGCTGTGCGGTTTTGGGGCAACGACACGCGCCAAGGAAAAACATCATTCCACACGGGAATACGCCGATGGCTTTCGCAGCCGAAAAACTTCCATCTGACGACATTCTGCTCGATGCCTATTCGGCATCGGTTGCCGACGCCGTAGACCGCATCGGTCCAGCCGTCTGCCGCATCGAACGCATCGGCGCCGGCGGCCACGGCTCCGGCTTCGTCATCGCGCAGGACGGGCTGGTCGTCACCAATTTCCATGTCGTCGGCGATGCGCGCGCCGTGCGCGTCACCATGCCGGACGGCGCCTCGCGCGAAGGCCATGTGCTTGGCCGCGACCCCGACACCGACATCGCGCTGGTGCGCGCCGATGGCAGTTTCGCCGACGTCGCGCCGCTCGGCGATTCCAAGCGGCTGCGCCGCGGCCAGATCGCGATCGCGATCGGCAATCCGCTCGGTTTCGAATGGACCGTCACCGCCGGCGTCGTCTCGGCGCTCGGCCGCTCGATGCGCGCCTCGACCGGTCGGCTGATCGATGACGTCATCCAGACCGATGCCGCGCTCAATCCCGGCAATTCGGGCGGACCGCTGGTGTCGTCGGCGGGCGAGGTGATCGGCGTCAACACCGCCATGATCCATGGCGCGCAGGGCATCGCCTTCGCGGTCGCCTCCAACACTGCCAATTTCGTCATCTCGGAAATCATCCGCTTCGGCCGCGTGCGCCGCGCCTTCATTGGCGTTTCCGCCGACACGACCAACCTGCCGCGCCGGGCAGCACTCTTGTCGCAGGTCACGACGAACACGGCGGTGCGCCTGCGCAGCGTCGAAAAGGACGGCCCGGCCGCCAAGGCCGGACTGAAGGAAGGCGACATCATCGCGGCAATAGACGGCCGGCCGGTGACCGGCGTCGACGACCTCGTGCGCATGCTCGATGCCGAACGCATCGGCCGCGAGACGCTCTGCACGGTCGTTCGCCGCACCGGCGTCAGCCAGGTTATGGTGACGCCGGTAGCGCGGACGAGCTAAGCCTCGCTGGCTAGCTTCCGGCCACGCCCTCGGCATATTGCGCCAGGAATTCCTCGCTTGGCGGGATCGGCTTGACGACGTCGATCAGCACGCCATTCGGATCCCTGGTGATGAAGTGGCGCTGGCCGAACGGCTCGTCGCGCAAGCTGCGCAGGATCGGGCAGGCCGGCGGCGGCGACCCGCTCATAGATGGCGTCGGGATCGCGGACCTCGAAATTAATCAAAAGGCCCGACATACGTCCGCGTCCCTCCTCCGGGATTGTCTCATGGTCGCCCTGGACGATGCCGAGATTGACGCGCCGGTCCTCGGCCGACTGCAGGTGCACATACCAGTCGCTCTCGAAGAGCGGCCTGAAGCGGAAATGCTCGACATAAAAGTCCGCAGTGCCTGCGACATCGTCCGTCATCAGCACCGGATAATAGCTGGTCGTCTTCATCTTTCCTTCTCCTCTCATCCAACATACAGTCTGTATGTAAGTGCAAATAACATACAGGCTGCATGTATGCAACAAGAGTCCGGACGTCGCTCCAACCGTGACCGCACCGAGGCGACGCGCGCCGATCTGATCCGTGCGGCGCGAAAGCTGTTTACGGGAAAATCCTATGTCGAGACCGGCACGCCTGAGATCGTCGCCGAGGCCGGCGTGACGCGTGGCGCGCTCTACCATCACTTCGCCGACAAGCAGGCGCTGTTCGCCGCAGTCGTCGAGCAGGAAGCAGCGGCCGTGGCGGCGGAGATCGACCAAGCCTCCGCACCGTCGCTATCCGCGCGCGAGGCGCTGATCGCCGGATCGGACGCCTATCTCAAGGCAATGCGAGCGCCTGGCCGCACGCGGCTTCTGCTGCTTGACGGGCCGGCCGTACTCGGCCGCGCCGCCATGGACGAGATCGACAACCGCCATGGCAACCGCTCGCTGCGCGAGGGCCTGATCGCGGCAATGCGCGCGCAACCGATGACCAGATTGCCGGCCGAGGCGTTGACCGTTTTACTGGCGGCAGCCTTCGACCGGGCGGCTCTGGCTATCGAGGCCGGTGGATCCGCCGCGGATTACCGCGCGGCGCTGATCGCGCTCATGGACGGCTTGTCTGCGGCCCCTCTTCCGTCCATACGCCCGGCTCCGTCTCGTTGAAGCAGCCAAGCTGCCGCTTGAACTCATCGATCAGCCAAGTCGCTGCCGGCTTGGGGCTGCGGTCGTTGCGGTGCATGGCGTACATCGGCGAACGGACTTCGCGGTAAGGCTCGAGATCGAGCTCGACCAGCCGTCCGCTGGCGAGGTCGTCGGCGATCAGCCAGCGCGGCAGGCCGCCCCAGCCAAGCCCCTCGCGCATCAGCGCGTGCTTGGTGCGCAAATCCGTCAGCCGCCAAGTGCGATAGGCAAACACGCCATAGTCGCGGCCGCGCGTCCGCTCCGACTGGTCGGTGACGACAAGCTGGATGTGCTCGCGCAGATCCTCGATCCCGACCGGCTTCGGCAGCTTCGCGAGCGGATGATCGGGTGCGGCAGCCGGCACCAGCGAGATGAAGCCGATGCGCAGCAGATTGACATCGGCATCGCCTTGCAGGCCGCCGAAGCCAAGATCCGCCTGGCCGTTGACGACCTGATCGACAATCAGGCCGAGCGAGCCAATATAAAGCCGCAGCATGACCGCCGGGAATTGCGCCTCGAAGGCTTTGAGCACACGCACCAGCGCCGGCGAAGGCAGCGCCACGTCGACCGATATCGCCACTTCCGCTTCCAGTCCTTGCCGGTAGCCGTCGGCGCGCGAGCGGATGCGCTGCAGCACGCCGACCATGCGCCGCGCATCTTCCAGCATCGCCTTGCCGACATCCGTCAGCTGCGGCTCGCGCACGCCTTCGCGCTCGAACAATTTCAGGCCGAGCTGCGCTTCGAGATTGGCGATACCATAGCTCACCACCGACTGCGCCCGGTTGAGCTTGCGCCCCGCGGCCGAGAAGCTGCCGGTGTCGGCCACCGCCACCAGGATTTGGAGTTGATCCAGGGTCGGGTTTGGTTGCATGGCTTGGCCATCCATTTTATTGATGGGTTGTATGCATATTATACCCATTATCCTGATATGGCGGCAATCCCATATTGGCGGGGAAAGTTCAATCCAACCCCAAGGGAACACCGCCATGTCTATTCTTCTCGTTACTTCCAGCCCGCGCGGCGCCGCTTCGCACTCGACCCGCGTCGCCACGGATCTTGCTCAGAAGCTGCTTGCCGCCGATCCCTCCAACACGCTCGTCGTGCGTGATCTCGTCGCCAATCCGCTGCCGCATATCGACCCCGACTACGCCACCGGCATCTACACGCCGGCCGAAGCCCGCACCGCGCGCCAGGCAGAGGTCGTCGGCGTTTCCGACGCCGTCCTCGACGAGCTTTTCGCCGCCGACACCGTGATCCTCGCCACCGGCTTCATCAACTTCAACATCTCCTCGACGTTGAAGTCTTGGGTCGACCACGTCGCCCGCTCGGGCAAGAGCTTTGCCTATGGCGAGAACGGCCCGAAGGGCCTCGTCAACGGCAAGAAGGTCTATATCGTGCTCGCTTCCGGCGGCATCTACTCCGAAGGCGCCGCGGTGCAGATGGACCATGCGGTTCCCTATCTGCGCAGCGTGCTCGGCTTCCTCGGCATGACTGATGTCGAAATCATCCGCGTCGAGGGTGTCGGTATGGGCGCCGACGCCGTCACCGCCGCGCTCGCCAAGGCGACCGCCAAGGTCGACGCGATCGCCGCCGCCACGGCTGACCAGGTCGCCGCCGCGGCCTAATTCTGGTGCCGGAAATGAAAGAGGCAGGCGCCCGCCAGCGCCTGCCTCTTTTTGCATTTTCGCCCGCGCTACAGCGGCGGCAGCACCACGGCTGGATGTCATCCCTCGCGCAGGATCAGCCTCACGGCGCCGAGCGCGATCCGATATCCTCCTGCGCACCGACAGCGATGCGCCCGCCGCCGGCGCAAACATCTGGAACGACTTTTTCTTCCCCCTGGTCCTGATCACCTCCGACAATTTGAAGACACTGCCGCAAGGGCTGACCGTGTTCGTCGGCGAATTCACCACCGACTGGGGGTGCTGTTCACCGGGCTGACACTGGCGGCACCTGTCGATTAGCTTGGTCTACATCGTGCTGTCGAAGCAGTTCATTTCCGGCATCACGCAAGGCGCGGTTAAATTGGCGCAGTCAAATAGGCGCAGTCCAACAACGAAGTCAGGACACCAAAAGTGGCGAACCAGAACAAGATCATCATCACCTGCGCGGTCACAGGCTCGATCCATACGCCGTCAATGTCGCCGCATTTGCCGGTGACGGCTGAGGAGATCGCCACTGCCGCCATCGAGGCGGCCGAAGCGGGTGCTGCGATCGTCCACCTTCACGCCCGCAACCCGGTCGACGGCCGCCCCGATCAGTCGACCGAGGCGTTCGCCCCGTTCCTGCAGGTCATCAAGCAGCGCTCCAACTGCGTGGTCAACATCACCACCGGGGGTGCGGCGACGATGAGCGTTGAGGAACGCGTCAGGCCGGCGAAGGTATTCGCGCCCGAAGTCGCGTCGCTCAACATGGGCTCGATGAATTTCGCGCTGTTCCCGATGCTGGAGCGCTTCAAGACCTTCGAGCATGACTGGGAGCGGCCCTATCTGGAATCCTCCCGCGACCGCATCTTCCGCAACACTTTTGGCGACATCGAGCACATATTGCGCACCTGCGCCGACAACGGCACGCGCTTCGAGATCGAATGCTACGACATCGGCCATCTCTACACGCTGGCGCATTTCGTCGAGCGCGGCCTGGTCAAGGCGCCGTTCTTCGTCCAGAGCGTGTTCGGCATCCTGGGCGGCATCGGCACACACCCGGAGGACGTCGCGCACATGAAGCGCACGGCCGACCGCCTGTTCGGCAACGACTATCACTGGTCGGTGCTCGGCGCCGGCCGCCATCAATTGCCGATCGCCACGCAAGCGATTGCGCTGGGCGGCAATGTACGTGTCGGCCTGGAGGACTCGCTATGGATCGGCAAGGGCAAGCTCGCCCGCTCCAGCGCCGAACAGGTGACCAAGGTGCGCCAGATCATCGAAGGCCTCGGCGCCTCGATCGCCACACCCGACGAGGCGCGGCAGATCCTGCAGCTCAAGGGCGGCGACAAGGTCGCGTTCTGATCAAGGAGAAGCTGGCCGGCGCAGCCGAAGTACCTTCAGCCGAACATCCGCTCGCCCTGCTCGTCGACGAGTTGGATGCCCTTCTTGATCGAAATGTCGACGGCGTCGTCCAGCCCGGCGAAACGGTCGGCGCGGATGAAGCGGTGCTCCTTCATCACACCATCCACTTCCTTCGAGACGACGCCGCAGGTCTGGTACTGGCCCTCGGCCTTGTAGGGCGTCGCGCTGATCAGGAATCCCTTGTGCTCGACCTGCTTGGCCGGCTTGGCGCTGCCGGTCTCCGTTGCTTCGCTACCGCCGCCACCAAAAAGCTTCTTCAGAAAAGACATTTTCAAAACTCCCATTCACGCGGGCACCAAGGATTGGCGGCGCCCCTTGTTACGCAGGCTTTGTGTCAGCATGCGCGAATGCGCCGCCGTGTTCCAGCCCCTTGACGAAAACGCCGACCAGAAGCTCGATCTGATGCCAGATCTCCTCGGCCTGCCTGCTGTCCGAATTCGCCACATAGCCGCTGGTCACAATGCCATGCACGCTTGACCACAATGTCCGGGCCGCAAGCGCGCGGCGGTCGTCGTCGAGGCCGAAATCGCCTGCCTTGAGCACGCCGGCGACGATGTCGAAGAGTGCGTCGAGCAGCGCGTCATAGGCGTCGGGGCCGGGCCGCGTCGCGCGGCGGCGGTTGAAGGCAAGCACCGCCGGCCAACTGCCGGGATGGGCCTCGACGAAGCGCACATAGGCCGCCGCCATCGCCAGGATGCGGTGCTGGACATCCGTCACCCCTTGCCTTTCGAGATCAGCCATGGCCGCCAGACCTGTCGCGCCGAGCCGGTCGAGCAGCCGCATGTTGACGGCGCGGTGCACCTCGTCGAGATCGGCAAAGAGGTTATAGACGGATCCGACGGAGATGCCGGCCTGCTCGGCGATGGTGCGCGCCTTCAGATTGTCGGCCCCGCCCTCGTTGAGCAGCGCCTCGGCAATGGCGAGCACCTTCTCGCTCATCTCTTCCTTGTCCAGCGCCATGCTCTTCCTGTCCTTGTATTCGGACCCGCTCGTCGGCCCGGATTCATTCCATTTGCCTGCGTTTACCATGTCCGGCACCTCATGAACAGCGTTCAAAATACCTCTTGAACAATGTTCATTTCCTGTTACGTTGAGTTTGTGAACAACGTTCACGCAAACAGGGAGAAGACCATGCTTAGCCTGATCAAGACATTGCTGGACGGCGCCAGCGCACGGGCCGAGGACAATTTGAAGGATCGTTTTGCGATCGACCTTCTGGCCCAGCGCATCCGCGACGCGGAGGCGGGACTCGCCGCCGCCAAGCAGACGCTCGCCTCGTTGATCGTGCGCCAGCGTGCCGAGCAGACCAGCCTCGACCAGCTCGACCGCCGCATCGCCGATCTGGAAACCCGTACCCTCAGCGCGCTCTCGGCCAACAACCAGGCGCTTGCCGAAGGCGGCGCTTCCGCGATCGCCGAGCTCGAGAACGAGCGCGAGGTCCGTCGCGCCACGGTCAAAAGCCTGAGTGAGAAGACCTTGCGGATGCGTCTGTCCGTAGAACAGGCGCATCGCCGCATCATCGATCTCAACCAGGGCATGATCTCGGCCCGGGCGATCGATGTCGAACGCAAGGCGCAGTCGCGCCTCAACCGTTCGATCGGCCGCACCGCGAGCATCAACGACGCGGAGGAACTGCTGGCCCGCATCAAGGAAAGCAGCGACCCGTTCGAGGAAGCCGGCATCCTCGACGAGATCGACGGCGAGCTGCGCCACGAGGCGATCCGTGAGCGCCTCGCCGAAGCAGGTCACGGATCGGCCACCAAGGTGCGCGCTGAGGATGTTCTGGCGCGCCTCAAATCCCTGAACTGAACCCGCTGTTTCCGAAACAGACCAAATCCAAGGAGCAATACGATGAACGGCAATCAGACCTACATTTTGTTCAACACCGTGTCGGTGGGCGCAGCCTACTTCATGCTGGCGCTGTCGCTGTGGCTGGCGCCGGTCGACCTCTCGACCAAAGGCTACTGGGCGATGGGCGTGCTGCTGCTCACCGGCAGCCTGGTGAACCTGGTCAAGTACCGCACCGACGAGCGGATCGCGGCCGAAACCACCGCCAAGATCGAGAAGGCTCGCAACGAGAAGCTGATCAGCGAATATGTCGGCAAGGAATAATCCCCTGCCCTTGCCGATCGCGAACTGAATGCAAAGCCCGGAGCGATCCGGGCTTTTGGCGCTTCCTATGAGAATGTCTTAGCGACGAGCCAAGGCCTCGATCGCCTCGGTAGCGTCTTCCAGGATGCTGATCGCCTCGGCCTGCTTGTCTTCCGGCGCGTCGGCGATGTCGCCGAGCGCAGCGCGCAGCCGGTGGCGCAGCGCGCGGAACCGGTCCCGCGTTTCCGAACGGCCGCGGCGCCCCTCGTCCTTGTCGTCGCCCCAGCCGAACCATTCGCGCGCCGCGGCCATCTTGCGGCCGAAGCGCTCGAGATGGTCGAGCACGCTGTCGATCATCTCGCGGTTCTCTTCGAGATGCGCCCTGCCGGCCTCGGTGATCGAAAACACCTTCTTGTTGCCTTCGCTCGAGGATACCGCATAGCCCGCCTCTTCCAGGAAGGTCAGCGTCGGATAGACCACGCCCGGGCTCGGGCTGTAGATGCCGCTGGTGCGCTCTTCCAGCGCCTTGATGATGTCGTAGCCGTGGCGTGGCGCATCGGCCAGCAGCGACAGCGTGATCAGCTTGAGATCGCCGTCGGCCAGCATGCGCCCGGCGCGGAACATGTCGCCCGGGCCGCCGCGTCCGCCGCCCCTGCCGCCATGGCCGAACGGGCCAAAGCCGCCGCCGCTGCGGCCGCCGAATTTGCCGGCCATATGCATGAACATGCGCTCGCCGAAATGGCTGTGCCCGAAGTGACCGTGTTTGTGCATGGATTGCTCCTTTGAATTGTATCTTACGATACATCTTACGTAAGGCTGACCACGTTCGGAGTCAAGATATATCTTAAGATGTATCGCAGCCCTAGCCAAGAGCCGCCGTCATGCACGGAGCGGGTCGGAGCAAGCTGCCTACCAATGGCACTTGCGGCGGTTCCAGGCATAGAGAAGGTCGGCGAAGCGGTCATAGGCAAAGCGCGTCAGGGGCAACGCGATGGGGTTGCCGAACAGGCTCGCCAGCCATTCCTCGCCCGGCGTGAGCCGCCAGACCGCGATCGCCACATCGGCGCCGACCAGCAGCCGTCCTTCGGCATCGGTCGCATGCAGACGCCGGCGGATATCCTCCAGCGAGGCGCCGAAGGCGGAGAGCGCCTCGGGTTCGAAATTGATGTCGCGGAATTCGATACGGCCTGCCTTGACCGCCTCGATGAGCCGCCGCTTCTGCCGGTTGATGCCGGCGTCGCACACCGGACAGCGTGTGTTGTACCAGACGGTCAGCAAAGGCTCGGGCATGGCGCGACTATCGGGAATGCGGCGCGGCTTCGCAACAGCCACGCCGCTCCCTTCAGCCGGTTACCCGAGCGAGCTGATGATCTCGCGATAGGCGAATTCCGGAAACGCCTTCATCGTCCGCGTTTTGACATTGCCGCCCGAAGACAACAGCAGCGCGAAGCGGGCAAGCACTGCATCGTCCGGCGCTTCGACGATGGCGACCATGTCGCATTCGCCCATGGTCAAGTAGAATGATTTGAAGGAGCCGCCCATTTCCCCCAGCAGCTTCTTGGCGGCATCGAGCCGCTTCGGCGACTCCCGCACATTCTTGGCGCCGAGCTCAGTCCAGTTGATCAACATGATATAGGTCGTCATGGCACACCTCCCACCGGGAGCCACGGAGCGCGACGCCTGGCCACTGCGACCGGCGCCGGGGCGGGCATCCGGCTTGTCGCCCACAAATGCATCCGACCCCGGAATTATCCTCCTGTCGGGCAAACCCGGCAAGGCGGCATGAGAGGTAGCCGAAAAACGCAAAAGGGCGCCGAGGCGCCCTTTCGATCCTAGTATGATTGCGTTCCGCTCAGCTGTCCAGGAAGCTTCTGAGCTTGCGCGACCTGCTCGGATGCTTGAGCTTGCGCAGCGCCTTGGCTTCGATCTGGCGGATACGCTCGCGAGTCACCGAGAACTGCTGGCCGACTTCCTCCAGCGTATGATCGGTGTTCATGCCGATGCCGAAGCGCATGCGCAGGACGCGTTCCTCGCGCGGCGTCAGCGAGGCAAGCACCCGTGTCGTCGTCTCGCGCAGATTGGCCTGGATCGCCGCGTCGATCGGCAGGATCGCCATCTTGTCCTCGATGAAGTCGCCGAGATGCGAATCCTCCTCGTCGCCGACGGGCGTTTCGAGGGAGATCGGCTCCTTGGCGATCTTCAGCACCTTGCGCACTTTCTCAAGCGGCATGGCGAGCTTCTCGGCCAGTTCCTCCGGCGTCGGCTCGCGGCCGATCTCGTGCAGCATCTGGCGCGAGGTGCGCACGATCTTGTTGATCGTCTCGATCATGTGCACCGGAATACGGATGGTGCGCGCCTGATCGGCGATCGAGCGGGTGATGGCCTGCCTAATCCACCAGGTGGCGTAGGTCGAGAACTTGTAGCCGCGGCGGTACTCGAATTTGTCGACCGCCTTCATCAGGCCGATATTGCCTTCCTGGATGAGATCCAGGAACTGCAGGCCGCGGTTGGTGTATTTCTTGGCGATGGAGATGACCAGGCGAAGGTTCGCCTCGACCATTTCCTTCTTGGCGATCGCAGCCTCGCGCTCGCCCTTCTGCACCTGGTTGACGATCTTGCGGAATTCCAGGATCGAGATCGCCGTTTCGGTGGCAAGGTTCTGGATCTCGGCGCGCAGCTCCTTGATCGTGTCCTTCTCGTTCTTGGTGAATTCCTTCCAGCCGCGCGAGGTCAGGTTGGCGATCGAACGGGTCCAGTTCGGATCGAGCTCCGAGCCCTGATACTCCTTGAGGAATTCCTCGCGGCGCACGCCATAGCTTTCGGCGAGGCGCAAAAGCTTGCCCTCGTTCTGCACCAGGCGCTTGTTGATGTCGTAGAGCTGCTCGACCAGCGCCTCGATGCGCGCGGCGTTGAGCGACAGCGACTTAACCGCCTTGATCAGCTGGTCTTTCAGTTCCTTCAGGCGGCGGTCCTGGCTGGGCGAGAGCGTGCCGGCAGCGGCCAGGCGGTTCTCGACCTGCTGGTCCTGCAGCTTGCGGAGCTTCTTGTAGGTGTCGGCGATGACGTCGAGCGTCTCCATCACCTGCGGGCGCAGTTCCGCTTCCATCGCGGCCAGCGACAGGCTCGCCTCGTCCTCGTCGTCTTCCTCTTCCTCCAGCCCGCGTGTGTCGCCGCCGACATTGGTGATGTCGTCTTCTTCCTCGCGTGCCGCCACGCGGCCGCGCGGCTTCTCTTCGGGCTGGGCCGCTTCCTCGACGCGTTCGACGACGGGCGCCTGCTTGGCTTCGGGGCCGGCATAGGTCGCTTCGAGGTCGATGATCTCGCGCAGCAGGATCTTGGATTCGTTGAGCTCGTCGCGCCAGATGATGATGGCCTGGAAGGTCAGCGGACTTTCGCACAGGCCCGCGATCATCGTTTCGCGGCCGGCCTCGATGCGCTTGGCGATGGCGATTTCGCCCTCGCGCGACAGAAGCTCCACCGAGCCCATCTCGCGCAGATACATGCGCACCGGGTCGTCGGTGCGGTCAGTCGGCTCTTTCTTGGTGGTCGTGGTTGCGACGGCGGTGCCGGTCTGCTCGGCAAGCTCGTTGGCGTCTTCCTCGGCGTCGGCGGCCGGCTCGGCTTCGGTCTCCTCGCCCACCTCGTCGTCCTCGACGACGTTGATGCCCATGTCGCTGAGCATCGCATTGATGTCTTCAATGCGGTCCGGATCCGTCTCTTCCGAGGGCAGCACCGCGTTGAGC
Organism: Mesorhizobium argentiipisi (SeqCode); assembly: GCF_037179585.1. Lineage (NCBI taxonomy): Bacteria > Pseudomonadati > Pseudomonadota > Alphaproteobacteria > Hyphomicrobiales > Phyllobacteriaceae > Mesorhizobium > Mesorhizobium argentiipisi (SeqCode). Next base: position 373,320 of record NZ_JAPYKO010000001.1, read on the forward strand.
TCGTCGAGCGTGACATAGCCGCGTTTCTTCGCGGCTTTGATCATCTTCTTGACAGCATCGTCGGAAAGGTCGAGCAGAGGGCCATCGGTGGCGCCTTCGCGTTCGGTCTCGACCTCTTCCTTTTCCTTTGTCGCCATTCTTTGTCGTCTCCAAGCGGCCGCTATCGAGGCCGCGTAAACTGTCGGACCGGTTTGCCGGATGTGCGCCGGAACGCTTTCTACCGGTCCGGCAACCGCGTCATCTCTTTTTGTTTGTGCATGTCGCCCAAAACCGGCTTTCCACTTTTGGGCGACATGCATTAAGTCCAGCTTAACCCTGATATCTGGAGCAGGCACTTTGCCTGTCCAGCCATCACCAGTACCTCACATCGCTCAAATTTCCCGCCGACGCCGGGCACGGTTAACGTTTCGAATCGTCCTGATTCCGCCAATCTGCCAGAAGGTCAAGCGCCTCTGGCATGATTCGCATGAAAAAAGCGAATCAATTACCCAACTTAGAGGCGTCGATTCGACGCGCTGCGCATTTCATTTCACTTTCAATGGGTGGTGTTCGGCCTCAAACGCGGCCAACCCTGCCCGATGAAACGCCGAACCCTTCGATCAGCGCTTCCGTTGCCTGCACATCGTTGAATTGCGCTTGAATCTCGACGAGATGCCGGAAGTTTTCGTCCGAAGGGTCTGCATCGAGCGCCGCCTGCGCCTGTTTCAGCTCTCTATGTAATGTGCGGGCGCTACGCTGCAAGTGCAGCGCCTGGTTGAAGGCGTCGCGGGCATCGTCAAGCGCCGCCGTTTCCAGCGCCGGCCATTGCCGCGCGCGCTTGATCAATTCCACCGCCCGCTCCCAGATGCCGCTGCATCCGGCGCGCTCGATGGTGGCGATGACCGCGCCGCGCTCGTCGGCCGCGTCATGCGCCATGGCGTCGAGAATGGCCGCGTGCAGCTTGCGCAAATCCGAATTGGCGAGGTCGAGGAATTCGACATGGGCGAAATTCTCGTCGATCAGCGCCGGATGGTTGACCAGCGCCACGATAATCGTCGCCTCGCGCACCGACATCCCCTCGCCGGCCCGCTTGACCAGCGCCGAGCGGCCCAGGCTCTCGGTGATCGCGGCGCGCCCGCCGGCCGCCCCACCTTTCGCGAACTGCCCGCCGGGCACGGGCGTCTTGCCCTGCCCCGGCTTCCAATCCTGACGGCCTTGCCGAACGCTCCGCTGGGAGCCGAAGAAGTTCCGCTCCCGCTCGTCCATTGTCTGCTGATAGTAATAACGCACGCTCTCGTCGCGGATGCGGCTGGTCAACTCCCGTAGCCTCTTCCGCAACTCAGCTCGCCGCTCCGGCGTATCGAAGACACCGCCTGCCGTCTCGCGCATCCATAACAGTTCGTCCAGCGGCCGCGCATCGGCAAGCACGGCGCGGAACGCGTCTGGCCCTTCGGCCTTGACCAGATCGTCGGGATCCTTGCCTTCCGGCAACAGGGCAAAGCGCGCCCGACGGTCGGTCTGTGCCGACGGGAGCGCGAGATCGGCCGCCCGCCATGCCGCCTTCAGCCCGGCCGGGTCGCCGTCGAAGCAAAGCACCGGCTCGGGCGCCATGCGCCACAGAAGTTCGAGCTGGTTTTCGGTGAGCGCGGTGCCGAGCGGCGCCACGGCATTCTCGAAGCCGGCCTGCGCCAGCGCGATCACGTCCATATAGCCTTCGACCGCGATCACCGTGCCGCCTTTCGCGATCGCCCTGCGGGCGCGGGCGAAATTGTAGAGTACGTTGCCCTTGTGGAAGAGCTCGGTCTCCGGCGAGTTCATGTATTTGGCCAAGGCATCGGGCGCCAGCGCCCGTCCGCCGAAGGCGATGATCTTCCCGCGCGCATCCGGGATTGGAAACATGATGCGGTCGCGGAACCAGTCATAGGAGACCGGAATGTCGTCGCCGTGCCGCACCAGGCCGCAGGCCTCGATATCGGCCTTCGGCACGCCCTTGGCGGCAAGATGTTCCTTGAGCGCGTTGCGGCTGTCGGGCGCGTAGCCCAGCCGGAACGATTGCTGCGTCGCCGGCGTCAGCCCGCGGTCGCGCAGATACGCGCGGGCTTTGGCACCCTCGGCGCTCTGCAGCCGCTCCTGGAAAAAGGCAGTCGCCATTTCCATGACGTCGGTCAGGCTGGCGCGTTCCTTCTCGCGCCGCTCTTGCGCTTCGTCCCGCACCGGCATCGGCACGCCGGCCATTTCGGCGATCTTCTCGACCGCCTCGGGGAAACTCATACCGTCGAGTTCGGTGAGGAATTTGAAATGATCGCCCGAAACCGAACAGCCGAAGCAGTGGTAACGGCCCTTCTTGTCTTCGCAATGGAAGGACGGGCTTTTCTCGCCGTGGAACGGGCAGCAAGCCCAGTAGTCGCCGCGCGACGCATTGGTCTTCTTCCTATCCCATGCGACGCGCGTGCCGATGACCTGCGAAATCGGCACACGGTCGCGTATCTCGTCGAGGAAGGCGGGCGGAAAGCGCATCGGGGAAACTCGTTTGCCCTCCATATAATCAAGCCGCCCGGGCACGGCGACTCTGATTGGCCCATCGTACCCGCTTTTCACAGACGAAAAGAAGGCGGCCGGGTGACCGCCTTCTGAATTTCCGGGTTGTCGCGGATTACCCCGCGGTGACCGCGCCGAAGATGAATATTTTCCGAGGCTTGCGCCGGCCGCTTCAACAACGGTTCGGATCGCCCCGACCACGCGGCGTGGCGTCGGCTGCTATGAGGTGAAGCGCGGCCGCCGGGCGCACGCAACCAATGTTTCCTCCATTCATTTCCGACATGCGCCGTCGAGCCGAGACGGTCATCGCATCAGAAAAATCTATTATTTGGCTAATTTTAACTGGTATATTTCGACTCGTTGAAATGACTAAGATTCGTACCCCTCTCCGCACCGCCGGTGCCATCTCGCGAGTTCGGCTGTGAGCGGCTCTGTCGTCCTCCTGCACCTTGCCGGCGCGGTGGCGCTGATGCTGTTCGCCACCCGCATGGTGAAGACAGGGGTCGAGCGCGCCTATGGCGACGTGCTGCGACACAGGCTGCGCGCCACCATGCGCAATCCGATCATGGCGGTGCTGGCCGGCTGTGGACTGGCGGTCGCGCTGCAGAGCTCGACGGCGGTGACGCTGCTGGTCGGCTCCTTCGCCGGAGCCGGCATTGTTTCGGGCGCCGCCGGCCAATTGGCAGTGCGCGGCGCCGAGATCGGTTCGGCGCTGGTGGCCAAGCTGCTCACCTTCGACCTCACGCTTCTGGTGCCGCTCTGCCTGATCGCCGGCACGGTCATGTTCATGGCCACCGAGCGGCGCGACTGGCGGCAGATGGGCCGCATTCTGATCGGTGTCGGCCTGCTGATCCTGTCCCTGGAGATGATCGGTCAGGCGTCGGAGCCGTTGCGCAACAGCCAGTTGATGCCGCTGATCATCAATTATTTCTCGGGTGATTCCATCACCACTTATCTGTTGGCCGCGCTGGTCACTTGGCTGTTCCAGTCGAGCATCGCCGCGGTGCTGCTGATGGCGACGCTGGCGGGCCGCGGGCTGATCACCCCGGAGCTCGGCGTGGTTCTGGTGCTCGGCGTCAACCTTGGCTCGTCGCTGATTGCGCCGATGTTGACGCGGTCGGCACCGCCGGAGGTGCGCATCGTGCCGATAGGCAACCTTTTGATGCGCGGCCTCGGCTCGCTGATCATGCTGGTCCTGATCATGACCTTCAAGCCGGATGTCGCCTTCCTCGGCAAGACCGCCCCGGATCAGATCGTCAACGCCCACATCCTGTTCAACGTGCTGATCCTGCTCGCCGGACTGCCGCTGGCTGGCCTCGTCTACCGCGCTTCCGAAAAGATCGTGGCGCTGGGCAGCAAGCCTCAACCGGCCGCTGCGCTCGAGGTCGTTGAGCTCTCAGCGCTCAACGAGAGCGCCCTCGACACGCCGAGCCAGGCGCTGGCCAACGCGACGCGCGAGGTGGTGCGGGTCTGTGAGACGGTCGAGATCATGCTGAAGCGCATCATCGAGCTTTACGAGGATGCCGATCCCGCCAAGATCAAGGCGCTTGCCGCGCTCGACGACCGCGTCGACAGGAAGCACGCCGCGATCAAGCTCTACCTCGCCAAGATCACCAGGAATCCACTGACCGAGGACGAGGCATTGCGGTGCCAGGAGCTGATCGGCGCCTGCGTCAAGCTGGAGCAGGTCGGCGACATCATCGTGCGCAACATGCTGGTGCATGTCAGGAAGAAGCTGGAGCGCGGCCTGGAATTCACGCCTGAAGGCTGGCAGGAGCTTTGCGCCTTCCATTCCTCGGTGCTGGCCAACGCGCGCCTTGCCTTCAACGTTCTGGTCTCGCGCGACCCGGAAACCGCCAGGCAATTGGTTCTGGAGAAGGACCTGCTGCGCGAGCGCGAGAAGGAAACCAGCGCCAGCCATTTCCAACGCCTGCGCGAAGGCACCGCCAAAAGCGTCGAGACGAGCTCGATCCACCTCGACACCATCCGCGACCTGAAGCAGATCAACTCGCTGCTTGCCTCTATCGCCTATCCGGTGCTCGAGGAGCGCGGCCTGCTTGGCGGCTCGCGGCTGAAGGCGAGCTGAGGCGAACGAGGGCAGCCGAAAATTAGTCTTTGCTCATCCCCGCTGCTGTCGGCTAAGGATCGCCTGAGGACCTGCTGGGAGGACGATCGGTCGATGGACACGCATTCGCGCAGCTTCGCCAAGGCGCTTTCATGGCGCGCCACCGGCACGATCGACACGATGATCATATCGCTGGTAGTCACCGGCAGCATCAAGCTAGCGGCCACCATCGGGCTCACCGAAGTCGTCACCAAGTCGCTGCTTTACTATCTCCATGAACGGGCCTGGCTGAAGATCCCGTATGGACGCAAAACAGCCGCGTAGTCGGAGCGACAGGCCGGCTTCGAACGGTCCAGTCAAGAAAAGCTAAAGCGCCATCGCCAATTTCTGCATTGCCGCAACCGCCCGAGCGTGGTTTGAGGCCATACATTCCTCGCATATGTTTTGAACCATGCTGCCGCTGATTGCCCTTTTCCTCGCCGCCTTTGCCTTCGGCACCACCGAATTCGTCATTGCCGGCGTGCTGCCGGAGGTGGCGCAGGGTCTCGGCGTTTCGGTGCCGACCGCCGGCTATCTCGTCTCCGGTTATGCCTGCGGCATTGCCATCGGCGGCCCGCTGCTGGCGCTCGCCACCGCCAAAGTCGCGCGCAAGACGCTGCTGATCGGGCTCACGATCGCCTTCACCCTCGGCCAGGTAGCCTGCGCACTGGCGCCCGACTTCACCTCGATGCTTCTGCTGCGTATTGCGACCGCTGTGGCGCATGGCTGCTATTTCGGCGTCGCCATGGTGGTTGCGGTCAGCCTGGTGCGCGAGGACCAGCGCGGCCGGGCGGTCGCGGTCATTCTCTCGGGGTTGACGGTCTCCAATGTCATCGGCGTGCCCGCCGGCACCGCGATCGGCAGCCTGTGGGGTTGGCGCGCGACCTTCTGGGTGATGGGCGCGCTGGGCATCATCGCGATTGTCGCCATGCTGGCGCTGTTGCCGCGCAGGGCGGGCGCCGCGAACCGGCCTGCCGGGCTGGCGCGCGAAGTTCGTGTGCTCGGCCGCCAACAGGTCTGGACGTCGCTGATCCTGATGCTGATGCTGATGATCGGCCAGTTTGCGCTGTTCACCTACATCACGCCGATGCTGCTCGAAGTGGCCGGCCTCGACAAGAGCCTGATCCCGTGGGTGCTTTTGCTCAACGGCGTCGGCGCTACGATCGGCGTTCTGGTCGGCGGCAAGCTCGCCGACTGGAAGCTGATGCCCTCGCTTATCGTCATGCTCGCCCTGCAGGCGGTGGCGCTCGGCGTCATCCATCTTGTCAGCCCCTACCCCGTGCCGATGATCGCGGCAATCGTCATCTGGGGCGGCCTCAATTTCGCTATCGGCGCGCCGATCCAGACGCGCATTCTCGCCTGGACGGCCGATGCCTCCAACCTCGCTTCCTCGCTGATCCCGTCCGGCTTCAACGTCGGCATCGCGCTCGCCGCGTCGCTTGGCGCGGCGATGCTCAATGCCGGCTACGGCTATCGCAGCCTGCCGCTCGCCGGCGCGCTGGCCATGCTGGTGGCGGTGGTGGTGGCCGTCGGCTCGCAAGCCTGGGAGTGGCGCAGCCGCGCGACCCCACCGCTGCCGGCAGCGGCCGAGTAACGGACGCAGGTAGTACACCTTAGACCTTCCCGCGCGACGGCTCAGCAACTCCCGCAAGGATGGAACTCAGGCTTTGAAGGCCTTCCTTCAACCGTTCGCGGTTGGGCATAGCGCCAAGCCCGGCGTGTAACCGCCGAACCGCTCCGATCTAAAGATCGATCCGGTATCTGAGGCTTTCCGCGCCGCCATAGGCGGCGACCTTGGCGAAGCGGCCGACAAGGATGCCGCCATTGGCGAGGATCACCTTCTGGGATGCAAGATTGCCGAGATCTGTGGTGATCTCGACATGGTCCAGGCCCACTGCCCTCGCCTCGTCGAGCATCAGCCGCAACGCTTCGGTGGCGTAACCGCGCCCCTCCTTCCACGGCACCACCGCATAGCCGATATGGCCAAGCACGTGCGGCGGCAGCGCCGATGTGCCTCTTTGCCAGCGCAGCCCTATCGAGCCGGCAACCTCGCCATCCCAGATCCAGCGCCGAAAGCCAGGCAGGCGCGGCACGCTTGATGGAGCGGAATATTTTCCCGGCGGGACAGTAGCCTCGCCTGACGTTTCAGATGATAGACGGGTGCGGAAAGCCGCATCGAAAAACCCTCCTGCCGCGAGCAGTCTTGGCAATCCCTCCTTATGCCTGGCGCTCAAACAGTTGGTCGGGTGATCGACTGCCCTGCATGAACGATGCTTTCCCGGTGGAGGGAGGAAGCGTGGGCGCGCCGGAATCAAATCATAGCTCAATCGAAGCGGGCCGAAAATCCGACCTCCAAAAGGTGTCGCTAAACTAGAAGTGTTTCGCCGATGGATGCGAGACCTTCTATGATCGGCCCGGGTGATTCACGCGGACGAGACATTTCGACAGGAGGGGCAAAGGTGCGGTTGAGATCTGTTCCGCTGGGCGCGGCTATCTTCTGTCTTGTTGCGGCCTTGGCCGCTTTGACGGCATCGGTCAGCTCATTCGCCGCTTTGCGGACGTCGACTATTCCCGACTGGCTGCAGCGCCATGTCGGCGATGGCGAGGGCCAGATCTCGCAGGTCGTGCTGGAGCGGGCCCGCGCGCTCTACCAGAAGAAAGTCAGCGAAGGTTCGGTCAGCAACCCCTGCTACTTCGCCATGGATGCGACGCGTCCCGGCGACCTCGGCAATAGCGCGCTTGGCCAGCGTTATTACGTCATCTGCGAGGCCAAGCAGCTCTTCCGCGCGATTTCCTCGGGCCATGGCGGCGGCCGCAACCTCAAGGGCTTTGCCGATTTCTCCAACGGCAGGCGCTGCGCGAAAAACTTCGGCAACGCGATGGACTCCGAGCTAACCGCCGGTGGCGCCTATATGACCGCGGAGGCCAAGACGTCCTTCAAGGGCTACTACCGTGTGGGCGCGCAGAACGCGGTGTTCATGCGCACCTTCATCCAGTTCGATGGCGAAGGCGAAGCGGCAAACGCCAGGCAGCGCGTGATCGGCGGCCATCCGGCTGCCTTGCTCAGGGGCATGTGCATGCGCAAGGACCCGAACAGCTCATACGCTGACCATGACGGCCTTGTCCCGTTCGGCAAGTTGGTGAACTATGCCGGCGGCCGCAGCAATGGCTGCACCAGCTGGTCGCCGGCCGATGCCGAGCAGATCATCCCCCTCGTGAAGAACAACCCGACGACGCTCTACATCTATCCGGAATCGCGCGACATCGCCGCTGTCGCGCGGGCCAAGGCTGCCGGCCAGGCGCTCTCAAGCGCGGGCACCTATTGGAACGCCTCCTGCCTGAAGGAGATCGGCACCCCCAAATTCTGGCCGAAGAAGATGCTGGAGCCGATCATCGCCCAGTACAAGAAGGACCATCCGGCGCCGCCGCCGCAGCCGGTGCCGATCTGCAAGAACTAAGGCTGTCCTCTATTGCAGCAGCCCCTTGATGATTGCGCTCGCCTTGGCGAAGTCCATCTGGCCGGCATATTTCTGCTTCAACGCGCCAATCACCTTGCCCATGTCCTTCTGGCTGGCGGCACCGGTCGCCGCGATCGCCTCGCGCGCTGCCGCCGTGATCGCCGCGTCGTCGAGCTGCGTCGGCAGGAACTCGCGGATGATCTCCATTTCGCCACGCTCCTGCGCCGCCAGTTCCGGCCGCTTGCCGTCTTCGAAGGCCTTGGCGGATTCCTCGCGCTGCTTCACCATCTTGGCGAGGATCTGGAGGATCTCGTCCTCGCTCGCCGGCGGCTTGCCGGCGCCGCGATTGGCGATGTCGCGGTCGTGGATAGCGGCCTGGATCAGCCGCAGCGTCGGCAGGCGGTGCTTGTCCTGCGCCTTCATCGCGCTCTTCATGGATTCGGCGATTTTCTCGCGCATCGTGCTTCTCCTTCGAATGCGGCGGACAATAGCTTTGCCGAACGGCCAACGCAAATCCCGCCAAGCCGCTGATATTGCTTGACGAAAGCAAATCGGCCGTGGTTCGGGGGCGGCGCATTGACCGCTCCCGCGCCTTCCCCTATGTACTGAGCCTCGCATGAACTGAAACTTTGGTTGCGCGCAGGCTCGCGAATTCGCTGCCGCGCGCCGTTTGTTGCGCGGATCGTCCCGCTTACGGGACAATTGCGAAACAGCCTCTAGGAGTGCCGCCATGGCCACGACCACCGCCCCCTGGGCCACCGAAAAGCCGACCGCCCTTCTGGTGCTTGCCGACGGCACGGTGATCGAAGGCCGCGGTCTCGGCGCCACCGGGTCGGCCGTTGCGGAAGTGTGCTTCAACACCGCGCTGACCGGTTACGAGGAAATCCTCACTGATCCGTCCTATGCCGGCCAGATCGTCACCTTCACCTTCCCGCATATCGGCAATGTCGGCACCAATGACGAAGACATCGAAGACCTTAACCCGGTAGCCCGCGCCGGCGCTGTCGGCGCCATCTTCAAGGCCAATGTCACCGACCCGTCCAACTATCGCGCCGCCGGCCATCTCGACCAATGGTTGAAGCGGCGCGGCATCGTCGCGCTGTCCGGCATCGACACCCGCGCGCTGACCGTGCTGATCCGCGAGAAGGGCATGCCCAATGCCGTCATCGCGCATGCGCCCGATGGCGTCTTCGACATCGAGGATTTGAAGCGGCAGGCGGCTGCCTGGTCAGGGCTGATCGGCCTCGATCTCGCCAAGGAGGTCACGTCGGGCCAGTCCTCGGTCTGGCGCGAGACGCCCTGGAACTGGAACGAGGGCTATGGCGAGCAGGACGCGCCGTCGATGCATGTCGTGGCCGTCGACTATGGCGTCAAGCGCAACATCCTGCGCCTGCTGGCAGGGCTCGGCGCCAAGGTCACCGTCGTGCCGGCTAAGACCGGTGCCGACGAGATCCTCGCGATGCAGCCGGACGGCATCTTCCTGTCGAACGGCCCCGGCGATCCGGAAGCGACCGGCGAATATGCCGTGCCGGTGATCCAGAACCTCTTGAAGACTGACATTCCGGTGTTCGGCATCTGCCTCGGCCATCAGATGCTGGCTCTGGCGCTCGGCGGCAAGACCGAGAAGATGCATCAGGGCCATCACGGCGCCAACCATCCGGTCAAGGACCACACCACCGGCAAGGTTGAGATCGTCTCAATGAACCACGGTTTCGCCGTCGATGCCGACTCGCTGCCCGAAGGCGTCGAAGAAACCCATGTCTCGCTCTTCGACGGCTCCAACTGCGGCATCGCGCTGACCGGCCGGCCGGTCTTCTCGGTTCAGCATCATCCCGAGGCCTCGCCCGGCCCACAGGATTCACATTACCTGTTCCGGCGCTTCGTCAACCTGATCCGCGAGCGGCGCGGCGAGGAAGCGCTGGCCGAACGCGCCTAGCCTAAACCATCAGCCTAAGCAGCGTCGGTCACCGCCGCTTCCTGCGCGTGCATGCGCTCGACTTCCTTCGGCGTCGGCTTGGCCACCTTAGTCACGAAGACGATCACCGCCAGCGTCAGGAAAATCGCGCCGAGCACATAGGGCGCGCCGCCGAACACGACCGGCGCGGTCGGGCTCGTGAACCATGAAAAGATCGCCGTGTAGAGCAGCGGCGTGATGATCGAGGTGATCGAGAAGATCGAGGTCATCGCGCCCTGCAATTCGCCCTGCGCCGAGGGCGGCACCTTGGCGGCGGCGAGGCTCCTGAGCGGCGGATCTGCGAGCGCTTCCAGGCAACCGGCCACGATCACCGCATAGATCATCCAGCCTTGCGTCGAAAACGCATAACCGAAGGCGCTGAGCGCGGTGAAGGTCAGCCCGATCGCCGCTGTCCTCCACTCGCCAAGTTTCGGAATGATCCGCGGCAGCACCGTCGCCATGATGATCGCCCCGCACAAGCCGAAGGCGCCGAGCGAGAAGCCGATCTGCTGCTGGTTCCAGCCATAGCGGTAGCTGGAGACGAACGCCCAGACCGCCGGATACATCATGTGGCCGAGCGTCATCAGGAAAAAGACCAGCCCGATCCAGCCGATGCCCGGATAATTGCGCATCTGCATGAGCGTGCCGACCGGATTGGCGCGCTTCCATTCGAAGGGCCGGCGGTGCTTTTCGTCCAGCGTTTCCGGCAGCAGGAACATCGCGATCAGGAAATTCACGAAGGCAAGTGCGGCAGCGAAATAGAACGGTACGCGCGGCCCGAACGTGCCGAGCAAACCGCCTAGCACCGGGCCAATGACGAAGCCGACGCCGAAGGCGATGCCAAGCAGGCCGAAATTCTTCGCCCGGTTCTCGTCGTTCGAGATGTCGGCGATGAAGGCGGACGTCGTCGAATAGCTGGCGCCGGAAATACCGGCGAGCACGCGGCCGATGAACAGCATCGGATAGGACCAGGCGATGGCGCAGATCAGGTTGTCGATCGAGAAGGTCAGCACCGAGGCAAGCAGGACCGGCCGGCGACCGAAGCGGTCGCTCAAGCCGCCGATGATCGGCGCGAAGAAGAACTGCATCGCAGCATAGACGAAGAACAGCCAGCCGCCCTCGATGGCGGCCTCGCTCACGCTGACGCCGCTCAACTCCACCAGATAGGCCGGCAGCACCGGCATGATGATGCCGAAGCCGATGACGTCGAGCAGCAGCGTCGTGAAAACGAGCGCAAGGCCCCGCCTGGCGGTTTTCGGGTCGATCATGGCGATAAGCTCCTCAGGCCGCCCGAGGCGGGAGGCAACTTATAGGCGACGTTGCCGGCAGGAACAATACGCGAACGAAGGCAAATGCCTTATCCTGACATCCCTTGCCAGCCGCCTTCGGTCGCGGATCGCCAGCGGAAAAGAGGTGGACGCGCCGCCTCAGATTGGGCCGCTCATCGTATTGCAGTCGGACAGCTTGCCACTCTTGAAGCCGCGTGCCAGCCACGTCTGCCGCTGCTGCGAGGTGCCATGGTTGAAGCTTTCCGGCACGACATAGCCCTGCATCCTCTTCTGCAGCGTATCGTCGCCGATCTGCTTGGCGGCGTTCAGCGCGCTTTCGATGTCGCCCTGCTCCAAGATGCCTTTTTGCCCGGTGTAATGGGCCCACACGCCGGCGAAGCAATCGGCCTGAAGCTCGATGCGTACCGAGAGCTGGTTGGCGTCGGCCTCGCTCATGCCTTGCCGCATCTGGTTGAACTTGCTCATGATGCCGGTGAGGTTCTGCACGTGGTGGCCAACCTCGTGCGCCACCACATAGGCGCGCGCGAACTCGCCGGAAGCGCCGAACTGCTGGTCAAGCTGCTGGAAGAAGGTCATGTCGAGATAGACCTTACGGTCGCCCGGGCAGTAGAATGGCCCGGCCGCCGCTGAGGCGAAGCCGCAGGCCGAGCGGACCTGGCCGCTGAACAGCACCAGCTTGGGATCTTCGTATGTCAGGCCCTGGGATTTGAAAATGCCGGTCCAGGTGTCCTCGGTGTCGGCAAGCACGGTCGCGACGAACTGCTTCATCTCGTCGTTGGCAGGCGAGCCGCCATTTTGCGAACCGGTGTCTTCAGTGATCTGGCCGCCGCCATCGCCCAGGATCTGCGATGGATCGAAGCCGAAATACCATCCTGCGAGCACGACCAGGATCACCAGGATGATGCTGCCGCCGCCACCGGTACGGCCGCCGATAGGGATGCGAAACTGGCCGTCACCGCCCAATCCGCCGCCAGGCCCGTTGTCGTTGCGGTCATCCTCGATGTTGTCGCTCTGACGACGGCCTCTCCAAAGCATGGCAAATCCTCGCAATGCGAATGTCCTGGAGGAACCGGCCCGCGACCGTCCCCTCCAGACAATTATCGCAACGAATACGTCAAGTCACAGTATTTTTCGCCAGGTCGGTACCGACACTTTGCGCCCTGCAGCGCTATCCTCGTACCGAGCCCGAACTCAGCGGGCCGAGGTCATCGCCCGGCGGAAAGCTTCCAGCGTTTCGGCGCTGACATGGTGCTCGATGCCTTCGGCGTCGATGCGCGCCGTCTCGGCGCTGACGCCCAACGAGCGCAGGAAGGCCTCCACAGTCTGGTGGCGGATGCGGCTTTCCTCGGCGACCTTGCGGCCGGACTCGGTCAGGAAAACGCCGCGATAGGGCTTCCGCGAGACCAGCCCGTCGGCGCACAGCCTTGTCAGCATCTTTGCCACCGTCGGCTGCGCGACGCCGAGCCTTGCCGCGATATCCACCTGCCGCGCCTCGTTGCCGTCCTCGATCAGGTCGGCGATCAGCTCGACATAGTCCTCGACCAGCGCGCTGCGGCGCGCCTCGCGCGTCTGCCGGAATCCTTCCGAATGGATTTCGGCATCGGGAAGCGGCTCTTCGCGTCGAACCGGTTTGTTCTTAAGCGCCAATATGCGCTCCTCCTGGCGTGTCCCAGAGCATGATGCCGAAAAGTGTGAAGGGGTTTTCGGACGACGCAATGCCCCTATCTCTTCGACTGAATCGGATCGTATCCATAACACGAACCCCTGATGGTCCGGCCGTTTATTTGCATTCCCGCCCGGGCGCAACCGGCGTTTGCGGTCGCCCGAGTCCAGACTTCCTCCGGCGCATCACGAAAGCATGATCAATGAAATATAGCCTATTGCATAATGTTGAGCCATGGCGTACATGAAAGGAACATTCGACAATACCGGCGGAAATCCCATGTCCGATGCCGATGCAGCAACCGTAGCCCGACCCGCATGGCGATTCGACAGGCTCGACGACGAGCAGCCCAGCCTGCGCGAGGTGAACGCTTCGATCGCGGTGCCACGAACCGGCGTCTGGTTCCGCCGCCTGTTTGCCTTCATGGGACCGGGCTATATGGTCTCGGTTGGCTACATGGATCCGGGCAACTGGGCGACCGATCTCGCGGGCGGCGCGCGGTTCGGCTACACGCTGCTTTTCATCATCATGCTGTCCAACCTGATGGCGATCCTGCTGCAGGCTCTTGCCGCGCGTCTTGGCATCGCCACCGGCCGCGACCTCGCCCAGGCCTGCCGCGCCTACTATCCGCGCCCTGTCAATCTGGTGCTCTGGATCGCCTGCGAGCTGGCGATCATCGCCTGCGACCTCGCCGAGGTGATCGGCACGGCGATCGCGCTGCAGCTTTTGTTCGGCATTCCGCTGATCGGCGGCGCCATGCTGACCGCGCTCGACGCCTTCCTGGTGCTTCTCTTGATGAACAAGGGCTTCCGCTATCTCGAAGCCTTCGTCATCGCGTTGCTGATCATAATCTTCGGCTGCTTTGCCATCCAGATCTTCGTCGCCGCGCCGCCGGCCGGCACGATCCTGCATTCGATGTTCGTGCCGTCGTCGCAGATCGTCACCAATCCGGCGATGCTCTACATCGCCATCGGCATCATCGGCGCCACCGTGATGCCGCATAACCTCTATCTGCACTCCTCGATCGTGCAGACCCGCGCCTATGAGCGCACCGACAGCGGCAAGCGCGACGCCATCAAATGGGCGACGACGGATTCGACCATCGCGCTGATCCTGGCGCTGTTCGTCAACGCGTCGATCCTGATCGTCGCGGCGGTCGCCTTCCACGATACTGGCCATCACGACGTTGCCGAGATCGGTCAGGCTTTCGAGCTGCTGTCACCGCTACTGGGCCTGAGCATCGCCTCGATCCTGTTCGCGGTCGCGCTGCTTGCCTCCGGCCTGAACTCGACCGTCACCGCGACGCTCGCCGGCCAGATCGTGATGGAAGGCTTTTTGCGGCTGCGCATCCCGCAATGGGCGCGGCGCCTTTTGACGCGCGGTATCGCCATCGTTCCGGTGGTGGTCATCACCGCGCTCTATGGCGAGAAGGGCACGGCCGAGCTGCTTGTGTTCAGCCAGGTGGTGCTGTCGATGCAACTGCCCTTCGCCGTCATCCCGCTGGTGCAGTTCGTGTCCGACCGCAAGAAGATGGGCAGTTTCGCCATACCGCTTGCCGTCGCGGTCCTGGCCTGGGCGGTGGCCGCAATCATCCTCGTTCTCAACGTCAAGCTGCTCTACGACACCTTCGCCGGCTGACCGCGACATTCCAGCCGGACGCGCTATCTTGGCGCTATGGCCAAACCGGACGAAGCCCGCAGATTCTACGCCAGGCTGATGGCTGCGCAGGCCCGGTCGGCGGATCCGCGCATCGAGGAGGTGTTCGCCTCGGTACCGCGTGAGGCGTTCCTGGGTCCGGGACCATGGACCATCTTTGCCGGCGAAGGCCGCTTCGAGACGCCGAGCGCCGATCCTGGCTACATCTACCAGAATGTCCTCGTCGTGCTCGATGCCGACAAGGGCATCAACAATGGCGAGCCGGCACTGCATGCCATGTGGATCGGCAAGGTCGAGCCGAAACCTGGCGAGGCCGTCACCCATATCGGCGCCGGCACCGGCTATTACACGGCGCTGCTGGCGAGACTGGTCGAGCCGGGCGGCAGCGTCACCGCCTTCGAGATCGAGGCCAACCTTGCCGCGCGCGCCAAAGCAAACCTTTCCCGATACGCCAACGTCGAAATTATCCAGGGCGACGCTGTCGCCAAGCCGCTGCCGCCCTCCGACATCATCTATGTCAATGCCGGCGTCGTCGCGCCGCCCACCGCATGGCTGAAAGCGCTGAAACCCTACGGCCGCATGATCTTTCCCTGGCGCCCTTCCGAAACTGTCGGCCTCGCGGTCCTCATAACCCGCCTGGAAAACGGCCTTGCTTGCCGGCCCTTCATGGGCTCCTGGTTCATACCTTGCGTCGGCGCCTCCACAGCCGAGCCGGGCGCGAAAATACCGACGCGCGAGCGCGCCGCGCGCACCCGCTCGATCTGGCTGAGGAAAGACAAGGCGCCCGACCGCACCGCCACCGCCGTCTTCGGCGATGTCTGGTTCTCGTCACGCACCATTCGCGCCGACAACACGCGCTAGAAATTCGCGGGGCCGTGTCGGAAAGCGGACTTGCCGTCCGTCCTTGGAGCAATTCCAGGAAAAGGCAGAAATCCGGCCGTGACGGCGCGGATCAGGGAAAAGGAGAAGACAGATGCGCAAGATCATCGCCGCCACGTTCGTCAGCCTCGACGGCGTCATGCAGGCGCCGGGCGGGCCGGAAGAAGATCCGGTCGGCGGCTTCAAATTCGGTGGCTGGACCTTCCATTATTTTGACGAGGTGGCAGGCGCGGCCATGGAGGAACTGTTCTCCAAACCGTTCGACCTGCTGCTCGGCCGCAGAACCTACGACATCTTCGCCGCGTACTGGCCGTATCAGAACGACGCCATCGCCGACGTCTTCAATCCAGCGACCAAATATGTGGCGACGCATCGGCCGGATTCGCTGACCTGGCAGAACACGCAGTCGCTTGGGGCCGATATCGTTGCAAGGCTTGAGGAACTCAAGCAGGAAGACGGGCCGGACCTGCTCATCCAAGGATCGGGCAATCTGATCCAGACCCTGCTCGCCAACGGGTTGATCGACGAGATCCGGCTGATGACCTTCCCGCTGCTGCTGGGCAAGGGTAAGCGGCTGTTCGGCGACAACGCGATGCCTGCGGCCTTCAGGCTCGTCAAATCGCAAACTTCCACCACCGGCGTCATCATGGCGACCTACGAGCGCGGAGGGGAAATCCGTACGGGCTCGTTTGCCCAGCAGGAGCCTTCGCAAGCCGAGCTCGAACGGCGAAGGAACTGGAAGTAACACAAGGCTGTCGCGCGGCGGGCCAGACCTGCCGCGCATTGACTCTCTTTCGAACGACGATTGAACGGTCAGGAGCCGCCGATGATGCCCACCATCACCGCCTTTGAACGATCGCCCGATGGCGGCAGGGGACTGGCGCGCGACATGCACGTGCGCTGGGCGCTCGAGGAAGTCGGTCAGCCCTATGATGTTCGCCTCGTTTCGTTCGATGCGATGAAGCAACGCGCGCATCTTGCGATCAATCCATTCGGCAGTATCCCGACCTACGAAGAAGGCGATCTCGCTCTGTTCGAGTCGGGCGCGATCGTCCTCCACATCGCGGTGCGTCACGCGGGCCTGTTGCCCGATGATGCGAACGCCCGGGCGCGCGCGGTCGCCTGGATATTCGCCGCGTACAGCACAGTGGAGCCGCCGATCCTCGAGCGCGCAACCGCCGTGATCCTCGAGCGCGATGCGCCGTGGCACGATGAGCGCCTGCCCCTGGTCGATGACCGGATCCGCAAGCGGTTGGCCGAGCTCTCCCGCCATCTCGGCGATTGCGACTGGCTCGAGGGCGCCTTCAGCGCCGGCGACCTTGTCATGGTGGGCGTGCTGCGCCGGCTGCAGAGATCGGGACTGCTGAACGAATTCCCGAACGTTGCCGCCTATGTCGCCCGCGGCGAGGCGCGGCCGGCCTTCAAGCGCGCTTTCGATGCGCAATTGGCGGTCGCCATGGCGGCATCGAATGGCTGACCGGCGGTGGCGTCACGCCGCCTGCCGATAGCGGGAAAGACCCTCGCGGATATGGCTGGCAAAAGCCTTTGCGGCTGGCGCAGCGGCATGTTTCGGCAGATGCAGGTTGACGGAGAAATTCGGCAGCGGCGGAAGACCGGCATCGGAGAGGATGTCGAGATCGGCCGGAACCGTCGAAGCAAGCCACGCGGTCACGGCAAGGTCCGAGCGCACCGTCGCGGTCGTGGCATCGATGTTGCCGTTCTCGAACACGGTGCGCCAGTCGAGCCCATGCTCGCCAAGCGCGGCGAGCACCGCCGGCCGGAAGGCGCAGGTGTCGGCGACGATCGAAACCGGCAGCGGCCGCTTCTGGCGTGCCGTCCCGCCCCTAGCGCCGACCCAGACCAGCCGGTCGACGAGCAGGCATTCGCCCACCGTCGGGCCGACGCGCTCCTCGATGACGGCAAGGTCGACGGTGCCCGCCGCCAGGGCCGCCGCGAGTTCCGGCGAAGAAGCGCAGACCAGCGAAATCTCCACCTGCGGATAGGCTTCGGCATAGGCCTTCAGCACGGGCGCGAGCAGCGTGCCGACGAGGTCGTAAGGCACGCCGAGCCGCACCTGCCCGGCAACCGCCCTTCCCCTGATCTCGGTGAGGATCTCGTCATTGAGCTGCAGCAGGCGGCGGGCTTTGTCGAGCAGCCGTTCGCCGGAGCGCGTCAGCCTCAGGCCGCGGCGGTCGCGCTCGAACAGGCTCTGGCCGAGCACCTCCTCCAGTCGCTTGACCTGCTGGCTGACGGCGCCTTGCGTCAGGTGAAGCGCATTGGCGGCCGCCGTCATGCTGGCCTTATCGGCCGTGGTGACGAAGGTGCGGATGAGGGTCGTGTCGAGGTCGCGGATCATGATCTGCATTATAATTGTTAATGCAAATCATATCAAACATTGCATTTACTGATGCCGCCAAGCGCCTCAGCATGCCTGCTCCTCGATGGGAAGCCCGCATGTCCGACACCATCATCCCGCTGGTCCTGTTCGCGCTGATCTCCACCTCGACGCCTGGCATCGCCACGACATTGTCGACCGCGTCCGGCGCACAATTCGGCTTTCGCCGTTCGGTGCCGCTGATGGCCGGCAGCGCCGCGGGGCTGGCTACCGTGGCCGCCGCGGGCGCGGCAGGCCTGGCTGGACTTCTGGCCGCCATTCCATCCCTGCAGCTTGCCATGAAGATCGCGGGCTCGCTCTATCTGATCTGGCTGGCGATCAAGATCGGCCGCAGCGGTCCACCCAATCTCGATATCAGCATGGCCAAGCCGAACAGCTTTTTCGGCGGCGCCGGCATCCAGTGGATGAATCCGAAAGGCTGGGCCATGGGGCTCGGCGCCGCCGCATCCTTCGCGGCCCTGGCGGATGGTCCGTTGCAGCTCGCGCTGCTGCTGGGCGCCGTGTTCGGGCTGGCCGCAGCGTTCTCGCTGTCGCTGTGGTGCGTGGCGGGAACCCTGCTTGCCCGCCTGCTCAAGACGGAGCGCCAGTGGCGCGCGCTCAACATCGTGCTCGGCCTTTTGCTGGCCGCCTCGATCCTGCAGATGTGGCGGCCAGCTTGAGAGAAGTTAGACGGCGTAGCGCGCCGCGGGCTTGCCGGAGAACAGGCTACCGTAGAACTGGTCGCGCGCGCCGAGATAGGCATCCAGCCCAGCCGCGTCGGCAAGGCCGGGCGCGGTGACGGTCTCGCCCTGGGCGAACCCGGCAAGCGCCGCGTCGACCAGATCGTCGGCGCTCATGATCCAGTCCGGATTGATCCCGTCGAGGCTGATACCGGAGACGTCCCACAACTCGGTGCGGACCGGTCCGGGCACGACGGACTGGACTTTCACATTGGTGCCGGCGACTTCCTTCTGCAGCGCTTCCGTGAAGTTGGCGACATAGGCCTTGGTGCCGCTGTAGATGCCGCCGACGGCGATGCCATAGGCAACGACCGAGGCGATGTTGATGATCGCGCCGCGATTGCGCGCAAGCAGGCCGGGCAGCACCGCGCGGGTCAGCCGGGTCAGCGCCACGACATTGACCTTGATCATCCGCTCGGCCGCGTCGGCATCGGCGTCGGCGATCGTCTCCAGGCCACCCACGCCGGCATTGTTGACCAACAGCGTCACGCTGTCATCCGCCGCCACCGCCTGCTCGACGCGGCGCAAATCGGCATCGACCGCAAGGTCGGCGATGATCGTCTCGACCTTGCGGCCATAGGCATAGGCCAGCTTGTCCGCCAACTCCCGCAGCCGGTCGGCGCGCCGCGCCACCAGCACCAGATCGTATCCCTGCCCTGCCAGCCGGTCTGCATAGACCGCGCCTATGCCCGACGATGCGCCGGTAATGACGGCCGTGCCCTTATTGTCCGTGCTCATTGTCCTGTTCCTTTGTTCGCTTCGCTTGCCCAGCGCCGACCATCAGATCATCTGCCAGGCTTCTGATCTTAATTAGTGGCATATGCCACTGTCTGCGAAGTAGGTATATGCCACTATCTTGTCAACGGCGGCGGCAAAAACTATTTCTGCGGCAGGCTGGCGCGTCGACCCGCCGGCGAGGAGTGATCATGACCGAAGCTGGGAAGCCAGGATTCAGCGACTGCAACAACGCCACGCTGCGCCGTGCCGCGCGCAGTCTCGGCCGCTTCTACGACGACGCGCTGGCGCCTTCGGGCCTGAAGAGCACGCAGTTCGGGCTGCTATTTCAGATCCACATCAGCGACGAGCCGGCGATGGGCGCCATCGCCGAAGCGCTGATCATGGACCTCTCGGCGCTCGGCCACACGCTGAAGCCGCTGATCCGCGACGGCTATGTCGAGACCTTTCCCGACAAGGACGACCGCCGCGTCAAGCGCGTGCGGCTGACGCCGCAAGGCCAGGCCAAGCTCGACGAGGCGCTCAAGCTCTGGAGCGTCGCGCAACGGCAGTTCGAGGACAAGGTTGGCGCGGAGCAGGCGGCAAAGCTGCGCGCGGCGCTGGACGCGGTGGCTGATCTCGATCTGGGAATGCCGACGGTCGCTCCTTCGAGCTGAGGAGGCTGGCCGTCAACCAAGCTTTGACTGGTTATTCGGCGGGCATCGCCACGGGGCGGGCCAACATCCGGCCGGCAAGCACGACGCCCAGCCCGACGATCGGGAACACGGCGGCGACGAGGCCGAGATCGGCCGGGGCGCCGAAGCGCAGCACCGCGGCTCCGACCACCGCGCCCAGCGCGACGCCGAGATAGAGCGCCGAGGCGTTGAGGGACAAGACGATCGGCGCGGCATCCGGCGCGATCTTATGATGCGGCTCGCCTGCGCCGGCGGGAAGGCCCAGCCGACAATGCCCCACGGCACCATCATACCCATCAGCGCCGGCCCGGCGATCGACTGCGGCAGGAGGGCCGGGATCAGCGAGAAGGTGGCGAGCATCGCGGCCGACAGCGCCAGCGACCAGGCGACGGTTCGGGTGGCGCCGAAGCGGTCGGCGGCCTGCCCGCCGGCGATGTTGCCGATGACGGCGCCGACGCCGAAGGCGAGCAGCATGCCCGGCAGCGCGATCGGGGAGAGCCCGCCGCTTTCAATGGCCAAGGGCGCGATAAAGGCAAAGACGGTGAAGGCTCCGATCAGAGCCAGCACCGTGGTCAGCAGGATGGGCATCACGCCGGGCCGCACTGCCGCCGCCAGCCGCGCCCTCAGCGGCAGCTTGGTGCCGACGATGCCGCGCGGCAACCGGTACCAGAGGATCGCGCCGGCCAGCGCGCCGAGCCCGGCGATGGCGAAGAAAGTGCCGCGCCAGCCGGCGATCGCCGCGACCAGCGCGCCGAGCGGCGCGCCGACCGCGACGGCCACCGTGGTGCCGCCGACGACGACGGCGATGGCGCGTGCCCGGTGGTGGTCGTCGACCAGCGCCACCGCCGTGCCTTGCGCGGTCGCCGCGAACAGGCCGGACGACAGCGCCATGACGATGCGGGCGATCAAAAGCAGCTCGAAGGACGAACTGAGCGCGGCAGCAACATTACCAAGGACGAAGAACACCAGCGTCCACAAGATGACGCGCCGCCGGTCCCATTCGCCGGTCAGCGTCGCCAGCACCGGCGCGCCGATCGCATAGGCGAGCGCGAAGGCGGTGATCAGCGAGCCGGCGAGCGGCACGGATATGCCGGCGTCAGTGGCGATATCGGGAAGAAGGCTGGAGATGACGAAGCCTTCGGTCGAGATCGCGAACGATCCGAGCGCAAGCCAGAAGATCCGCTTGTCCATGGGGAACTGTCCTTAGTTCAAAAGTTATTGAACAATTGGACATAACAGTGCATGATGTCAACCGAGCCGGGAGTAAATAGCTGAACCCTGCTGACAGCCCTGTGTCAGGACGGGGCCGAAAGGAAGAGGCTATGTCTGTCGGCAGAAAAGGAAGCCGCGTTGAAGTTCGTGCCGTTTGTGCTTAATTCTGGGCCATGAGCCTGCCCCATCCAACCGCCGACCAGATCAGCCTGCCGATCGTGCTCGCCGTGCTCGGCGATCCGACCCGGCTTGCCATCGTGCGCTATCTGGCTCGCAAGGAAGGCGTGCCGCTGAACTGCAGCAAGTTCCTCGACCTCGCCTCCAAGACCAATCTCAGCTACCACCTCGCCAAGCTGCGCGAGGCGGGCGTCACCCGCAGCGAGGCGGTCGGCACCAGCCGGCTGATCACGCTGCGCCGCGACGACCTCGACAAGCGCTTCCCCGGCCTGCTCGACAGCGTGATTGCCGCGGCTGACGGCGACTCCGCTTTGCCCGCGGTCGGCACGTCCGAGATGGAAGTGGACGCCTGATTGCGGCGCTGACGAAATTGCCTGTCATGGAGCTCTCATGCGCATCGCTGTAGTGGCCGACATCCACGGCAACGTGCTCGCCTTGGAGGCAGTGCTCGACGATCTGAACCAGCGGGGTGGCGCCGACATCATCGTCAATCTCGGCGACTGCGTCTCCGGCCCGCTCTGGCCGCGCGAGACGATGGAACGTTTGCAGGCGCTCAACCTGCCGACGGTGCGCGGCAATCACGACCGCCGCGTCGCGCAGGACGTGGCCGATAAAGCCATGTGGCCGTCCGATCGCTACGCCCAGGAACGGCTGACCGCGCCGCAGCGCGAGGCGTTGCTCGCCCTGCCGCTCACATTGGAGATCGTGCCCGGCGTCGTCGCCTTCCACGCCCGCCCGGACCATGACGAAAAATATCTTGCCGACGCAATTGTCGACGGCCAGTTGCTGCGCGCCCCGCTCGCCGCGATCAGGCGCCGGCTGAAGTCGCTCGATCCGGCCTGCCGCCTCGTGCTGTGCGGCCACAGCCACCGCAACGAGCTGATCCGCATCCCCGACGGCCCGGTCATCTTCAATCCCGGCAGCGTCGGCTGCCCCGCCTATGAGGATGACACGGCGCCGGCGCATGTCTCCGAGCAAGGCTCGCCGCACGCCCGCTACGGCATCGTCGAGTTGAACGTGCCCGGCCGCGCCGACCGCTTCGAGGCGGTCGCCGTCGACTACGACCATGAAGCCGCAGCAAAGCAGGCCGAACAGGCGGGACGGCCGGAATGGGCAAACGCGCTGCGGACCGGGTTTATGAGGATTGAACGGAGTTCATATCCCGATCGAGCGGAGCCTATGCATGAAGCGCAAGGTTAGGCTCCCATCGACGCTGTTCTTCGTCGCTCCATTGCTGGTGGCAGCCCTGCCGGCCATGGCCCAGGATGCGCCGGGACCGATCGTATCGATCATCGGTGGCCTCGCGCCGGATGATCTCCTCAACATCCGCGCCACCGCTTCAGCAAGTGGGAGGGTGGCGGCGCGGCTGCCCAACGGCACCGCCGTGAAGAATTACGGCTGCAAGACCGTCAACAACTATCCATGGTGCAAGGTCGAGGACACGCAGGACGCCCACATAACCGGCTGGGCGCCGGCCCGCTATCTCAGCCCCGCCAATCCGGCGCCGGCCCCTGAAGATGCAGCAGCGCCGGCCACGGACGCCAGCCTGCCACGGGAAGCCAACGCGCCCGAGCCTTCCGAAGAACCGCAGCCGGACATCGCGGCGCGCCTGGGCCGCAGCGAGCCGGCCACTCCGCCGACGCCAGTCGATATCAGCGCGATCGCGATGCAGGATGCCTACGCCCTCGCCTTCGCCGCCTCGGCAACGGCTCAATCCGACGCCCCCGCCCCAGACGCCGGCGGCGGCATCCCCTGCGCCCGCCACGTCGGCCAGCCGATGACCCGCTGCGAAATCAGTGTCGCGCATGAGGGCGGCGACAGCGTCGTGACCGTGACCTGGCCGGACGGCGGCACGCGCCTCATCAATTTCCACGACGGCAAGCCCGCCGGCTCCGACTCCTCCGACGAATTCCGCTTCACCCGCGAAGGCAGCCTCAACATGATCCGCATTGGCGTTTCCGAGCGCTTCGAGATCACCGACGCGCTGGCGTTGGGTACTGATACAGGGGAATAAGCAGTAGGGCAGTAAGGCAATAGGGAAGAGAGGCCGCTACTGCCCTACTCCCTCATTTTCGGGGTTACATCCGCCAAAACTCTTCCCTATAAGGCCCTCCTAGCCTGATACCAGAATCGCAAGCACAACCGGCCGGGTCCTCCCGTCCCGGTTTTTCGTGCAAGCCGCTCGCCGAACGGAACCCGTAGACATGCCAAGACGCACCGACATCAAGTCGATCCTGATCATCGGGGCCGGCCCCATCGTCATCGGCCAGGCGTGCGAGTTCGACTATTCGGGCACCCAGGCCTGCAAGGCGCTGAAGGAAGAGGGTTTCCGCGTCATCCTGGTCAACTCCAATCCGGCCACCATCATGACCGATCCGGAGCTGGCCGACGCCACCTATATCGAGCCGATCACACCGGAAGTGGTGGCCAAGATCATCGCCAAGGAGCGGCCGGACGCGCTGCTGCCGACGATGGGCGGCCAGACCGCGCTCAACACCGCTTTGTCGCTGCGCCGCATGGGCGTACTCGAGCGCTATCAAGTCGAGATGATCGGCGCCGACGCGCATGCCATCGACAAGGCCGAAGACCGGGCGCTGTTTCGCCAGGCGATGAGCAAGATCGGCCTCGAAACGCCGAAGTCGATGCTGGCAAACGCCACCGAGGTCAAGGATGCCGACCGCAAGATCCATGAGGCCGAGCGCGCTGCGCTGAAGGCGGAGAACCCGGAAAACCTCGATGCCGCGCTCGATGCGCTGGAAACGCGCTGGAATCTCGGCGAAGGCGACCGCAAGCAGCGCTATATCAGCCATGCCATGGCGATCGCCGCCCAGGCGCTCGACCATGTCGGCCTTCCCGCCATCATCCGCCCCTCCTTCACTATGGGCGGCACCGGCGGCGGCATCGCCTACAACCGCGCCGAATTCTACGACATCGTCCAGTCCGGCCTCGACGCCTCGCCCACCACCGAAGTGCTGATCGAGGAGAGCGTGCTCGGCTGGAAGGAGTATGAGATGGAGGTCGTCCGCGACAAGGCGGACAATTGCATCATCGTCTGCTCGATCGAGAACCTTGATCCGATGGGCGTGCACACGGGCGACAGCATCACCGTCGCGCCGGCGCTGACCTTGACCGACAAGGAATACCAGATGATGCGCAACGCCTCGATCGCGGTGCTGCGCGAGATCGGCATCGAGACCGGCGGCTCCAACGTGCAGTTCGCCGTCAACCCGGCGGACGGGCGCCTCGTGGTCATCGAGATGAACCCGCGCGTCTCGCGCTCCTCGGCGCTTGCCTCCAAGGCCACCGGCTTCCCGATCGCCAAGGTCGCGGCGAAGCTTGCGGTCGGCTACACGCTGGACGAGCTGGAGAACGACATCACCGGCGGCGCGACCCCGGCCTCGTTCGAGCCGACCATCGACTACGTGGTGACGAAGATCCCGCGCTTTGCGTTTGAAAAGTTCCCCGGCGCCGAGCCGGTGCTGACCACCGCCATGAAGTCGGTCGGCGAAGTGATGGCCATCGGCCGCACCTTCCAGGAATCGCTGCAGAAGGCCCTGCGCGGACTGGAAACCGGCCTGACCGGATTGGACGAGATCGAGATCCCCGGCCTGGGTCACGGCAGCGCCCCCGCCAGCCACGTCGATGACCGCAACGCGATCCGCGCCGCGCTCGGCACGCCGACGCCGGACCGGCTGCGCATGGTGGCGCAGGCGATCCGCATGGGCACCTCGCTGGAAGACGTGCACGCCATGTGCAAGATCGACCCGTGGTTCCTTGAGCAGATCGCCGGCATCATCGCCATGGAGGAACGCATCCGCGAGCATGGCTTGCCGCAGGACGCCGTCAATCTGCGCATGCTGAAGGCGATGGGCTTTTCCGACGCCCGCCTCGCCTCGCTGACGAGGACCGATGCCGAAGTCGTTCAAAAGCTTCGCGAAAAGCTCGACGTTCATCCGGTTTACAAGCGCATCGACACCTGCGCCGCCGAATTCGCCTCGCCGACCGCTTATATGTACTCGACCTATGAAGTGCCCTTCGTCGGCGAGCCCGCCAACGAGGCACGCGTGTCGTCGCGCAAGAAGGTCGTCATCCTCGGCGGCGGCCCGAACCGCATCGGCCAGGGCATCGAGTTCGACTATTGCTGCTGCCATGCCGCCTTTGCCCTGCGCGACGCCGGCTATGAAGCGATCATGGTCAACTGCAACCCGGAGACGGTCTCGACCGACTACGACACGTCCGACCGCCTCTATTTCGATCCGCTGACGGCGGAGGACGTGCTGGAGATCCTGCGCGCCGAGCAGGCCTCCGGCGAGCTGGTCGGCGTCATCGTCCAGTTCGGCGGCCAGACGCCGCTGAAGCTGGCCGACGCGCTGGAGAAGGCCGGCATCCCGATCCTCGGCACCTCGCCCGACATGATCGACCTGGCCGAAGACCGCGACCGCTTCCAGAAGCTGCTGCACAAGCTCAACCTCAGCCAGCCGAAGAACGGCATCGCCTATTCGGTCGAGCAGGCGCGCCTCGTCGCCGGCGAGCTCGGCTTCCCGCTGGTGGTGCGCCCGTCCTATGTGCTTGGCGGCCGCGCCATGCAGATCATCCATGACGAAGGCATGCTGCAGACCTATCTGCTCGACACCGTGCCAGGCCTGGTGCCTGAGGACATCAAGCAGAAATACCCCAACGACAAGACCGGCCAGATCAACACGCTGCTCGGCAAGAACCCGCTGCTGTTCGACACCTATCTCTCCGGTGCGATCGAAGTCGATGTCGACTGCCTGTGCGACGGCAAGGCGACCTTCGTCTCCGGCATCCTGGAACATATCGAGGAGGCCGGTATCCACTCGGGCGACTCGGCCTGCTCGCTGCCGGTACACTCGCTGCCCTCCGACCTCGTCGACGAGCTGGAACGGCAGACCGCAGCACTCGCCCGCGCGCTGAACGTCGGCGGTCTGATGAACGTGCAATACGCCATTCAAGACGGCACGGTCTATGTGCTGGAGGTGAACCCCCGCGCCTCGCGCACCGTGCCCTTCGTCGCCAAGACCATCGGCCGCCCCATTGCGAAAATCGCCGCCCGCATCATGGCGGGCGAGACGCTGGAAAATGCCTTCGCCCATTACGGGGCCATGCCCGACCCCAGGCGGCCCGGCCACATCGCCGTCAAGGAAGCCGTCTTCCCCTTCGCCCGCTTTCCCGGCGTCGACATCCTCCTCGGTCCGGAAATGCGCTCGACCGGCGAGGTCATGGGCCTCGACCGCGATTTCGCTTTGGCCTTCGCCAAGAGCCAGCTCGGCGCCAATGTCGACCTGCCGCGCTCCGGCACGCTCTTCGTCTCGGTCCGCGACGAGGACAAGGCCGGCATCCTGCCGGCGGTCAAACGCCTCGCCGGCCAGGGTTTTAAAGTGCTCGCGACCTCCGGCACCGCCCGCTTCCTCGCCGAGAACGGCGTGACGGCCGAAAAGATCAACAAGGTGCTCGAAGGTCGCCCCCACATCGAGGACGCGATCCGCAACCGCCAGGTCCAGATCGTCTTCAACACCACCGACGGCCAGAAGGCGGTGTCGGACTCGAAGTCGCTGCGCAGGGCAACGCTGATGCAGAAGGTACCTTATTACACCACGCTGTCTGGGGCTGCTGCGGTGGCGGAAGCGATTGCGGCGCTGCGGGCGGGGAACCTCGAGGTGCGGCCGCTGCAGGAGTATTTTGGGTGACAGTTTTGGCTAAGTTAAGCATCTGTGCAAAACTTACCTGAAGCCACTGTATCAACAAAATTAGAAGAACGCGCATTTACAATTCGGTAGCGAGACCATAGATTGTTAGGAGGCTAAATTCCTTAGATAAGTTTTGGGGGAAACTTCTATGTCGGATGCCTTTGGGGAGGGCGTGAATGACGGGGTATCAAAGTCAGTAGCTCAACTAGTTGAAAAGACTTTTCTAGGAATAATGCAGAATTCCAAGGAAGGCGTAGCCTTTCTTTCTTCAAAATACTCTGTTGGCTTTGAAAGATATATAGCCGCCAAGCTAAGTATTTGTTCAAATGTAAAGACACTTATATCAACAAACCATCCAGTTATGCTCGAGAAGGCTTATGAGCCTGTGAACTTAATCTGGCAAAATGATATTTATATTGGTATAGATCGGTACATATCCGATTTTGGAAAGAGATCTAAGCACTCGGTGATTACGGCCACGTTAGGGGCCGGAAAATCATTCACCATGAAGCATATATATAGCACGTGGGCGAAAGATCCATCCTTAAAGAAAGTTCCTATATTTATCGAACTTAGGTATATAAATTTCCAAGATCAAAATATAATTTCCTACATCACACAGCAGTTGTTGCCATTCAACAATTTCGTCACCGAGCGATCAATACAGGCTGGCTTAAAAGCTGGCGCCTTTGCCCTAGTGATGGACGGTTTCGACGAAATTGCGACACGAAATCGAGCGGCTGCGGAAAAACAGATACTGCGAATCGCTCACGATTATCCAGATAGCTTTATCGTTCTATCTTCTAGGCCGGATATAAATCGCTTCCTTGGGTGGAATACATTTTCCGAGTATAGTGTAGCGCCACTGTCTTTGGATCAAGTCGAACGAATGATAACAAGGATAGAATACGACGAGCAGGATAAAGCATCATTTTTGAAAATGATAAAAGGAGGACTATATAAATCACACGAGAAACTACTGTCAAACCCTCTTTTGGCATCGATGATGCTTTTGACGTTTCGGGAATTTCAAGATATTCCGTCTAAAATGCACGTCTTTTATGGCACGGCCTTCGACGTACTTTTTCGGAAACATGATACGACAAAGGCGGAATATCACAGAGAGTTTGCTACCGGCCTCGACCTCGACGATTTCAAAAGAATTTTTATGACATTTTGCTTTACAAGTTACGTTGACAAAAAGTACAGCTTCAACGAATCGTCATTCCGCCGATATTCAGATAAAGCGATACAGTACGAGGACTCGAACTTAAAATACAGATTTTCAACACGATGTACTTAAGAATATATGCATAATGCATCAAGAAGGCGAAACTATTTCATTTATTCATCGCTCGTTTCAGGAATATAACAGCACTATTTCTGTCAAAAAGAAGTATTCCAGAGTCTTATGAGTTCATTGACTTTATAATAAAAGAGTCTTCTGATGTTAACGAATGTATCCAGATGTTTATCGACATTGATAGCGAGGAATTTGAGAGAAAATACCTTATTCAGCGACTGAGTACACTCGATGCGGCAGTTGACGGCGCAAAAAGCGTGAAAGCACTGGCGGCGGTTTTAGCACCATATTATGTCATAGGGAAGGTGGCGGACGGCGACAGCGAGGCCGAACAAGAAGAGTCCTTCGTCATAGTTCCATGGACTAGATTCTCGAGGCAGATGCCTGCGCTAGAATGCAACTACAGACTCATTCAACAGCTGACGCTCCACTATGAAGTGGACTTATACAACGTGTACGTGCACGGTGACTTAGAGTGGTGGAAGAATATTCCTAAAAATATAGTCGATGCGCCTCACATTTCTCTCTTGGAAGCCTCTAAAGTACCTGCCAGTCTGGCAAAATCGGCAGGCATCGTCAAATACGTCGGTAATTTGTCAAAAATTATAAAGCGCTTGATAAAGGAATTAAACGAGAAACATGAGAGGAAAAGAAAATTGCTTTCTAACTCTCTTCGGAAATAGCGCCCTCACGCCACCGCCACGCACTCTATCTCGATATCAAACTCCATCGGCCATGACGCCACCGGCACGAACTCGCGCCGGCGGGTTGACCGCAAAATACTTCGCATAAACCCGGTTGATGGCGTTGTAGAAGCCGGAATTGACAGCGTAGATGCGCACCATCACCACCTTGTCCAGCGAGGTGTCGGCCGCTTCCAGGCAGTGTTTCAGCGCCTTCGGCGACGCTTCGGTCCGGGTCTCGATGTCGCCGCGCAGCATCTCGCTGGTCATCGTGTCGACCGGCGGCGCCACGGACACTTCGATGATTTCCTGGCGGTCCTCTCTTGTTGGGCGCGAGCTTATCGCGGCAGCGAGGGAACGCCAGGCCTTCCCTTCCCCCCCTTGTGGGGGAAGGTGGATCGGCGCGTAGCGCCGAGACGGATGGTTCCAGCGGAGTGAGACGTTGGCTTCCCTGGAGCACCCCTCATCCGTCGCCTTCAGCGACACCTTTTCCCACAGGGGGAGAAGGCAAGAGCGGCCGCTCACTGATGCGCCACCGCCAGTTCCTTCACATGCTTCTCGTGCATCTTCAGCACCGGCAGCGTTTTCTTGGCGAATTCCTTCATCGCCGGGTCGTCGCCGGAATTGGCATAGGAGGAAAACAGCGCAACGGCGTCCTTATGCGCGTCGGTCTGCATCTTGATGTATTTGGCGTCGAACTCCTTGCCGGTGGCAGCCTTCAAGTCATCGAGCAGCTGCTGCTCCTTGGGCTGCAGCGCGGGGCCGGCGGGCTTGATCGACGCCGTGGTCTGGCCCTGGCTCAACGCCGTCTTGAAGTCCTCGCCGGCCTTGCTGTGATCCTTGATCATCTCACCGGCGAAAGCCTTGACGTCGGCCGAGGCCGACTTCTCTTGCGCCAGCTTGCTCGACTCGATCTCGAACATGTTGGCATTGGGCACCGTCGTGACGAAGGTCTGGGTGTCGACCTTGTTCTCGGTCACCATCGGTCCCACGGCATCTGAATTGTCCGACTGAGCGAACGCGGCGGGCGCGCCGGCAAGAAGCGCGACGGCGACCAGGGGCAGCAGCGTTTTCATCTCGATCTCCGATCCGAAACAGCCCCTCCGCCTTCCCCAACGCGGCACCGGCCCCGGGGTTGCCTCGAAAAGAAGCACGCGGGCCGAGCGCCCGCGTCGCCATCAGTGGCAGTGCGCGCCGGGGGCCTGCCCGGCATATTGCAGTTGCTCGTGCCAATTCGGCCGGCCTTCGGGCGTGAAATCCATCAGGTTCCACAGAATCTCGCAGGTGCCGATGCCGCGCGGGTCCTGGCCTGGCTCTGCCGGTGCGAAATCGAGTTCCGACGACCAGAAATGCCGGATGCCGTCACCATCGCGGTGGAACACCGTAAGCAGCGGTATCTGCGCGCCCTCGGCGGTTTCGGAATTGTAGTCGCGCTTGAAAGCGTTGCCGGCCGACGAGACGAGCCGCATGTTTTTCCAGCCGCGGTCGCGGCCGAGCGCTAGCAGATTGTCGAGCGCGGTCTTCGCCACCACGGCGAAGTTGAACCCCGCCGCTTCGAGATGGCCGATCGCGCCGTCGAACTGGTCGAGCAGGGCCGTGCAGGACGGGCATGGCTGGTCCTGCCGGGCAAGCTTCGCCGTCTCGCCGCCTTTCGCCACCTCGCGCGTCTCCTGCGGATGACGCGGGAACATCATCTGGTAGAGGATGAGCGTATTCTTGCCCGGCGTGAACAGGTCCGGCAACCGCACCTTCGCCGGCCTGCCGTCGCCGTCCAGAGCGTCAAACACATAATCCTGCGGCACCAAACCGCCCGCCGGCAAAGCGCGCCTTGCCTCCGCCACCGCTTCCATGGCGCGGCGCAGCTCGATTTCCTTGCGCAGCAATTTTTCGCGCGCGGTGCGATATTTGGCGGATTCATTGGGAAAGGTGACCATGATCGTCTCCTGGCGCCGGCGTCCCGGCGCGGGTTGCTCTACGATCCAAGGACGGCCCGCCGCGACCTGATCCGACATTTCGGCACACGCTTTCCGGCCACTTTTTCGCGTCGCATCTAGCCTTTGATGCCGCCAGCCGTGAGACCCGAGACAATCCTGCGCTGGAAGACGAGCACCAGCACCACCAGCGGCACGGTGACGATCACCGAGGCGGCCATGATGTTGCCCCAGGGGATCTCGAACTGCGAATTGCCGGAGAGCAGCGCGATCGCCACCGGCACGGTGCGCTGCGTGTTGGTGGAAGTGAAGGTGAGAGCAAACAGGAACTCGTTCCAGGCGCTGATAAAGGCGAGCAGCCCGGTGGTGGCTAAAGCCGGCCACATCAGCGGCAGGAAGATGCGCGTGAGGATGGTCCACGGCCCGGCGCCGTCGAGGATCGCTGCCTCCTCGATCTCGACCGGCAGGTCACGCACGAAAGTGGTGAGCACCCAGACCGTGAACGGCAGCGTGAAGATCATGTAGGACAGGATGAGCGCCAAGAGCGAATTGTAGAGATGCAGCGCCCGGATGATCTCGAACAGCCCTGCAAGCGCGGCGACCTGCGGAAACATCGACACCGACAGGATGGCGAGCATCAGCGCCGAGCGTCCGCGGAAGCGAATGCGCGCCAGCGCGTAGGCCGCGGTGACGCCGAGCAGCAGCGAGATCGCGACGGCCGCGCCGGAGACGATCAGCGAATTGACGAGATTGCGCAGGAAGGGACCTTCGGTCAGCACGTTGCGGTAATTGGCAAGGCTGAACGCTTGCGGCCAGAGGCCTGCCTGGAACAGCTCGGTTCCCGATTTCAGGCTGGTGACGATGGCGTAGTAGAACGGAAAGACCGCGACGAAGACGATCGCCAGAAGCAAAAGATAGAAGGCGGCGCGCTTCAGCATTCTCACGTCAGCGCCCCCCGTCCAGGCTCAGCCGGCCGAGCCGGATATAGGCGATGGTGAGCAGGCCGATGATCAGGAAAAGCAGCGTCGAGGCGGCCGAGCCATAGGCGAACTTGTCGAATTCGAACAGGTTCTCGCGCGCGAAGATCGACATCGACTTGGTCTGCACGTTGTTGGGCGTCAGCACATAGATCAGGTCGAAGATGCGCAGCGCATCGAGCGCGCGGAAGATCACCGCCACCATCACTGCCGGGCGGATCAGCGGCAAGGTCACGCGCCAGAAGATCTGCCACGGGTTCGCGCCATCCAGCTTCGCCACTTCGAGGATCTCGCGCGGCAGCATCTGCAGGGCGGCCAGGATCAGCAGCGCCATGAACGGCGTCGTCTTCCAGATGTCGACGATCAGCACGGAGATCATCGCGGTATCGGCATTGGCGGTCCAGGCGATCTTGGTGTTGATCAGGCCGAGATTGAGAAGCACGACATTGATGATGCCGAATTGGTCGTTGAGCATCCACTGCCACATCTTGGCCGAGACGATGGTCGGGATCGCCCAGGGAATGAGGATCGCGGCCCGCACGATGCCGCGCCCGCGAAATTCGGTGTTGAGGGCAAGGGCGACGATCATGCCCAGCACCGTCTCGCAGGCCACAGACACCACGGCGAAGCGCACCGTGTTCCACACCGCGCGCCACCAGACCGGGTCGACGAGCAGCCCGTCATAGAGCATGCGGCCGCTCGGCAGCCGCAACACCGACAAATAATTGTCGAAGCCCACCCATTGCCTCGCGTCGAGATCGGCCAGCGAAGCGTCGGTGAAGCTGTAATAGACCGTGCGCAGGAACGGCCAACCGGCGACGGCGGCGAGCACGAAAAGCATCGGCGCGAGAAACAGCCATGCCGTGCGCACGCGCCGGCGCATCAGCGGCGATCGCCTTGCCGCGGTCACCAGCCCTTGCCTTTCAGCCTGGTCAGCCTTGCCTCGAGCTCGGCCAGATTGTCGGCGGCGGTTCCGTTCCCGGAGATCGTGTTGTGCACGGCCGTCCAGAACTGGCTCGATGCCTCGTTGTATTTGATCCTGGCGGTTGCCGAGGGACGCGGCTGCGCGTTGAGGAAGATCTCTTTCCAGCGCGGCACGATTGGCTGCTGCCTGGCGATGTCGGGGTCGTCATAGAGCGCTGCGATGGTCGGCAGGTTGGACGTCTTCAGCGTTCGATGTTTCTGCATCTCGCGCGACGCGATGAACTTGACCAGGTCGATCGCCGCATTCGGATGTTTCGAATATTTGGAGACGGCAAGGTTCCAGCCGCCGAGCGTGGCGACCGGCCGCCCGCCTTCGCCGGCCGGCAGGGGCGCCACGTCGAACTTGCCCTTGATCGGCGAATTCTCGCTGTTGCCGAGCGCATAGGCATAGGGCCAATTGCGCATGAAGACCGCATTGCCGGTCTGCCAGACGCCGCGCGCTTCCTCCTCCTGATAGGCAAGCACGCCCGGCGGCGCGATCGTGCCGATCCAGCCCTTGACCAAGTCGAGCGCCGCCGCAGCCTTTGGATTGTCGATGGAGATTTCGCCATCCGGCTCGATGATCCCGCCGCCGCCATTCGACATCACCCATTCGAGCGCGTTGCAGGTCAGCCCCTCATAGGCGTTGCCCTGGAAGACGTACCCCCAGAGGTCCCTGTTGCCGGCCGCCCGTTCCTTGTCCATGACCAGCCTGGCGGTGTCGTGCAATTCCTTCCAGGTGGCCGGCACCTTGGCGTGATATTTGTCGAGCAGATCCTTGCGGTAATAGAGCGCCGGCGCGTCGGTGAAGATCGGCAGCGCGACCAGCCTGCCGTTGACCGTCTGCGATTGGATGATCGACGTGAAATGCTCACCCACCACATCTTTGGTGGCCTCCGTCAGGTCGACCAATTGGCTGGCCAGCTGCGGCGCCCAGATGACGTCGGTCTGGTAGACGTCGATATCGCTGCTGCCGGCGGCAAGCCAGAGCCGGTATTGGCCGAACTGGTCGGTGGTCGAGGGCGGGATGACGACGATGTCGACCTTGTTGCCGCTCTTCTTCTCGTAACGGTCGAGTATCTCGCGCAGCACCTTGATGCCGTTGCCGGTGTCGCCCGACACGATCGACAGTTCCACGGCGTGCGCCTGGACAGCGCCCAGCATGATGCCGGCGGCCAACGCAAAGAAGGCAGAAACAAATTTCACGGGGATATGGGCCTCCCTCAGCGTCCGGCGGCGCCATCCCGGCGCCGCGGCTCGTCAAGGCCCCTGCGATGAATGCGCGACGCTGCTTAGGGTTCCCGACGCTCATGCGCGAAGGGTCGAGCCGCCGGATCGTCGAAGTCCTTCGGTCGGCTCGACCACGTCGGTGTCCTGTTCCTTCCGCTCGCTTCACGCAAAGCGGACGGGCTCCGAAACCCCGCCCGGAGCCCGCCTGGGAGTGGCTGACGCATGCCGGCACAGCCGCCTCCGACGCCTTGCCAGCGTCGATCCGCCGATCGGCCGCCCGGCACGACGACGCATTAGCATGCCCTAACGTCAGCCTATGTGAAGGAGTTCACAATGCTCGCGCGCAGGTGGTTCCAACGCCGTGCCGGGGGCCTCCGGCCGACCCGTCGCGCCTTGGGCGTCAGCCTTCCCAGCCGACCGGGATCATGCCAAGCCGCTCGTAGAGCCTGAAGGCCGCGGTGTTCTTCACAATATTGGTCTTGAGATCGACATGGGCCGCCCCGCGCTCGCGAAACGTCAGGAACACCTGCCGCATCAGCGCCTCGCCAATGCCTTGTCGTCTGGACTCCGGATGAACGGCGAGGTCCTTGACGAAACCGGACGTCCAGCAGAGCGCCGCGCCCGCCAGCAGGCCCTTGCCGTCGATCACTAGGAAACAGAGGCCAGGGTCGAACTCCGCATCGCCGGCAATGCGCGGCCACCACGCGTCGAACGGCCCGTCGGTGCCGTCGTCGAACACCTCTTCCAGCAGCGCGTGCAAAGCCTGCGCATCACGGTGCTCGAACCCGCGCATGACGAAGCCCTCCGGCCAATGCGGCGCGGTGAGCGTATCATCGAGGACCTTGCGCAGGCGGATGTCGTTGGGAGCCGGCGGGCGGGGCGTCGTGTTCTCGTGCATGGCGCTGTCTCGAAACGCCGCGCGGGACCGTCCGCTCAGGCGTCGGGTTGCAGGCGCTGCTGCTTGCGGTCGGAGCCAAGACCCGTCGCCTCGAGCAGGCCCTTGCGCTTGGCGTCGTAGTAGTAGCCGGTCTGGTAGAGCGTGTCGGCCCGCTTGGCGTTGCCGCCCGAAACCAGCCAGGCGCCGCGCAGATATTTCACCGCGTATTTGAGGTTGGTCTCGGCGTCGAACAGGCCGGCCGCCGGCCCGTCATAGCCCATGCCGCGCGCCGTCGCGTGCTTGATCTGCATCAGCCCCCAATGTCCATGATTGTAGGCTTTCGGGTTGAAGGTGCTCTCGCGGTTGACGACATGGCGCACCAGCTCGACCGGCACTTCATAGATCGCCGAATATTTCTCGATCAGCCGCTCGATCTCGCCGCGCGGACCGCTGGCATGCTGCTCGGGCTGGCCGGGTGCTGCCAGCAGCGCCGGGTTGTCCGGCGCCACATAAGCAACCTGTTGGACGCCCGGCATCGGGGCGACTTTCGCCGACTGGCCGGTGACCGGCATCGCCATGCCCGCGGTCGTATAGACCGCCGCTCGGCTGATCGACGCCGCTTGCTTGATGGATCCTGGGCCGGTCGGCGAGCCGCCGGCCGTCAGCACCGGCGGCGGCGGAAACTGGCCGGCCATCGGCGTCGCGCCGGCGAAAGCCGCAGGCTGAGCCAGCGCCGCGGCGGGCGCGCCGGGCTGGACAGGCGGTGGCAACAGCGCGCCTTGCGTCGCGGGCGCGCCATGCGTCGCAGGCGCGCCATGCGTCGCGGGCGCGCTTTGCGTTGCGAGCGCGCCAGGCAGCGCCGGCGCGCCTGGCGTGGTCGCCATGGCGACGACATCGCCGGCCAGCGCCGCTGTCTGCACCTGCGCAAGGCCCGAAGGCTCCGGCAGCACGGCCACGGTTTCCGGCAGGGCAAGGGTCGGCGCGTCGTCTGCGACAGCAGGGGTCGATGCCTCCGCAAGCGCGGGCGCGGCCTTCATCTGCGAGGTCGAGGTGCAGCCGCTGAGTCCGGCTGCTGCAACGAGCACGCCTATCGCGGTGAATATGATTTTAGCTGGCAAGCCGTGCGGGTCCGGTTTGTCGGTTGTTAAGGAGTCCTTACACCAGCGATTCACACCCGGCAATCGGGGCCACCAGGCGGTTTTCGGGTGGCGATAACAGGGCGGAGATGCCATATTGTTCTGGATATGTACTTGTTTTTCGCTGTTTTGCGGAAGGAAAACGTTATGAAATCCGCTTCCGAGATCACGGCCGGCCACGCAGTGTTAGAAACAGTGATCGGCTTCATGGGCATCGCCTGGACCGAGAAGGGCCTGATCCGGCTCTGTCTGCCCGAACGCAGCCGCGAAGCGGTCGAGCGCCGGCTGTTCCGCCACCCCGGTGTTTCGACCTCGACAGACCAGCCGCAATGGGTGGTCGAGCTGATCGCCTCGATCAAGGCCTACGCCGCTGGCGAGGACGTCGACTTCTCCGGCGTGCCGGTCGACCTTGACGGCGTCGATGACTTTCGCCTCGCTATCTACGATGCCGCTCGCAAGCTCGGCTTCGGCGAGACCACCACCTATGGCGAACTGGCCAAGCGCGCCGGCCATGCCGGGCTTGCCCGCGAGACGGGTGCTGCGCTTGGCGCCAATCCGGTGCCGCTTGTCATTCCCTGCCATCGCATCCTGGCGGCCGGCGGCAAGATCGGCGGCTTCTCCGCCCCGGGCGGCTCGGCCACCAAGGAAAAGATGCTGGCCATGGAAGGCGTTCGCGTCGGCCCGCCGCCGGCCGCGCAGGCCTCGTTCGGGTTCTGAGGGCGGAGCCCTTTCACGCCCTTTAATCCTGCAGGAACCGGCGGCGGAAGCGCCGCTCGAAATCGGGGCGCTTGCAGACATAGACCATGCAAGACCTGGTGTCGGCGCTCGGCACATAGGCGCGCGCTCTCACTTCGCCCGCATTGCAGAATCGCTCGTCGCGCACATAGCGATCGTAGAGCGGCAGCC
Source organism: Mesorhizobium argentiipisi (SeqCode) (assembly GCF_037179585.1). Lineage (NCBI taxonomy): Bacteria > Pseudomonadati > Pseudomonadota > Alphaproteobacteria > Hyphomicrobiales > Phyllobacteriaceae > Mesorhizobium > Mesorhizobium argentiipisi (SeqCode). Next base: position 410,466 of record NZ_JAPYKO010000001.1, read on the forward strand.
CCGGCACGCGCGTCGACTGGTAGCGCAGGATGACGGCGCCCTGTCTGGCGATCGTCGCCTGTACCCGGTCGCAGCTCATGCGCGTCGGATCGTAGCGCGACACCGCTTGCGCCTCCGCGGCCAGCAGCAGGAAGCAGGCGGCAATCAGGATCGTCTTCATGGTCCCTCTCCTAAAGCAATCCAGGAAAAGTGCGTAGCGGTTTTCCGTCCGGAATTGCGTCAAACTAGACACTTGGAGAGCGGTTGGCCGTTTCCGTGAAACGGCCAACCGCTCTCGTACGGCATGCATCTCATCCCTCCACAACGCGGGGCCGCTGTCAAAACTTCCATCCGCCGCTCGCACTCCGCGCGATCCGGCATGCGGGCGGCGTCCAAGCAACCCATCTTGTTTTCTTGCTCAAACTATCTTATATCCGCAGTATTGAATTTGGCCGATCGATCGGGCCGCGATCTTCGCGTTTGCTGACGTCTATCTCCAAAATTTCGATACCGCCGGCCGGACGTTGGTCCGGTCAAACAAAAGCAAATGTGAAGGGCATTCTATATGGCAACTGGTACGGTCAAGTGGTTCAACGCCACCAAGGGCTACGGCTTCATCCAGCCTGACAATGGCGGCGCGGACGTTTTCGTCCACATCTCCGCTGTCGAACGCGCTGGCATGACGAGCCTGGCTGAAGGCCAGAAGATCAACTTCGAGATCGAGCAGGACCGCCGCACCGGCAAGTCCGCTGCTGGGTCTCTGAGCAAGGCAGCCTGATTTGGCTTAAGCATTTTGCGGCAGGCTTTACGGCCGGCGACGCGAAATGCGACTAAGTAAGGCGCGCACCGGGCGAAGGTTCGGGGCGCGCGGCAAGTCACGGATGTACTGACGGTCGCGCGAGAAGCGCGCCGGAGCGAAAGACCCGATAAGCTGGAACAGCAGATAGCTGCCAGTCCGGACCGGACGCTCCCGATCAGGCTACCGGCACAGGAAGGCGGGCATTGCCCGCCTTTTTTGTTGTCTGGATTTGGCGATTGGCTTCCTTCTCCCCGTTCACGGGGAGAAGGAAGCTGTCCCCCAGCCTTTCGCCAATCGCCGGCGCTGCCTTAAGGAACCCAGTCGATCGGCACATGCCCCTCGTCCGCTTCGACCCGCTTCAGCCAGGCTGCGACGGCCGGATAGGCGTCGAGCTGGAAGCCGCCCATCCCGGCGGTGTGGGTATAGGCGTACAAGGCGATGTCGGCGACGCTATAGGCGCTGCCGGCAAAGAATTCGTTCCGCTGCAGATGCTGGTTCATCACGCCGAGCGCCTTGTTGCCTCGCTCCAGCGTCTGCGCCAATCGTTCAGGCGTGGCGTCCTTCGCCCGTTCCGGAAAAGTCAAAAGCGCCTTGCGCACCGCGATATAGGGCTCATGGCTGTATTGCTCGAAGAACAGCCATTGGTAAGCCAGCGCGCGTTCGTATTTGTCGGCGGGCAGGAAGCGCGTGCCTTCGGCAAGATAGAGCAGGATGGCGTTGCTCTCGGCGATACGCCTGCCGTCGTCGAGCTCGAGCATCGGCACCATCGCATTCGGATTCTTGGCGACATAGTGGGCCTTGCGCGTCTCGCCGGTATGCGAGCTCACCTCGACCCGGGTGAAGGAAATGCCGAGCTTGGCCATCAACAGCCGCGGCTTGTAGCAATTGCCGCTGTCGGCCATGTCGTAAAGGATCATCGCACATACCTCGCGCGTCGGCTGAAGCTCATTTCAGCACGGCTCTAACGCGCCCAGGCGAGACCATCCAGTGATTTGTTTTTAAGAAGAACCATCAGCGGCGCTGATATTTTTTTCGCGTCTGCATCAGCGATGCTGATGCGCCTTTTGGATCGAGCATCAGCGATGCTGATGCAGGGGCACGACCTTGTTGCCGGCGTCGATGAGAGCGTCGATGGAAAGCGGTTCTTCCTTGAAGACCGTGCCGGCGAGCGCCGGGCGGGCGAGATGGAAACCCTGCATCAGGTCCACGCCGCCCTCGAGCGCGACGCGCAAGTGCTGGGCGTTCTCGATGCCCTCGACCAGCACTTTGGCGCCTCGCTCGTGCAGCGTCGCTACTAGCGGCCGGAAGAAGCGCTCGGCGGCGGCATGGCGGCAGAGCTCGCCGAACCAGGCGCCATCGATCTTGACGATGTTGGGCGCAAGCAGATCGATGCGCGCCTCGGTCGAATGTCCCGTGCCGAAATCGTCGATGGCGATGCGGATGCCGTCGCGCCGCATTTCGCGCACCAGGCTGGCAAGAACGTGGTCGTCGGCTGCCTGCTCGGTGATTTCGCAGACCAGCAGGCTGGGCTCCAGCTCGAAATCGCGGAGATGCCTGGTCATCAGCCGGATCTCGGCCAGCGCTCGTCCGAGATGGTCATTGACGTTCGGATTATAATTGAAGAACAGCGTCAATCCCTCGACGCCGATGTTGCGGTAATTGCCGAGATGAAGCATCCGGCACATCGTTTCGACAAACAGCCGGTCGGACGCGGGAACGCCGCCGAAGAAGATCGACGGGGCGATAGGCTCCGCGATACGCCGCGGCTCTATCAGCCCCTCGACGGCAATCGCCCTGAGCACCTTGCCTTCCGGCGCGAAGATCGGCTGATAGGCGCTCCACAGCCGGAACTCGCCATAGACGCCGAAATGGAGGCCGATCTCGTCGGCGAAGATCGCCTCGGCGACATTGCGCCGCCTGTCCGGTTGCCCGCTCATGGCGCGACCTTGCGCCCGAACACTCTTGCCGGCCGCGCCCGAGGAGCTGGGGCCGGGCTTGCGGCGACTTGCGCCTTGCTTTCTTCGACCGAAGGCTGCCGCTCGACCTTGCCGAAGTCGCGAAAGCTGGTGGGGGCAAGTTCCGGCCGGGCCAGCACATAGCCCTGCACCATGGAGGCGCCGGACCTCTCGGCAAGCTCCAGTTGCCAGCCTTCCTCGATACCTTCGAAGACGGTGCGGATGCCCTGATTCTCGAAGCTCTGGACCATCGCCGTCAGCAACGCGAAGCCGGCGCCGGACTCCATCAGATGGGTGATCCAATGCGCATCGAATTTGACGATGTCGGGCTTGAGCTCCTTGATCCGGTTGATGTCTGAATCATCGGCGCCATAGTCGTCCACCGCGATGCGGAAGCCGTTGGCCCTGAGCGCCTCGACGAAAGCATACAGCGTTTCCTGCGAAGCGGACTTCTGCTCGGTGACCTCGCAGACGATGCGGCGCGGGTCGATGCCAGCTTCGTGCAGCACCAGCCGCATGTCGCGTAGCGCTTTGTCGGCGATGTGGCGATCGGTGAAGACCGACGGGTCGAAATTGACGAAGATCGACGCCTCTTCCGGCAGGCAGGCGCCGGCGTTCAGAAGATGCAGCGTGCGCGTCAGCGCCTCGATATGCAGCCGGTCGGCCGCCGGGCAGGTGCCGAAAAACGCCACCGGCGACTGCGGCTCGCCATCGCGGAACGGCCGGATCAGCCCCTCGAAAGCGGCGACCGGAAGCTTGCCCTCCTTGAAGGCGAAGATCGGCTGGAACGCGCTCTGCAGCGTATAGATGCCCCAGACACCCGTGGAGGTGCCGTCATCATGACGGATGATGTGGGCAAGCCCGATGCTGCGCGACAAGGTTTCTCGCTCCGCGAATAGGCGCAATCCGATCTGCGATCCTGCCAGCCAAGGGTTTACCGGCCGTTGATGAATTTAGCGTTGCCGCTCACGCAGGCTGACTTTGGTCACGCCTCCTTGACCTCTGGCTCATCGCACAATGCTTGCGCTTGGCGCGATGATGCGACATGAGAGGCGCCGCGGCCGCTCCTGGCCGCTTTTCCTAGGAGACATTTTGTCATGGCTTTTCTCGCCGACGCCCTTTCCCGCGTTAAGCCTTCCGCGACCATCGCGGTGACGCAGAAAGCGCGCGAGCTGAAAAATGCCGGCCGTGACGTGATCGGCCTGGGCGCCGGCGAGCCGGACTTCGATACGCCCGACAACATCAAGAACGCGGCGATCGAGGCGATCCGCCGCGGCGAGACCAAATATCCGCCGGTCTCCGGCATCGTGCCGCTGCGCGAGGCGATCGCGAAAAAATTCAAGCGCGAGAACAATCTCGACTACCGGCCGGAGCAGACCATCGTCGGGACCGGCGGCAAGCAGATCCTGTTCAACGCCTTCATGGCGACGCTGAACCCGGGCGACCAAGTCATCATCCCGCGCCCCTACTGGGTGAGCTATCCCGAAATGGTGGCGATCTGCGGCGGCACGTCGGTCTTCGCCGACACCTCGATCGACAACGGCTTCAAGCTGACGGCGGAAGTGCTGGAAAAGGCGATCACGCCAAAGACCAAATGGCTGCTGATGAATTCGCCGTCCAATCCGTCGGGCGCCGCCTACACGGAGGCCGAGCTGCGGTCGCTGGCCGATGTGCTGCTCAAGCATCCGCATGTCTGGACGCTGACCGACGACATGTATGAGCACCTGACCTATGGCGACTTCGTCTTCAAGACCATCGCCGAGGTCGAGCCGAGCCTTTATGAGCGCACGCTGACCATGAACGGCGTGTCGAAAGCCTATGCCATGACCGGCTGGCGCATCGGCTACGCCGCGGGCCCGGTGGCGCTGATCAAGGCGATGGACATGATTCAGGGTCAGCAGACCTCAGGCGCCTGCACCATCGCGCAATGGGCTTCCGTCGAGGCGCTCAACGGCCCGCAGGATTTCATCGCCAAAAACAAAGCGATCTTCCAGGGCCGGCGCGACCTCGTCGTCTCGATGCTCAACCAGGCGCGCGGCATCTCTTGCCCCTCGCCGGAAGGCGCTTTCTACGTCTATCCGTCCTGCGCTGAGCTGATCGGCAAGAAGACCAAGACGGGCAAGGTGATCGACAATGACGAGGCCTTCTGCTCCGAACTGCTCGAGGCGGAAGGCGTCGCGGTGGTGTTCGGCTCGGCCTTCGGCCTCGGACCGAACTTCCGCATCTCCTACGCCACGTCGGAGGCGCTGCTCGAGGAAGCCTGCACACGCATCCAGCGCTTCACCGCGTCGCTGACCTGATCGACGCCAACCCACCAAGCGAGGAAAACCCGGCTTCGGCCGGGTTTTTGTTGAGCGCTAGTCAGCCGCCATATTGCTCGTCGGAAACCTGCTCCAGCCAGTCGGCGTGGACGCCGTCCAGCGCCTCCTGCATGGCGATGTGGGTCATGGCGGTTTTCCGACCGGCGCCATGCCAGTGTTTTTCGCCTGGCGCGAAGGAAACGACGTCCCCTGCCCTGATCTCCTGCACAGCGCCGCCCCAGCTCTGCGCCAGACCGGCGCCGGCGGTGACATAGAGCGTCTGCCCAAGCGGATGCGTATGCCAATGCGTGCGCGCGCCGGGCTCGAAGCTGACCAGCGTGGCTCTCAGCCGCGCCGGCGATTCCTTCTCGATGATCGGCGTCTGCAGCACCCGCCCGGTGAAATAGGTCTGAGGCGCGACGATCGTCGCCACGCCGCCGCACGCAATGATCTTCATCGTTCAGATCCTCGTCTTGACGAAACGTCCGCCGCGAGCGCGGCATCTTCCAACGCAGTTTCACCCTCCCATCGCCATAGCGCAACCGGGCTTTGCAATTGTGGGCGAAGATAAGAACACGCGCTAGGAGGCACTCTTCAGGACGTCAGAAAACTGTCATAAATCGTTGCTTTTTAACTATAAAAGCCGAGCAAGCAGTCAAGGCTTTGCCGAATGCGGCGCGGCGGCGGTCGCACTCAGTGTTTTTTAACGGCTGAGGTCCTAGCCATGGCGCGTGCTGTGGGGGCGCGGACATGAGCATCTTGGCGACAATCAAGCATCACAGCGGCCGCATCTATCGCGGCATCCAGGCCTTGCTCGTGGTGAGCATCGCCGCCACCGGCCTTGCCGCCCTGGCGCTGACGGACAACGCCGCCCGCGCCGGCGCTCTCGCGGTGTCGGTGACATCGACCTTAATGGCGCTTCTGGTATTGATGTATATGCGCGCGAGCGTCGTCCAGCGCCTGCAATCGGCGGCGGACGCCGAGGCCGAGAAACACCGCTTCCTCAGTGTCGATGCCATGACCGGGGCCACGGCCCGGCGCTATTTCATCGAAGCGCTGGGCGACTGGCTGGGCGGCTCGCGTAACCGTCGCCAGGCGAGCCTGCTTTTGATCGACCTCGATCATTTCAAGCAGCTCAACGACACGTTCGGACACCAGTTCGGCGATCTGGCGCTGGCCCATCTGGTCGCGGAAGCGCAACGCATTTTCGAAGACGGCGTCATCGGACGACTCGGCGGCGACGAGTTCGGCGTCATGGTTCCACATGGCGACGTCGCCCTCGTCAACCAGGACGCGCGCCGACTGCTGGATGCTATGCGCGCCGGCAAAAGGCACGAGGGCAAGGTCATTCCGCTGTCGATCTCGATCGGCGTCGCGCTTGCGCCGCTGCATGCTTCGAGTGCAACCGAATTGATGCTTTTGGCCGACCTCGCGCTCTACGAAAGCAAAGCCGGCGGGCGCGGCCGCGTCACCGTCTTCGACGAGGAGATGCTGTCGGACAAACGTTATCGCCGGCTGGTGGAACGCGAGTTGCGTGCCGCGATCTATCTCGGCGAGCTGGAACTGCACTACCAGCCGATCGTCGATCCCGAAGGCTCCGTCGATGCACTGGAAGGATTGATCCGCTGGCGCCATCCCGTGCGCGGCTTGATCTCGCCGGCGGAATTCATTCCGATCGCCGAGCGATCGACGCTGATCGACATGACCGGCGAGTGGGTCTTCAAGCGAGCCTGCGCCGATATCGGGCATTTTCCCGGACGGCGCATCTCGATCAACGTCTCCGGCGAGCAGTTGAAGCGCGACGAGATCGTGACGATGTGCGACCGGGTCCTGCGCGAAACCGGCCGGTCGGCATCGCAATTCATCATCGAGATCACCGAGACCGTGGCTACGGCCGCGACGCCCGAGGTGCTGAGGCGCCTGGAGGCGCTGCGCGGTCTCGGCTTCCACATCGCGCTCGACGACTTCGGCACCGGCCATTGCGGCTTCAACTATCTGAAGTCGCTGCCCATCGACAGCATCAAGATCGACCGCTCCTACATCCGCAGCCTCGCCCATGACCAGGTGGCGCAGATCTTCGTTTCTGCGCTTGCCCAGATCGCCCGCATCCAGGAGATCGCCATCGTCGCGGAGGGCGTCGAAACCGAGCAGGAATTCACCCTCGCCCGAACGGCCGGCTGCAGCCGCTTCCAGGGCTATCTCTTCGGCAAGCCGGCGCCGCGCGACAAGGCAAGCGCATTGTGTGCCGCCGCCCGCGAGCCGCTCGCCCTCACAGCCTGACAAACAGGAAATGGCAGCCTGCCTAACCCAAGCCGGCGAACATCCTATTTTTCTTGCCCTCCTGGCAAACCCGTGTGACGATGGTTTTGGGAAGAGGTGAAAACCCCGCCCGCGACGGCCGAACAGGCCGGCCGCCGCTCTGCACAGGGTGCGATCGGACGCAAACCGGTTTCCACTTTTGCTGATCGCTCTCTTGGGAAACGCCTGAGTGGAGGTTCAGCCATGGGTACTCGCGCCGGAGGACGACGCACGGGACCGAAATGCATTGCCATAGTCGGTCCCTTCGCAAGCGGTAAGACGACACTTCTCGAAGCCATCCTCGCCCGCACGGGCGCCATCCCCCGCCAGAATCCCGTTTCGTCGGGCAACACCGTTTCCGACCATTCGCCCGAAGCCCGCGCTCACGGCATGAGCGTCGAGGCGACCTTCGCCACCACCGATTTCATGGGCGAGCAGATCACATTCGTCGACTGCCCCGGCTCCATCGAATTTGCCTTCGAGGCCGAACCCGTGCTCGCCGCCTGCGACCTCGCGGTCGTTGTCGCCGAGGCCGACGAAAAGAAGATCCCGGCGCTGCAGCTCATCATGCGCAAGCTCGACGATCTCGCCATTCCGCGCATCCTGTTCCTCAACAAGGTCGACAAGGCAGTCGCGGGCGTGCGCGAGACGCTGAAGATGCTGCAGCCGGCAAGCACGGTACCGCTGCTGCTGCGCCAGATACCGGTGCGCAAGGACGGTATCGTCATCGGCTCGATCGATCTGGCGCTGGAACGCGCCTACATCTATCGCGAATACGCCGAAAGCCAGGTCGCCGAGATCCCGAACGACGACAAGGCGCGCGAGCTGGAAGCGCGTTTCTCCATGCTGGAGACACTCGCCGATCATGACGATCACCTGATGGAGCAGTTGCTGGAGGAGATCGAGCCGCCGAAAGACGCGATCTTCGACGATCTCTCGGCCGATCTGCGCGCCGGCGCGGTGACGCCGGTGCTGATCGGCACGGCCGAGAAAGGCAATGGCGTGCTGCGCCTGTTGAAAGCCATCCGCCATGACGCGCCGGACGTCGAGGCGACGCGGATGCGCCTTGGCGCTCCGGACGGCCAGACGGTGGTGCAGGTGATGAAGACCATCCATACCGCGCATGGCGGCAAGCTTTCGGTGTCGCGCGTGCTTTCCGGCCAGTTGGCCGACGCGGCGGAGCTCTTCCTGTCCAACGGCGACACGGCGAAGGTCTCCGGCATCTACAGGATGCTCGGCAAGGACCAGATCAAGCAGGCATCGGCCAAGGCCGGCGACACGGTCGCGCTCGGCAAGCTCGACAACGTCAAGACCGGCCAGACGCTGAGCTCGGCCAAGGGCGGCATCCGGCCCTTGGTCACGTTGGAGCCGCCGCAGCCCGTCTTTGCCTTCGCGCTTCGTCCCAAGGAGCGCAAGGACGAGGTCAAGATGTCGGCGGCGATCCAGCGGCTGGCCGAGGAAGATCCATCGCTCAGCCTGCGCCACAACCAGGACTCCGCCGAAACCGTCCTGTCGGGCCACGGCGAGATGCATCTGCGGGTGGTGCGGGAGCGCCTCGAGGGCAAGAACCAGATCCCCATCGAGGGCCATGCGCCGGCGGTGCCTTACCGCGAGACGATCCGCAAACCGGCGCAGCAGCGCGGCCGCCACAAGAAGCAGTCCGGCGGCCACGGCCAATTCGGCGACGTGGTGATCGAGATCAAGCCGCTGCCGCGCGGTTCCGGCTTCCAGTTCTCCGACACCATCACCGGCGGCGTGGTGCCGAAAACCTATATCCAGTCGGTGGAGACCGGCATTCGCGACTATCTGAAGACGGGCCCGCTCGGCTTCCCGGTCGTCGATGTCGCCGTCAACCTGTCGGACGGCTCCTACCATGCGGTCGATTCCTCCGACATGGCCTTCCAGATGGCGGCGAAGCTTGCGATGAAGGAAGGCATGGCCGCCTGTTCGCCGGTCCTGCTTGAGCCGATCATGAAGGTCGAGATCGTCACGCCTTCCGACGCGACCTCGAAGATCATCGCGCTGATTCCGCAACGGCGCGGCCAGATCCTCGGCTATGACGCAAGGCCCGACTGGCCGGGGTGGGATGTCGTCGAGGCGACCATGCCCCAGGCCGAAATCGGAGATCTGATCATCGAGCTGCGCTCGGCCACCGCCGGCGTCGCCAGCTACAAGGCCACTTTCGACCACATGGCCGAGCTCACCGGCAGGCTGGCCGACGAGGCAATGAACGCCAACGGCAAAGCCGCCTAGAGCAATTCCAGGAAAAGTGTGAGCGGTTTTCCGTCCGGAATTGCGTAAGAGCAAGGAGATAGAGCGTTTCGCCGTTTCCGTGAAACGGTGAAACGCACCTCAGTCGGCCTACCTGACAGACTTCTGTTGGAGATATGAAAACGGCGTCCGGATGATCCGGACGCCGTTCCTATTGCGGACCGTTTTCCTGGGAGGCAACGGCTGGTCCGCCGCATCCGGAAAAAAGGTTCGGACGCGGTAGCTGCCTGAGCCCGGCCTTTCGAGTGATGCCCCCATCTCCCGAACCGACCAACCGCGTCCTATCGTCTACTTAAACGATAGAGTGCGTCTGCAACATGTTACCCGATGTTACATGTCACTGTTACGTGGTGGATTCAGTCGTCTTTTTGCCGGCTCGAAGGCGTGCGGGCAACAAAAAAGCCGGATCAATAAAGATCCGGCTGAGTTTGATTGGAAGTGCCGATTAAGGCTAACCTCCAGAGGGGAACACTCAAGGGCGCTAATGGGAGGAGAACGCGCCCTGGAGATGTGACTATATATGTGCTCATCATGCCCAAGAAACAAGCATCTATTTTGCAACACACGCATGCAAAAAGACGCAGGCTGTGGTCCAACCTGTTCCTGGAACCCATAGGACCAGAAAAATCGCCGGTTCCGGATCGTTTCTGGCCCTAAAGCGACTGCTTAAATGCCAAATCGACCCGATTTTGTTCGGAAATAGGCTAGTCGGCGAGATGATGTCGATTTCGGCAAGCCGAGTTTATTTTTACGGCAGGAGACGAATGATGCGAACTTTTTCAGCAATCGCCGGCAGCGCGCTGTTCCTGGTCGCGGCACCCGGCGTTGTCGCCGGACTGGCGCCCTGGCTGTTGACCGATCATTATCGCAAACCTCTGTCGGTTCTGCCGGGTTTCGTGCCTGCGGGCTCGATTCTTGTGATCGGAGCGGCCGCTATCCTGCTTCACGCCTTCGCCCGCTTTGCTCTCGAGGGGTTGGGCACGCCCGCCCCCGTGGCGCCGACTGAGAAGCTGGTCGTCGGCGGCATCTACCGCCATGTGCGCAACCCTATGTATGTCGCGGTGCTGGCGATCATCCTTGGCCAGGCACTGATCTTCTCGAGCTGGGCGGTGCTGGTCTACGGCCTCATCGCCGCGGCAGCGATGATCTCCTTCGTCAAGCTCTATGAAGAGCCGACGCTCGCCAACCGCTACGGCGAAGAATACGAGGTCTACCGCCGCGCCGTGCCCGGCTGCTGCCGCGGCTGACACCCTGGCGCGGATAATCCGCGCTCAGGGTGCACGCTCTAGTAGGACCAGCTGCGCGCCTTCGCGATGATGAAGTCGCGAAACACATGCAGCTTCGCCTGGTTCTTCATCGCGTCGGGATAGGCGAAGTAGGTGTCGAAGGACGGCACCTCGGTCTCCGGCAGCAGCTGGACCAGGTTCGAGTCCTTGTTGATCACATAGTCCGGCAGCATGGCGATGCCGGCGCCGCCCTGCACCGCCCGCTTGATCGACAGGATGTCGTTGATCTGCAGGGTCGGCACCCGCTGCGCGCCTTCGAAATCGCCCACCGTCTCAAGCCAGTTCAGCTCCGATAGATGCGACGGCACCGGCACGCCGAAAGTGACGATGCGATGGTTCCTGAGCTCGGCGATCGAGGCCGGCCTACCGAACTTGGCGATATAGGACGGCGCCGCGTAAAGATGGAAATGCACCGTGAACAGCCGGCGCTGGATAAGGTCCGGCTGTTGCGGCTGGCGCAGCCGGATGGCGCAATCGGCCTGGCGCATGGTGAGATCGAGCTCCTCATTGGCCAGGATCAGCTGCAGGCTGATCTCGGGATAGAGCTCGATGAATTCCTGCACGCGCTCGGTGAGCCAGCCGGCGCCCAGGCCCACCGTGGTCGTCACCCTGAGCACGCCCGACGGCCGGTCCTTGGTCTCGGTCAGCCGCGTCTTGATGGTTTCCAGCTTCATCAGCACGTCATGCGCCGTGCGGAACAGCATCTCGCCTTGCTCGGTCAGCACCAGGCCGCGCGCATGGCGGTGGAACAGCGCGACGCCAACGTCATGCTCCAGCGCGCTGACCTGCCGCGAAATGGCCGATTGAGACAGATGCAGCGTCTCGGCGGCATGGGTAAACGACCCAGCCTCCGCCGCTGCGTGGAATACGCGCAATTTATCCCAGTCCAGCGCCATGATTCCCCTCGCGTTGCCTTTGGCGTCTGAATGAAAAATCAGGCTTTTAAACGGCTTTTTAGCCGATCTGTCATTCCGCCGCTTCGCGATGGACCTCGATGCCCGCCAGATATTTTTCCGCCTCGAGCGCCGCCATGCAGCCAAGCCCGGCCGCTGTCACCGCCTGGCGGTAGATGTCGTCAGTCACGTCGCCGGCGGCGAACACGCCGGGTACGTCGGTGCGGGTCGAGTAGGGCGCCGTCCACAGATAGCCGTTCGGCTTCTGCTTCAGCTTGCCGACAAAGAGCTCGACCGCAGGCGCATGGCCGATCGCGACGAACACGCCGTCGACCGGCAGCTTCGATTCCTGGCCGGTCACGACGTTGCGCAGCGTCAGGCCTTCGACGGAAGGCGGCAGCGGCGCCTTGCCCGGCCGTCCGGTGATCTCGTCCACCACCGTGTCCCAGATGACGCGGATATTGTCCTTCTTGAACAGCCGCTCGCGCAGGATGCGCTCTGCACGGAAGTCGCTGCGCCGGTGGATGACGGTGACGCTCTTGGCGAGGTTCGACAGATAAAGCGCTTCCTCGACCGCGGAATTGCCGCCGCCGACCACCGCGACGTCTTTGCCGCGGTAGAAGAAGCCGTCGCAGGTGGCGCAGGCCGAAACGCCGAACCCCATGAAGGTCTGCTCCGACGGGATGCCCAGCCACTTAGCCTGGGCGCCGGTGGCGATGATCAAGGCGTCCGCGGTGTAGACGGCGCCGGAATCGCCGGTCGCGCGGAACGGCCGCACATTGAGATCGACCTCGGTGATGATGTCGTTGACGATGTCGGTGCCGACATGCTCGGCCTGCGCCAGCATCTGGCTCATCAGCCAAGGGCCCTGGATCGGATCGGCGAAGCCGGGGTAGTTCTCGACGTCGGTGGTGATCATCAATTGGCCGCCCTGCTGCAGGCCGGCGACCAGCATCGGCTTCAGCATGGCGCGGGCGGCATAGATCGCCGCCGTGTAGCCGGCCGGGCCGGAACCGATGATAAGAACGGGCGCATGTTTGGTGTTCATGAAAGTCCCCTGCGGCGCGCAGCCGTGGTTTGTCGCGCGTAATGTAAGTGTTGCCCGTGGGACCAGCAAGGCAAGTTGGCCTTCGTCCCCGGAAAGCTTCGTCCCCTGCATATCGGGCCATATCGCCGCCCGTCACCAATGCATGTAACCCGGAGGTGTGCGGCTCCGAGGTCACGACATGCATCAAAATAAGGAGAAAATCATCGCAAAGGGATGGCCTCCCAGGCGAAACCAAATTACAAAATCGCGAAAGATTCTTGCGCGAAAGCCGTCCATGCCGCTCAAAGCCGATCTCGACGCCATCGACTGGAAGATCCTGCGCGAACTGCAGGGAGACGGCCGCATGACCAATGTCGAGCTGTCTAACCGGGTCGGCATTTCGGCGCCGCCCTGCCTGCGCCGTGTCAGGCGGCTGGAAGAGGCCGGCATCATCCGCGGTTACCGCGCGCTGCTGAACGCGCCGGCGCTCGGCATGGATGTCGTCGCCTTCTGCCTGATCGGCCTGCATCATCAGGCCGATGCCGAGCTGAAGACCTTCGCCGAACGCACGCGCGGCTGGCCGATCGTGCGCGACGCCTGGATGGTTTCGGGCGAATCCGATTTCCTGCTGCATTGCGTGGCGAGCGACCTCGGCACCTTCCAGACCTTCGTCATCGAGGAACTGGCGTCGGCTCCGAATGTGGACACGGTACGCACCGCCTTGACGATCCGCCGGGTCAAGGACGAAGGGCTGGTGGCTTTTCCGACTTAATGTGCCGGCTTCCGGAAATTCGCCTGCGCAAACAAAGGGCTTAGCGCAGGGCTTTGAATCAATCCGCGATCAGAGCGACCGTATCGCGGCAAGCAGTTCCTCAAGGTCCGTGGCGTCGCGCAACGGCGAAACCGAAAACCCGCTTATCGTCGAGGCTTCGCCGTCGACGAGCCAGCCACGTATGAGGCCGGCGCGCCGACCAGCTTCCATGTCGGCCGGCTTGTCGCCGATGATCAGCGATCGCTTCAGGTCGAGGCCGAGGCGGCGGCCCGCCTCCAGCAGCATGCCCGGATTGGGCTTCCGCATCGGGTGATCGGCAATGGCGAGAGGACCTGAACCGGCTTCGTGATAGGCGCAGGCCAGCACCATGTCGACAAACGCTTTTTGCTCAGCCAGCAGCTCAAGCACGCGCCCGTTCACCCGCGCAAACGCATCCCAGCCGAAATAGCCGCGCGCGATGCCTGATTGGTTGGTGACGACAACGACCGGAACACCGCGCTGGTTCGCAGCCTCGATGACCGGCGCGATGCCATCGCGCAGCACCATGGCCGCCGGATCGTCTGGATAGCCGGTATCGACATTGATCGTGCCGTCGCGATCGAGGAACAGCGCCGGCCGACCGGCCGGAAAGCTCGTGGCGGTGGTCCGCTCGACCCAAAGGCCTGGCTCGGCTAGTGGAAAGCCGTCACTTTCAGCCATTGCTGAGACGCGCTTCGACCGCCTCGCACAGATGGTGGTAGAGGCAGAGATGCCCCTGCTGGATGATCGGCGTCGAGGTCGACGGCACGTTGAGCAGGATGTCGGTCAGCGGCTTGAGCTTGCCGCCGGTCTCGCCGGTCAGGCTGATCACCGTCATGCCCATCGCCCGCGCCTGCTCGGCGGCGGCAAGGATGCTCGGCGAATTGCCGCTGGTGGAAATGGCGAGCAGCACCGCGCCTTCCGATCCATGCGCCTCGACCTGGCGCGAGAAGACCGTATCGAAGCCGTAATCATTGCCCCAGGCGGTCAGCACCGCGGCGTTGGCCGGCAGCGCGATGACGTTATAGGCCTTGCGTTCCTTCAGGAACCGGCCGACCAGCTCGCCGGCGATGTGGATGGCGTCGCTGGCCGAGCCGCCATTGCCGCAGATCAGCAGCGCCTTGCCTTGCGAGAGCGCCGTCACCACGGTGCTCACGGCGCGTTCCATCTCGCCGGTGAGGTCGCGCTCGACCATCGCCGAGATCGCCGCCGCGGAGCGGACCAGGTAGTCGTTCAAATCGGACATGAGACCCTCAGTTTGCGGCACGCAGCTTGCCGATCGTGTTCGTCGTGCTCTTGCCGGCGACGAGGTCGACCAGCACCACGCGCCCGCCCGCCTTCTGCACCACGTCGGCGCCGACCACGGTCTCGATCGTGTAATCCGCGCCCTTGACCAGAATGTCCGGCAGAAGCGCCTCGATGAGCTTGAGCGGCGTATCTTCCTCGAAGACGACGACGGCATCGACCGAGGCAAGCGCTGCCAGCACGCAGGCGCGGTCATGCTGGTTGTTGACGGGCCGTCCAGGCCCTTTCAGCCGGTGCACCGAGGCGTCGCTGTTGAGGCCGAGCACCAGCCGGTCGCACTGGCTGCGCGCGGCATGCAGCAGGCTGACATGACCGGCATGCAGGATGTCGAAGCAGCCATTGGTGAAGCCGACGGTCAGCCCCTCTTCCTTCCAGGCGGCAACCATCCTGGCCGCGGCATTGGCGTCGAGAATGGCATCGGTATGAGCCGTCGGCCCGTGCGAGCGGAACAGCGCGCCGGATAGCTCCTCGACGTTCAGCCGCGCCGTGCCGCGCTTGCCGACGACCACGCCGCCGGCCGCGTTGGCGATGACGGCCGCATGCACCCGGTCGGCGCCGGCGGCGAGCGAAAGCGCGAAACTCGCGATGACCGTATCGCCCGCGCCGGAAACGTCGAACACTTCGCGCGCCTGGGTGGAAATGTGGCGGGCATCCTCGGCGGAGACCACGCTCATGCCCTTCTCGCTGCGCGTGGCGACGATGAATTCGAAGTCATACGTGGCGATCAGGTCGCGCGCCGCGGTCACGATCTCCTCGTCGCCGAACACATTGCGCCCGACCGCCTCGCCAAGCTCCTTGCGGTTCGGCGTCACAGCCGTGGCGCCGGCATAGCGCGCGTAATCGCGCCCCTTCGGATCGACCAGCACCGGCTTGCCGGCATCGCGGCAGATCGCGATCAGCTCGCCGGCGATGCCATCGAGCAGGATGCCCTTGCCGTAATCGGAGAGGATGACGATGTCGGCGCGGCCAAGCGCGGCCTGGAAGTGATCGATGAGCTTCGCCCGCTCGGCGGAAGTCAGCGGCTTGATCTCCTCCTCGTCGAAACGCAGCACCTGCTGGTTGAGGGCGCTGAAGCGGCTTTTCGATGAGGTCATGCGGTCCTGGCGCTGCAGGAGGCCGTCGGTGTCGACGCCGATTTCGCAGAGCATGCGCATCAGATTGTCGCCGGACTGGTCGGCACCGATCACCGATATGGGGATCGCGGCCGCGCCCAGCGAAACGATGTTGGAGACGACATTGCCGGCGCCGCCCATGTTCAACGTCTCGCCCTTGCCATGCAGCACGGGGATCGGGGCTTCCGGCGAGATGCGTTCGATCACGCCGCTGACGAAACGGTCGAGGATAAAATCGCCCACAACCAGCACGGTGACGTCGCCGAACCGGGCGATGGTGCGATGCAAAGGTTCCGGAGAGGGCGGATTGTGCTTGATCATCTCACTCGAGCTATGCCTGAAGAAGGCCGGACTTGATTAGGTTTCGGCGCCGGAATTGTGGCGCGGGTCGCTCAAAGCGATGCCAATATACCGCAATTCGGGCGAGCGCAACGGCTAGGCCGGGTGCGGACCGCAGCCGAAGCCGGCTGGGCGATCAGCTCCTCTGCAGGGCGACATGGACGCCGAGGCCGACCAGCACGGCGCCGCCCGCACGCTGCATCAGCCGCTGCGCGCGTCCCGAACGCCGAAGCCGCGCGATCATCGCGCCGGCAAGGAAAACGCAAACGATGTCCGCCGAGGAGAACATCAGGTTGACGACGGTTCCAAGCACGACGAACTGCAGCCAGACCGGAAACGCCGCCGAGGCATCGATGAATTGCGGCAGGAACGCCATGAAGAAGATCGCCGTCTTCGGATTGAGCACCTCGACGGTCACGCTTTCGAAAAAGGCGCGACGGGCCGATTTCCGCTCGATCAAGGGCAATTCCGTCTCGCCGTCCGCGCGCTTGCGGAAGAGAGACACGCCGAGCCAGATCAGATAGAGCGCGCCGACGAGCTTGACCGCAAGATAGAGCGGCGGCACCGCGTGAAACAGGACGGACAGTCCTGCGGCGGCCGCGAAGACATGCACATAGCCGCCGAGATGGATGCCGAGAGCCGCCGTCAGCCCCGACCAGCGGCCGCGCGCCATTGTCTGCGCCGCGGCGTAGAGCATGGCGGGGCCAGGGATATAGGCGAAGACCGCGGTGGTGGCGAAAAAAGCGATGAGCAGTTCGGTCGACGGCATCTTGTCCCTCATGATCCGGTCGCAGCCTGTTCAGTCCGCACGCGGGATGGCTTTGGATTGACCTTTGCGGACAACCGCAATGAAAGCAGCCATGACTTTCTTGTGGAATGACGGACTGAACGCGCCGATGCGCGCGCCCGGCTCGAAATAGGCTGACGATTCCAGGATATCGTGATTGTATTCGTCGACTATGACCCAAAGAGGAATAGGGTCAAGGCCGGCGCGGCGGCGTTCGATTTCCGGAACGGAAACGGCAACACGATCGCGACCCGGTTGCGTAGAGGTGATTGCGAGGATGAAGAGGTTCGTGCCGCCGGCTTTCCCGGGAAGGACGGCCACGAAGGCAACGGGCCGTCTCTTGCGGCCTTCGGTCTCGCCGTCTCCATGCTGCCGATACCAAAGATATGGATATCGCCAGACGTCGGCGGCAACCGGCTTAATCACGATCCAACTCCGCAGCGTACTCCTCAAGCATCTCGACATGGTCTGACGGAGCATCCTTGGCAGCGTAAGCGCGACGGCTGTCGTTGGCAAAGCGAGCCTCGTAGGCCTCGATGCTCATTAGGACATATCTCGGCTTGTTGTGACGGGTAATGGAGACAGGCTGCTGGCTCGCGGCCGCAAGCACGTCACCGAGATTTTGTTTCAGATCAGTAGACGGGTATTGCTTCATGAAGTCCTCCATCTTGTACAAAATAGGCAAAACAGACGAAATAGACAAGCTCAACGACCTAAGACGGGACGATGCCTGCTTTGTCGACAGCCCGACTGGCCTCCCCTATAAGAGCCGGAATCGCAAGCAGCAGAGGCCTTCATGATCATCGTCACGGGCGGCGCCGGCATGATCGGCTCCAACATCGTCGCCGCTCTCAATGCCGAGGGCCATGACGACATCGTCGTTGTCGACGATCTGACCGACGGCCACAAGATCGCCAACCTCGCCGACCTTCGCATCGCCGACTATCTCGACAAGGACGATTTTCTCGCCCGGCTCGAAGCAGGCGCGCTCGGCCGCATCGAGGCCGTGTTCCATCAGGGCGCCTGCTCGACCACCACCGAATGGAATGGCAAGTTCATGATGGAGGTGAACTACGCCTATTCGAAGCGACTGCTGCATGCCTGCCTGAAGCTGCGCGTGCCCTTCCTCTACGCCTCGTCGGCTTCGGTCTATGGCGGCGGCAGCGAGTTCCGCGAGGAGCCGGACTTCGAGCGGCCGCTCAACGTCTATGCCTATTCGAAGAAGCTGTTCGACGACTATGTCCGCCGGACTGTCTGCGACACCGATCACTCGCAAGTAGCGGGCCTGCGCTATTTCAACGTCTACGGCCCGCGCGAGGCGCATAAGGGCGCCATGGCCTCCGTCGCCTTCCATCTCTTCAACCAGGTCGAGCGCGGCGAGAATCCAAAACTGTTTGGCGCTTATGGCGACTTCGGACCTGGCGAGCAGAGTCGCGACTTCATCCATGTCGGCGATGTCGCCGAGGTCAATCTGTGGCTCTGGAAACGCGGCTTGAGCGGCATCTTCAACTGTGGCACCGGCCGCGCCCAGCCGTTCCGGGCGGTCGCCGAGACGGTGATCGACACGCTGGGCAAGGGCGAGATCGAGTTCATCCCCTTTCCCGATCACCTCAAGGGCAGCTACCAGAGTTTCACGCAGGCTGATATGTCCCGCTTGCGCGCGGCCGGCTACAATGGCCAATTCCGCACAGTCGAAACCGGCGTCAGGGACTATGTCGAATGGCTGAAGGCCCAACGATCCTCGTGATCGGCCCACGCTGGGTGGGCGACATGGTCATGGCGCAGTGCCTGTTTGCGGCGCTGAAGGAAAAACATCCGAATGCGGCCATCGACGTGCTGGCGCCGGCATGGGCTGCCCCGCTGGTCAAGCGCATGCCCGAAATACGCAGCCAGATCGACTTTCCGTTGATGCCGGGAGCGCTCGAATTCCGCAGCCGCAGGCGCTTCGGCCGCCTGCTGCGCGGCCGCTATGACATGGCCTATGTGCTGCCGGGCAGCTGGAAATCGGCGCTGATCCCGTTCTTCGCCCGCATCCCGCACCGCGTCGGCAATTTGCGCGAGATGCGCTACGGCCTGCTGACCGAGATCGTACCGCTGCCCGAGGCGCTGAAACGGCGCACGGCGCGCGCCTATTTCGGCCTCGCGCGCGGCGGCACGTTTCGCGCGCCGAGGCTTACCATCGACAAGGCCAACCAGGCCGATCTGCTGGCGCGTTTCGGGCTGACCGGCCGCAAATTCGTGGCGCTAATGCCCGGCGCCGAATTCGGCCCGGCAAAACGCTGGCCGCGCGATCACTATGCAGGGCTTGCCCGGGACATGATAGCCAAGGGTTTGGGCGTCGCCCTGCTTGGCTCGAAGAACGATGCCGACGTGACCGGCGAGATCGCAGCCCTTGCCCCGGGCGCCGTCGACCTTGCCGGCAAGACGCGGCTGGAGGACGCCATCGACCTGATCGCCGCGGCAAAGCTTGCGGTCTCGAACGACAGCGGGCTGATGCATGTCGCCGCCGCTGTCGGCACGCCGATCGTCGCCGTCTACGGTTCGACTTCGCCGGAAAACACGCCGCCGCTCAGCGAGCGCTCCGAACTGATCTGGCTGCATCTGTCCTGTTCGCCCTGCCATAAGAAGGTCTGTCCGCTCGGGCATCTCAATTGCCTCAAGACGCTCGATGTCGCCCGAGTCGCGGCCGCGGCCGACCGCTTGCTCAACGTTCCGGCAGCGGCATGAAAGTGCTTATCGTCAAGACATCGTCGATGGGCGATGTCATTCACACGTTTCCCGCGGTCGAAGACGCGGTGCGCAATCGCCCCGATATCCGCTTCGACTGGTGCGTGGAGGAGCCGTTTGCCGGTATCGTGGGCTTGCATCCGGCGATCGGCACCATCCACAAGGTGGCGATCCGGCGCTGGCGCAAGCGGATTCTCGACGGCACCACATGGCGCGAGATGGCCGGACTGCGCGGAGCGCTCCGCGCCTCCCGCTACGACCTTGTCATCGACGCGCAAGGCCTGTTGAAGTCGGCCCTGGTCGCCATCCAGGCCGGCGCGCCGATTGCCGGCTTCGACCGGGCGAGCGCCCGCGAGCCTTCGGCAACGCTGTTCTATCAACGCAAATACGCCGTGCCGAGCGACCTGCATGCCATCGAGCGCACCAGACGGCTGTTCGGACTGGCGCTTGGCTACCAGCCTGACCTGTCGGCGCTCGAATCCGGCATCGCGCCGCCGGCGGTCGGCCTGGCTGGCGTTGACGGCAAAACGGCCTTCCTGCTGCACGGCACCAGCCGCGAGGACAAGAAATGGCCGGTCGAGGATTGGATCAAAACCGCGCGCCGACTGGCCGACCGGCAATTCACACCGGTGGTCACCTGGTCGAACGAGGCGGAAAGGAAAGCGGCCCAAGCTATTGCCGGTGCCGTGCCAGGGACAGTGCTTGTTCCAAAATCACCGCTCGCGGATATCGCCGCAATCCTCGGCCGCTCGACGCTGGTCATCGGCGCCGACACCGGCCTCACGCATCTTGCCAGCGCCTTCGGCCTGCCGACGGTCGCCATCTTCCTGGCTACGGAACCCGGTCTCACCGGCCCGCGCGGGCTCTTCGCATCGACCTTGCTTGCACCGGCCGGCGGCAGGGTCACGCCGGCTGACGTGATAGCGGAAGCGGAACGGCTGTTGGCGCTCAGATCAAACGCGCCAGCGTGAGGACTTTTCAGAATTCGCTCTGGCGAGTCGAATGGCGTAGTTTTTGAGAACCGGCCTACGCCGGCCGTAGCCTTCATAGAGCGGAGACCCTTATGAGGGCTTCGGCCGGCGAAGGCCGGAGCGGAGCGTACTTAAAGTACGTGAGCACCGGAAGCGCAGAAAACTACGCTAGTCGGCCGCCAGAGTAGAATTATCAAAAGGTCCTCAGATAAACTGCACCTGGACGATCTCATACCCTCTGGCGCCGCCCGGAGCATTGACCTCGATGGCGTCGCCGACTTCCTTGCCGATCAGCGCACGCGCGATCGGCGAGGAGATTGAGATACGGCCGGACTTCACGTCCGCTTCCTGGTCGCCGACGATCTGGTAGGTTTTCTTCTCTTCGGTGTCCTCGTCGACGAGCACGACAGTTGCGCCGAATTTCACCTTGTCGCCGGAAAGCTTCGAAACGTCGATAACTTCGGCCCGCGCGATCAGATCCTCGAGCTCGTTGATGCGGCCTTCATTATGGCTCTGCGACTCCTTGGCCGCGTGATATTCGGCATTTTCGGACAGGTCGCCATGCGAGCGCGCCTCGGAAATCGCCTCGATGATACGAGGACGTTCCTCCTGCTGGCGCCAGCGAAGTTCTTCCTTCAATGACGCGAACCCCTCGCCTGTCATCGGGACCTTGATCATGTGCCTGGCCTTTCCTGCCGCCGCCCCCGTTTTCGGGAGCGGCCTTGTCAATGGGTACAAAAAGAAAACGGTCCGGCAGCCTCGGGCTAACGGAACCGTCTCACCACAATTTCCACGAATATAGCAATCTTCGCGCGATTTTCACGCCCAAAAATGAAATTCGGCAAAATGATCACCGCTTTCGCGGGTCCCCCGGCTCGCGGCAACGAAAAACCGGCCGCGATTGCCCGCAGCCGGTTCGAGGAGCGTCGAAGCCCTGTTCAGCTCCTCAGGAAATGATCGATCTGCTCGGATAGCATGCCGTATTCGCGCGAGCCCTTGCCGGTCCGCTTTTCGATCTCCTGGAGCTGCTGCTGCGCGCCGGCGAGATCGCCGATCTGCAGATGCGCTTCGCCCAGATATTCGCGCACCAGCGTGTAGTTCGGGTCGATCCGCAGCGCTTCCTCGTAATAGCCGAGGCCGACGGTGACGCGACCCGAATGGCGGTGCGAATAGCCGAGATAGTTGAGGATGCGCGGATCCTGCTTGTTGGCGGCGAGCGTCAGCACCGAGATGGCTTCGTCATAGCGCCCGGCCATCGCCAGATCGTGGCCCGCCTCATAGATGCTGTCGTCGTCCAGCATGCCATATTGCGGCTTCACGCATTTGTTCTTCTTCTTGTCCCAGACCTCGCCCTTCTTGCAGGTGCTGGTCGTCTGGCCACCGCTGCCGCCGGCACTGCCGCCACCTTCACCAGCGGTATAGGCTGGCGCAACGAACAGCGGCAGCGCCGCTATGGCCATGACCTGAACAAGCAAACGTCTGCGCATCGAAGCCTCCTTGAGCGTGACAATGGCAGACTAACGCCGAGCCGACGCGGTTTCATCCCGAAAAGCAAGCGGACGCCGAACTATTTTGGGCGGCCGGACAGAGGCATTTACCAGCGGGACGTGACGCGCGTTTTAATTCCGCTATCATCGGAGCCAAGCGCTTCACGTGGAGAAAGGCAGTGCAGCAGCGCCTCGAGAAGGAGTGGGAACTTTCGATCGATCCGGACACGGTGCGCCTGTTCATCCTCAAGGCGAAGGCGCTGAGCGCCGCCGTCAACGAGGACTATGATGACGGCGCCGAGCACGAGATCGAGTTCGACGGCGACGCGCATGCAAGCCACCATCACGACGGCCTTGTCGAGGAAGCCTCGGAAGATCTCACCGAGGAGGAATTCCGCGAGCTGATCAACGATCTCAACATCGACGAAGCGGCCGAGCTGATCGCGCTCGCCTGGGTCGGGCGCGGCGACTATGACCCATCCGAATGGGCCGATGCGGTGGCTGCAGCCAGGGAGCGTCCCAGGAAGCGCACGGCCAAATACCTGCTTGGCCTGCCGATGCTTGCCGACTGGCTGGAGGAAGGCCTTGAAGCCATCGGCGCGTAACGCGCCGGTAACCGATTGTGATCGGCAAGGCTGCTGGCGCAGGCAACTTCGCAACGCGACCGCCGTTTCGGGGCGATGGCAACGCTGAGCCTTTCACGACTTTGCAGACTGGCGCTGCCTGTGGTGGCCGCGATGCTGCTGATTACGCCGGCCGTGGCCAAGCATCACCATCGAAATAAAAGACACCTGCCGCCGCCCAGCCAGAGCGCCGCTCCGGCACCGGAAACGCCTCCGGCGACCCCGGTTCCAGGCTCGCGTCCCCAGGACATGGAGAACGGCACTGAGAAGTCCGGGCAAGACAAAAGCCGCCTCGACAGCAGCGACGACTTCCTCAGCCAGGAGAAATCGCATCCGAAGTGGGATGCCCGCCCGCCACGTTCGAAAAGCGCTCAATCCGCGCCGCGGACGGAATCCGAGCCGCTGACGCCGGATGTCGCGCCGACGCCGCCGCGGAAGCCCACCGAACCGGAGCCGGAGCCGCCGGAAACCGCGCCGCAGCCATCGGAAAAACCCGAACCGCCGGGCGAGGAAAAGATGCTTCCCGATCCGCGCTCGGCCGACATGCCGGCCGACACGATGCCGGCGGAAGAAACCGCATGCCGCGAGCGGCTGAAGGCGCTGGGCGTCGAGTTCGAAGAGCACAAGGCCGAGCACGATGCGGAAATCGGCTGCTCGATCCCCTATCCGGTAATTTTGAAGACGCTCGGCAAATCCATCGGCATCAGTCCCGGCACCGAGCTCAACTGCCCGATGGCCGAGGCGGCCGCGCGCTTCATGGCCGATGTCGTCCAGCCTATGGCGAAGGCTGAACTCGGCGCCGATTTGAAGTCGGTCAACCAGGGCTCGGCCTTCGTTTGCCGCCCACGCAACGGCAGGCGCAAACTGTCGGAACACGCCTTCGGCAATGCGCTCGACATCGCGAGCTTCACCTTGTCGGACGGCAGGAAGATCGAGGTCGGGCCGGCGCCGCCGGATCAGGACGCGAAGTTCCTCAACGCGGTGCGCAAGGCTGCCTGCGGGCCGTTCAAGACGGTGCTTGGTCCGGGCGCCGACCCCGACCACGCGCTGCATTTCCACTTCGACCTGGAACCGCGCCGCCACGGCGGCACCTTTTGCCAGTAAGCACGATCTCGAAAGTTTCGGTCACGTCCCTGCAAGAACAGCGCCGCAATTCCGCCCCAGGCATGAATGCCGGCGCTGATCTTTCCTTTACTGTTGAGGGTTAACCTTGTGCCGTTCGGATCATGATCCCAATTGGGATCGGATCTTGGGGACAAGGACGCCTTTCGATGGCTCGAAGACTTGGCGCCATGCTGGCAGCGGCGCGACGGGACAAGCGTGCGCGCATCATGCTCGCCGGGCTGGCCGCGGGCGTTGCCATCGCGACGATATCGGCCTGCACGACCGGTGACGTCTTTGCGCTGCAGCCGGCAGTCGATGTCGGCAGCCAGACGGCAGCCGTGCCGCAGCCCGACGCGTCGCAATATTCCGGCATGCAACGTCTTGTTCCGTCCAATCCCTACATGACCCAGGCCGCCTATCCGCGCATGGATGAGCCGATGTCGTCGGCCGTGCAGATGCCGGCCAGCGAGATCGACTGCCGCAACGAGTTGAAGCGGATGGGTGTCGTCTATCAGGACATCCAGCCGATCCATGAAGGCCAGTGCGGCATCGATTATCCAGTGAAGGTCTCGGCGATCGGCAGCGTCGCCATGAAGCCGGCGGCGACGCTGACCTGCAACATGGCCGCCACCTTTGCCGCCTGGACGAAGAACGAGCTGCAGCCGGCAGCCCGCTGGCGCTATTTCTCAGGCGTCAAGGCGATCCACCAGGGCTCCAGCTATTCCTGCCGCAACATCGCCGGCGAAGGCGTCCTGTCCGAGCACGGCAAGGGTAACGCCCTCGACGTCATGAGCATCGAGCTCAACAATGGCGACGACATCGACGTCCGCAAGCCCGGCCTGTTCGCCTTCCGCACGCGCGGCTTCCTCAACAATGTGCGTGCCGACGGCTGCGAGTATTTCACCACGGTGCTCGGCCCAGGCTACAATTACGACCACCGCAATCATTTCCATTTCGACATCAAGAACCGCAAAAGCGGTTACCGCGCCTGCCGGTAGATCAGCCTTGCCGTTGGGCTTCAGTGGAAGCGATGATCTGCCGAGCGACCATATCCTGGATGCGCCAGAGATTTCTGTCGCGGATCCCGCTTTCCTCCAGCTTGGCGACCGTCCGGAAAAGATACTGCGCCGAGGAGCCCCAATGCCCGGCGGCGCGCGCCAGCGTGTGCGCAACCTGCTCCAATGCCAGCCTGCCGGCATAAGCCCTGCCCTCGGGCGCGGCGACAAAAGCCAGAGCACGCAATGGCCCGTCCCTGGTCCGGAGCTTGATCCAGCATGGCACGTTGGTCGGCGGGTTCGCATCTATTTCGCGACGAAGCAGCTGGACGATCTGCCCCAAATGGTCCTCCGCCGGCAGCCGATAAGCGATGCCGTTGCAGCTGCCTCCCCGGTCAAGCGCCAGCATCAGCGCCGGCAATTCACGCGTTCCGCGCCAGCGTGTCAGCTTCAGGCAAAATGAGCGGTGCCAACCTAGTGCCGTCGCCTTACGCTGCTCCAGGTAAATGAATTCTGGATTCCAGATTAGCGAGCCATAGGCAAATACCCAAAGCGCATCGGGTCGATATTGCGTCAGCAATTGTTCGGCCAGATCGTTATATTCGGCGTCGCTATGCTCACTTGTTCCGGGCTCGGGACCTGGATCAGGCTCCATGCGCTCGACCCTCGCGACAAGCTCGGCAGTCAGCGCCATTTTCCCGTGGCCTGTCTTTGTCGGTTCCATTCGCCGCGCCCCGGTCAACCGATAACCGATTGTAGATGGTCTCCAGATCGCTGGCCATTGATTTCCCGTGATCGTCGCGCAACACATGCTACACGGAGTCGAGCGGCGTTCATGAGCCAACGAAGTGTGAGGCGACGCGCGGTGATCTGGATCGCGGCTTTCTGCGCCTTCTACGTGACGCTCGCCTATGTTGCCGCGCCGGAATTCTGGACTTGGCGGGAGCGCGGTTTCCGCACCCGGCCCTTCGAGATGGTGACGCACACGCCGCAGGGCATTCCCGGCGATCCGATCAATGTCGGCCTTGTCGGCACCGAGAAGGAAGTTGTCCACGCCTTCGCGGTCGCGGGCTGGGACACGGCCGATGCCGTTACGCTCAGGACGGCGATCGACATCGGTGAAAGCGTCTTGTTTTCCCGCCCCTATCCCGATGCGCCGATGAGCCGCCTTCTGTTCGAGGGCCGAGCCCAGGACCTAGCCTTCGAAAAGCCGGTCGGCGACAGCGCCGACCGGCGCCACCACGTCCGCTTCTGGCAGACGGACACGGTCGGCGACGACGGCCGCCCGCTCTGGCTGGGCGCCGCCAGCTTCGACCGCGGCGTCGGCCTCAGCCACGACACGGGCGCCCTCACCCACCACATCGGCCCCGACATCGACGCGGAGCGCGACTTCCTGATCGACGACCTGAAGGTCGCTGGTCTGCTTACATCCACCAGCGAGATAGCGGGAATCGGCGCCACCAAGGCCGGACGCAATGGCGGCGGCGATCCCTATTTTACCGACGGCATGGCCGTTATCGGCGTTCTGAAGACGCAGCAGTGACGGCGCACCCGTCACGCGCGCGCTGACGCCGAAGGTGCGCGTCGTCATCGACGAGCTTGTCGGGCATTTCTCGGCGCCGATCTGGGATGCGGCTTGAACGGCGCGCCTGTCATGTTCCAAAAATACCGGCGGGCTATTTTCGATGCACTGCAGCAATGCTATTGACCGCCCATGCTATATCTTGAAATCGCCGTCGTGGCCGTCCTCATCTTGGTGAACGGCCTTTTGTCGATGTCGGAGCTTGCCATCGTCTCGTCGCGGCCCGCCCGTCTCAAGGCGATGATCGACCGCAACGTCAACGGCGCCGGCCGCGCATTGGCGCTCGGCTCGAATCCCGGCAAATTCCTGTCATCGGTGCAGATCGGCATCACGCTTGTCGGCGTTCTTTCGGGCGCCTTCTCGGGCGCCACGCTCGGCGAAAGGCTGGCGCAATATCTGGCCTCGACCGGCATCCGCGAGAACATCGCCGATCCCATCGGCGTCGGCATCGTCGTCGCCTTGATCACCTATGCCTCGCTGATCGTCGGCGAGTTGGTGCCGAAGCAGATCGCGCTCAAGGACCCGGAACGCGTCGCGGTCAGGGCCGCGCCGGCAATGACCATCCTCGCCACCTTCTCGGCGCCGCTGGTCTTCCTCCTCGACCTCTCCGGCCGCGCCGTGCTTTGGCTGCTTGGGCAGGCCGGCGAGACCGAAGAGAAGGTCACCGACGAGGAGATCAAGATGCTGGTGGCGGAGGCCGAGCATCACGGCACCATCGAATCCGACGAGCGCCGCATGATCGCCGGCGTCATGCGCCTCGGCGACCGCGCCGTGCGCGCCGTCATGACGCCGCGCACCGAGGTCGACTGGCTGAACCTGCAGTCAGACGAGGCCGCCGTCAAAAAGCTTCTGATGGACACCCAGCACTCGCGGCTGCCCGTCGGCGACGGCAATGTCGACGCCATGGTCGGCGTCATCCAGACGCGCGACGTGCTGGCCGCCCTTCTGGCCGGCAGGGTATTGGACCCGCGCCAGCATGTGCGCGTCGCCCCCATCGTGCATGACCAGGCCGACGCGCTCGACGTCCTGCAGAAACTGAGGGAATCGGACGTGCCGATGGCGCTCGTTCACGACGAATACGGCCATTTCGAAGGCATCGTCACCCCGGCCGACATCCTCGAAGCCATCACCGGCGTGTTCCGCTCCGACCTCGAGGCGGGCGAGGAAGAGAACGCCGTCAAACGCGAGGACGGCTCCTGGCTGCTCGCCGGCTATATGCAGGCCGACGAGATGGCCGAGGTGCTGGGCATCGACCTGCCCGAAAACCGCGACTACGAAACCGTCGCCGGCTATGTGCTGTCACATCTGCATCATCTGCCCACGACCGGCGAGTGCGTCGACGCGCAAGGCTGGCGCTTCGAGGTGGTCGACCTGGACGGCCGCCGCATCGACAAGCTGATCGCCACCCGCCTGCCCGACGGCCACCGCCCTGTGGCGCGCTGACGGCGAAATTTATGTGGTGACCAACTCGTCGTCAGCTTTGAGGCGGGGGGCGGCCAGTCTGCTTTCCGGCAGGCCTACCAACAGGCTGCCGCTCCCAACTTGTACAGGGTCGCCGCATAAAGAAGGCGGAGGCGCCAGACAGCGTTCGATCATTCCGTCTCATCCGCCGATGTAGGCCGCCAATTCGTCAGGGGTCCCCTTGGGAAAGGCCTGCTTCAAATAGTCGAGGAACGCCGATACGCGGACGCTGAGCAAGCGTCGGGACGGATAGAGCGTCCAGATGGCGATATCCGGGCCGTCGACATCTCCCCAATGCACCAGCGTTCCAGCAGCCAGATCATGACTTACAAGCGAGATCGGCAAACATCCGGCGCCGACGCCCGCCCGGACGGCATCGCGGAACATGAGGAGTGACGAAAGGCGAAGGACTGGCTCAATCGCAATACGAGACCGTCCGGTTGGCGCCACGATGTCCCAGCCGGCAACGGGATCGCCGGACTCCCGCACGACGGCCGGAACGGCGAGATCGTCGGGCGGTCTGGCGAGGCCCGGACTCGCGACCACGACCAGCCGGTCGCGCAGGAACACCCGTCCGACAAGACTTTCATCGGGCTCAGGATTGACCCGGATCACCAGATCGTATCCCTCCTCGATCATATCGACGGCCCGGTCTTCCGTCGTGACCTCGAGCCGGATTTCCGGATATTTCAGCGCGAACCCGGCGGCCAGCTTCCCCATCGCAGTTTGGGAGAAGAGCAGCGGCGCGCTGATCCGCAGCCTGCCCCGCGGCGTGTGCCCGCCCGAAGCGATCGCCGTCGCGGTTTCGTCCAGTTCGGTCAGCAACGCTCCCGTCCGCTCGAAGAGCGCCCGTCCTTCCTCGGTGAGCTTCAGCGCGCGCGCCCCGCGCTCGAACAGACGCAAGTCGAGGGCGGCCTCCAGTTCCGCGACCCGGCGAGACAGGGTCGCCTTCGGGCGCCCCGCGGCGCGCGCCGCCTTTCCAAACCCTCCGTGCCGGGCAACCAGATTGAAATCAGCGAGGGCGAGAAGGTCCATCTGTTCCACCATTGAGACGAGGTGTCCAGATATGGCACCTATCGGTTCGAATGTGGATCACTCATTTACGGGATGTCTTTTGACCCAAACCCGGAGTGAACCCCATGACCATTCTCGTTACCGGCGCGACCGGCAATGTCGGCAGCCAAGTCGTCAACCAACTCGTCAAGCGCGGGGCCGATGTCCGTGCGCTTGTCCGCGACCCTTCGAAGGCGAACTTCCCTGCGGGCGTCGCCGTGGTGCAGGGCGACCTGCTCGACGTCGATTCCCTGCGCAGCGCCTTCTCGGGCGTTTCCACCCTATTCCTGCTCAATGCCGTGGTGCCGGACGAATTCACCCAGGCGCTGATCGCGCTCAACTTGGCCCGCGAGGCGGGCATCGAACGCATCGTCTACCTGTCGGTGATCCATGGTGAGCTTTACGTGAACGTGCCGCACTTCGCCGGCAAGGTCGCTGTCGAGCGGATGATCGAGCAGATGGGCCTCAACGCCACCATCCTTCGTCCCGCCTATTTCATGAACAACGAGCTTATGATCAAGGACGTGATCCTCAGCTATGGCGTCTATCCGATGCCGATCGGCAGCAAAGGCTTGGCAATGGTCGACGCGCGCGACATAGCCGAGGTCGCGGCGATCGAGTTGCTTCGCCGCGAGCAGGCCGAAATTGCCCTCCCGCTCGACCGGATCAACCTCGTCGGTCCCGACACGCTGACCGGCACGGATGTCGCCGGCATCTGGACCGAGGTTCTGGGTCGCCAGATCGCCTACCCCGGCGAAAACCTGGCAGGCTTCGAACAGAACCTGCGGCAGTTCATGCCGAGTTGGATGGCATTCGACATGCGCCTGATGGGCGAGCGCTTCATCAGCGAGGGCATGATTCCCGACGCTGGCGACGTCGACCGCCTGACCAAGCTGCTGGCCCGTCCGCTGCGCACCTATCGCGACTTCGCCGCAGAAATCGCCGCCTCGGCCTGACGCCGGCGGCAGCCTGCCACCCCAACATCAATCCCAAGGATACGATTATGATCTACTCAACCGCCACCGTCCCGGTGAACCCGGAAGGCGCGACCAGGCTGACCCGTGCACAAGCGTGGGCCGGCCTGGAGCTCAAGGCCCGCGACGCCCGCGAATTCCTGCCGCCCGGCCTCTGCACCCGCTGCGATGTCGTGGAAGAAAGCGCGACGCATTTCGTGCGCGAAGCGACCATCGCGGGTGCAGATCTGCGCGAGATCATCACGCTTGAACCGGAAAGCAAAGTCACATTCTTCCAGGCCACCGGGCCGCGCGAGGGCGCGATCATCAACGAACTGTTCGAGAGCGCCGACGGCACGCTCCATCTGCGCTTCTACTGCTATCTCGGCCTGCGCGGCAAAGAGCCGAACGGCCCCGAGGAGCAGGCCGAACAGGCGCAGTTCGATGGCGACCAAGGCTACAAAGCTGCCCTGCTGTCCACATTGAAGCGCACCCGCGAGCTGCTCATGGAGGGCCGGCTCTGACCATCACCATGAACATCAGCCAGGGATCTCTCGTCGGCTTGGCTATTCTCGGACGAAGGTGTCGAGGCTGATGCCAAAGGCACGCCAGGTTCCTACCCGCTTGCGGTAAGCGGTTTCGCCCTCCTTGCCGGTGATGGTGCTGCCTGCCACCGTCAGCCACATCGTCTCCAGCTTGCCGTCCCGCAATATGCCGGTGTAGCTCACCGCGGCGGGGCCGGCCGTACCCTCGCCGGCGGCCGTTACTCTAATCACGTCGCCATGCGCGATGCCGGATATCGGCACGGTCTGTCCATGGAAGCTGCTGTCTTCGAGCGCCGTACGAAACGTGCCTTCAATCCGGCCGCCCTCCTCGCCGGTGATGTCGAGGACGGACCCGTACTGATTACGCCATCTGCCAAGCCAGGGCATTCCGCTCCTCCACGACTGTCCTGTCTTCGTCTTCAGCGGATTGGGGCCTGCACCTAACGCGTCGTCCCGAGCGGTCAAGTGACCGGCCAAACCCGAACGCAGGTGCGACGGCTTGAAGGGATCAAACTGGACTCCAGGCAAGACAGGTAGCTCGGGTTCCCAAAAATAAAAAAGGGCGGCGCAAGCGCCGCCCTCCGGGAGGATGATTACGCAGGCGCTTTAGGCGGCCTGCGCTTCGCCGGCGATCGCGTCGGCGGCGCGGGCAGCCTTCAGCACCTTCGCCCACCAGGCGACGTCGTTGACCAGCGCGGCGGCGGCCTGGTTCAGATGCTCGATGTCCTCGAGCTTCTTCTCGCCCTGGCGCACCGCAAGGAAATCGCCCCAGGCGATATGCACGGCCGACTTGACGGGAGCCATCTGCAGCTCGATGGCGATCAGGCGGAGCTGTTCGACCGCGCGCGCGCCGCCGACCGAGCCATAGCCGACAAAGCCGGCCGGCTTCTTGTTCCACTCATTGGCGGCGTAGTCGATGGCGTTCTTCAAGACACCGGTCGGCGCGTGATTGTATTCGGCGGCGGTGAAGATGAAGCCGTCGAACTCGGCGACCTTCTTCTGCCAGCGCTGCGCTACTTCGTTCTGCGACGGCGCCCAGGCGGAGGAGGCGACTTCGTCGAAGAAGGGCAGCGGCCAGTCGCGCAGATCGACGATCTCGACGTCGATATCGGCATGTGTCTTGGCGATCTTGGCGATCCACTGCGTCGGCACGTCGGCGAAGCGGGCGGCGCGCGTCGAACCGACGACAATGGCGATTTTGGGTTTGGACATAAGGGGCTCTCCTTGCGGGAATTTCTGGTATCGTTTGGATACCGGCGCTATATGTGATACTGACAAATCAGCGCGCAAGGAGGCACGTTTTTGTTACTGAGGCACCCGCACAACACCGAGGACTGCCGGGCCGTGTCGGAAATCCTGCAACGGGTCGGCGACAAATGGACCGTGCTCGTCGTCGGCAAGCTCGGCGGCGGCGCGATGCGCTTCAACGAATTGCGCGCCGCCGTCGGCGGCATTTCGCAGAAGATGCTGACCACCACCTTGCGCGGCCTGGAGCGCGACGGCTTCGTCACCCGCAAAGTGTTTCCGACCATTCCGCCGCGCGTCGATTACGAGCTGACCGAGCTCGGCCACGAGCTGCTCGTGCCGGTCGGCGCGCTCGGCGAATGGGCCCGCAAGAACACCAATCGGGTCCGCGAAGCGCGCGCGAGATTCGACGGCCATCAGGCCTGAAATCCTTGAAGTTCAAGGATTTCTGAACCATTGGATGCGTCGTGCGGCTCGGCACAGGCCCTGTCTCACCTTCCGACTTTGACGGATCCGCTGCAGCCCCGCAGTCAGCCTCGCCAGCGTCTCTGCGCAACTGCCTGGACAAGGATGGCTGTCTTTAGCCGGCCAGCGATCAAGCGCTCCGGATGGTGCTGCCGCAGCACGTCGTCGAGCAGTTCTTCGCCTGCGAGGCCTTCTTGTCAATCGCCTTCGGGCCCCGCATACAGGCGACGCGTGGAAGGTCTTTGCTGACTTCCATGTAGGCCGTTATGCCGAGCAGGCAGACCAGAGCAATGAGGGCGGCCACGAGCCAGCCGTTCAGCATGTGTTGACGCATTGTTTTCCCCTCGCGCCCTCAAAGTGGGACGCGAAGGCAACCATTGGATGTCGCGAAGCGCATCTCCGGCGCGGGTATTGTTACAAAACGGCAGGCCTGGAGGAGAATCAGGGTTTGTCAGCTCTCGGCCGGAACCGGCTTCGGTTTGCCTTCGCCGTCGAGCGCCACCATGACGAAATCGGCATGGGTGACCTTCTCCATCAGGTCGGAAAGGTAGCGCTGCGCCCAGGCTTCGACCTTGAGCACCATCGAGGTGCGGCCGACGCGTTCGACATGGGTGTAGATGCAAAGCGTGTCGCCGATCTTCATCGGCTTGGCGAAGGACATCTCCTTGACTGCGGCAGTGACCACTCGACCCTTGGCGCGCTCGGCGGCGCGGATTCCGCAGGCAAGGTCCATCTGCGCCATCACCCAGCCGCCGAAGATGTCGCCCGCCGCATTGGCGTCGGACGGCATGGCGAGCGTGCGCAAGGTCAGATCGCCAAGGGGTTTTCCGTCCGCGTAATGCACCATGGCGAAATCCTTAAAGGGCAGCTGCTGTTGCGTATCAATGCGACCGCCATGTCGCAAGCTCTGGTAAAAGCGAAATGTGCGCCACTGCGCCGGTCGCTTTTTTCACAAGCCATGCCGGAAGCCACGGCGACGCCGCAAGCCTGCAATGTCTAGGGTAAGCCCAACGTTGCGGAGCCCGCCCTTCTATCATGCAGACTTACGACTTCATCATCGTCGGCTCCGGCTCGGCCGGCTCGGTCGTTGCCGACAGGCTGTCGGCGTCGGGCCGCTTCTCGGTGCTGGTGCTGGAGGCCGGCGGAACCGATCAAAGATTCTACGTCCAGATGCCGCTCGGCTACGGCAAAACCTTCTTCGACCCGGCCGTCAACTGGAACTACAAGGCAGAGCCCGACCCAGGTCTCAGCAACAATGCCGACCACTGGCCGCGCGGCAAGCTGCTCGGCGGCTCGAGCTCGATCAACGCCATGGTCTTCATCCGCGGCGCTCGCGAGGATTTCGACGCCTGGGCGGCGGCCGGCAATCCGGGCTGGGGCTATGAGGACCTCCTGCCGTCGTTCAAGGCGCTGGAGGACAATGCGGCGGGCGCCGACCGATGGCGCGGCGTCGGCGGCCCGCTGCATGTCACCGACTGCACGAACGCGGTGCACCCGCTGACCAAGCGCTACCTTGCCGCCGCTCAGCAGGCTGGGCTGCCGTTCAATCTGGACTTCAACGGCGCCTCTCAGGAAGGCGTCGGCGTCTATCAGATCACGACAAAAAACGGCCGCCGCATGTCGGCGGCCCGCGCCTTCCTGCGGCCGGCGATGAAACGCGGCAATGTCCGTGTCGAGACCAACGCCCTGGCGACGAAAATCCTGTTCGAGGGCAAGCGCGCTGTCGGCGTCGAATATGAGCAGAACGGGCAGAAGAAGACGGCACACGCGGGCCGCGAAGTGATCCTGTCGGGCGGCTCGATCAACTCGCCGCAGCTGCTGCAGCTGTCCGGCATCGGCCCTGCGGCATTGCTGGCCGACCTCGGCATCCCGGTCGTGCACGCCAATGAAAATGTCGGCGCCAATCTGCAGGACCATGTCGGCATCAACTACACCTTCAAGGGCAAGCTGCCGACGCTCAACCAGATCCTGCGCCCATGGTGGGGCAAGCTTCTGGTCGGCATGCAATACATCCTCTTGCGCTCCGGTCCGCTGTCGCTGTCGATGAACAATGCCGGCGGCTTCTTCCGCACCGACCCGTCGATGACGCGGCCGAACATGCAGCTCTACTTCCAGGCCTTCTCGACGGTGATCCCGAAGAGCGGCGAGCGGCCGATTCTCACGCCCGACCCCTGGCCGGGCTTCTCGATCGGCCTGTCCAACTGCCGCCCGTCGAGCCGCGGCGAGATCATGATCCGCTCGAGCAATCCGCGCGACTATCCGAGGATCACGCCCAACGCCTATTCGACCAATGCCGATGTCGACGAGATGCTGGCGGCGGTGAAGTTCGTGCGCAAGATCGCCTCTATGCCGGCGATGGCCGAGATCATCGAGGAAGAAGTGCTGCCCGGCCCGTCGATAAAGTCGGACGCCGACCTGATCCAGGATTTCAGGAAACGCTCGGGCACCGTTTATCACCCGGTCTCGACCTGCCGCATGGGGCCGGACGCCGCGCGCGCCGTCGTCGACCCGCGGCTTCGGGTGCATGGGCTGGACTGTCTGCGCGTCATCGACGCTTCGATTTTCCCCGACAACATCACGGGCAACACCAACGCCGCCGCGATCCTGACCGGATGGAAAGGCGCCGACCTGGTTCTGGAGGATCACAAATGAAAATCACCGACGTGAAGACCTGGGTTGTCGGCAACCCGCCGCCCGGCATCGGCGGCAAGTATTTCATCTTCGTCAAGCTCACCACCGATGGCGGCGTGGTCGGCTATGGCGAGGCCTACAACGCGACCTTCTCCGCGCATGTCACCGCGACGATGATCGAGGACATGGCCGAGCGCTATCTCGTCGGCCGCGATCCGCACGACATCGAGAATTTCTTCCGCCGAGCCTATTCGTCCGGCTTCACCCAGCGCCCCGACGTCTCCGGCATGGGCTGCTTCTCGGCGCTCGAAATGGCCTGCTGGGACATCGTCGGCAAGGAAGCCGGCAAGCCGGTCTACAAGCTGCTCGGCGGCCAAGTCCACGAAACCCTGCGTTCCTACACCTACCTCTACCCGCACACCGGCAGCGTCCATTCGGAAGATGCGCGCGGCAAGAACGTCTACAACGACCCGGACCTGGCTGCCGCCTGCGCGCTCGAATATGTCGAGCAAGGGTTTAACGCCGTGAAGCTTGACCCGGCCGGCCCCTACACCGCCTATGACGGCCACCAGCCGCGCTTGATCGACATCGACCTGTCGGCGCGCATGATCAAGGCGATCCGCGAGGCGGTCGGCACCAGGGCCGACATCCTGTTCGGCACGCATGGCCAGTTCACCGCATCCGGCGCTCTGCGCATGGCGCGCGCCATCGAGCCTTACGATCCGCTGTGGTTCGAGGAACCGGTGCCGCCTGACATGCCCGAGGTGATGGCGCAAGTCGCCCGCGGCACATCGATCCCGGTCGCTACCGGCGAGCGGCTGACGACGAAGTTCGAGTTCGCCCGCGTCATCGAGAACCGCGCCGCGACCATCCTGCAGCCGGATCTCGGTCGCTCCGGCGGCATTCTCGAAACCAAGAAGATCGCCGCCATGGCCGAGGCCTATCACATCCAAGTGGCGCCGCACTGCTACTGCGGCCCGATCGTCGGCGCCGCCAACATCCAGCTGGCGGTGACGCTGCCCAACTTTCTGATCCTGGAATCGCTCAAGCAGTGGGACGGTTTTCACGCCACGCTGCTCAAGAAGAAGATCGAATGGCAGGACGGCAACGTCATCCCCTCGAAAGAGCCCGGCCTCGGCGTCGAGCTCAACGAGGCGGTCTGCGAGGCCCATCCCTATAGCGGCAAGGACCTGCACCTACAGATGATGCAGACGCCGCTGATGCCGTGACCCTCCCTTACGCCTTCATCGGCCTTGGCCATCTTGGCGGCAACCTTGCCCCCAGCCTGCAGCGCAACGGCTTTGCCGTCACCGTCTTCGACCGCGACGCGGCGGCGGTCGAGCGCCTTGTCGCGCTCGGTGCATCGGCGGCGGGCAGCCCCGCCGAGGCCGCTGCCCGCGCCGGCAATGCAATCACCTGCCTGCCCTCGCCGAAGGTCAGCGAAACAGTGCTCGCCGGCCCCGACGGATTGCTCCAGGGCCTGCCCGCGGGCGGCACCTGGATCGAGATGTCGACCAATGGCCGTGACGATATCCTGCAGTTGGCGGCCCTCGCCTCGGCCAAGGGCATCGAGACGCTTGAATGTCCGGTTACCGGCGGCGTGCATCTGGCGGCGGCAGGCAAGATCACGGCGCTCGTCGGCGGCGACGCGGCGCTCTACGAACGCCATCGGCCGGCCATCGAGGCGATGTGCGCGAAATCCTTCCTGATGGGCCCGATCGGCTCGGCGGCAGTGATCAAGGTGATCACCAATATGCTCGCCTTCATTCATCTCGTCGCTGCCGGCGAAGCATTGATGCTGGCGAAGCAGGGCGGCCTCGACCTTGCGCAAGCCTACCACGCCATTGTCGCCTCTTCCGGCAACAGCTTCGTCCACGAGACCGAGAGCCAGCTGGTGCTCAACGGCTCCTACGACATCGGCTTCACCATGGACCTGGCGCTGAAAGACCTCGGCTTCGCGCTTGCCATGGGCAGGGATTTCGGCACGCCGCTCGATCTGGCGTCACGGGTCAACGCGATTTTCGAGGAGGGAAAACGCGCCTATGGCGGTGGCGCCTGGTCGACCCAGATCGTCAAGCTGCTGGAGGATGAAGTCGGCACGGAGCTTCGCGCGCCGGGCTTCCCGGCCAAGCTCGAACTGTAACCCGGCAAATATTTAGCCAGCTGTTTCAAGCATCTGGCCGTACCGGCTGAATCAAACCCTCAGCCAGTTGATTCAACCTCTCAGCGTCAGCGCGCCGGGCCGCATCTCGAACGTCGCCGGAATCCGGCCTGGCGACTCGCCGTCTATGTCGACCAGCGCGCCGTTCTTCTCTGCATCGCCGAGCGGCTCGACGAGCACCTTGCGGCCACGCAGGATGGTGATTGCCGGATGGTCGCGATGCCGGCCGCCATAGAGCAGGCGGAGGTCGAGGATCAAACCAAGCTTGCCGGCGGCCCGCAGGATGACGATGTCGAACTGGCCGTCGGCGAGCTCGGCGTCCGGTGCGATCATCATGCCGCCGCCGAAAAATTTGCCGTTGGCCACCGCCACCAGCGCCATGCGCGCCTCGACCGGCTCGCCGTCGTCGATGGTGATCCGGACATCCTGGAAGCGGTAGCGGATGAACTCCACGACAGTGCGCCAGAAGAACAGCGCCTTCGCCGAGACCCTGCCCTTGCGCTTGTCGGCATTGACTGCGCGATCCGTCGCGCCGGACAGGCCGAGGCTGGCGATGTTGATGAAGTGGCGGCTTGCCAGCGCGCCGTGGTCGTCGATGTAGCAGACGCGTCCGGCGTCGATCTTGCGGCCCTCGGCATCGGCGATTTTCTTGACCGCGGCGTCAATGCCGCGCGGCAGGCCAAGCCCGCGTGCGAAGTCGATGCCGGCACCACAAGGCAGAAGCCCAAGCGCGGTTTCCTTGCCGGTTTCGTGCCGTGCCTGCAGCAGCCCGTCGGCCACCTCGCTGGCGGTGCCGTCGCCGCCTGCCGCGATCACCAGATCGCACCCGCCCGCGGCGAGGTCGATCGCCAGCCGCTCGGCATCGCCGCGGGCTTGCGTCTCGCGCAGGTCGAAATCACCGAAATTCGTCTTGAGCGACGCCGCCGCCTCCGCCCAATGCCGCTTGAGCCTGCCGCCTCCGGCTATCGGATTGAGAACCACCCCGACTTTCAAGTCGACCTCCCCCGAGGCAAGTCGCGCAAAATGTGCGGCGGCCCCTGTGCGGGCATCCAAAGTCTTTTGCCGGCCCAAACTCTTTTGCCGACATTGAAACGCGGACCGGGCGACGGAGCAAGGCTCCAACGTCCAGCGGTCACAGAAAAGCGGGGCATGCTGTCTAAGCGGTTCGGCCGGCGGATTCCGAGACTTTTGCCACTGGTCCCCGATAATCCCGCTATCCACAGGCGCGCCGGCATTCCCCAGACCCCTTACCCGGCGTACATTCAACCCATCTCAGGCGGCTACCGAACGCCCAGCCGAAAGGCAAAAGCGCAAGGCGGATTTCCTGAGGCCCGTACGGCCCAGAACGAGAGCAGGCTCGCCTGTTGGAGGGACGGATGCCGAGACCTACGGGTGCCGCGGAAAGCGTGCCAACGCCGACGGCGGACCGATGCTGCCATGAAGGCCGGTAAAAACCTTCGATGGCACGCTGGGCGAAGCCCGCAAGGGTGGAGATCGGCGTGGTCTGGAACGGGCGCCGCCCCCGGGTGGCGACTGGCAGGACCGTCAAAATCAAGGCTGGCCTGGCGCGACGACTTTACGGAAGTTGCTGGCTGGACTGGTTCCTGATCTGACAGGGAGGCGCTGGGAGAAATCCCAGCGCCGACTGTCTTTTTGAGGACGGCGTCGCCTCCTGTCAGGCCTACGAATCCGCCACTACCCGACATGTACCGCGCCGCGCTGGCCGGCGCCGTGCACAAGCTGCACTTGGTCCTGCCGGCGCTCGCCAAGGCCGGTGCCAAATTGGAACATGTCTACACCGAGGACTGAGGCATTTCGGTCACAGTCGCCGGCTGAGCAACCTTCGGAAACGTCCCGTCATCCACATTTCACAATGGCGGCCAAATCCCGCCTTGTTCGGCATGGATTGATGCAACCGGGTGGAGAGGGGCAATTTCGAAGGGACAAGACCGTGATCAAGACCGCCCTTGTCGCCATGACCATTGTCGGCTGCGACTGCGACGCCAAGCTGTGCGAATATATCGGTGAAACGCCGGCCAAATGGGCGACAATCGCCGACTGCGAAGCGGCGATGAAGAGCCAGATGCTGCACCAGCGCAATTTCAACTATCCGCTTGTTTCAGGCATCTGCCGCGTCAAGGGCTCGGCCTCTTCCTCCGAGCTTGCCGCGAAAGCCTCCAGGCCGGATTTGAAGCCCAGGAACCGCGTCGTCGAAACCATCGCCCCGCTGCCGCCCGAGCTCGATCATCGCCCGAGCGCTCCGGTCGGCGGAACGGTGACGGCCAGCGAAACGGAATCGGCAAAGCCGGTCGCCTTCGATAGGTCGGTCGATGGCGGCCGCGCGGTGCTTTACCGCACCAAGGCCGGCTATGCCGTGGTCAAGACCGACCTCAGCCGCGCTGCCGGCGCAACGGTTGACGCGGCGAAGCGCTCGGCGAACTGGCTGGCCGGATTGACCGGGCTGTAAGCCTGCCCAAGTTCAGGTCGGCCCGAGCAGAAGTGAAGCCATTCCCTTATCATTACCCTTGACAATGGCGTAGGGCCGCTTCGCAACCGCAGATCGGATTGATTAAGCCGACACATTGCCCGAAGATAACGCACCAGGATATTGGCGTTCACCGGGGGGTGTCATGACAATTGCCGTTCGTATCGCGCTATGCCTGCTGCTGGCGCTCGTTCCTTTCCACGCCCGCGCACAAAGCGACGACAAAGCCATGATGATCGCTTCCGACGACGCCGAGATGGCGGCGGCGATCGAGAAGGCGAGATCCAGCCTGGATGAATTCCTGAACCTGTCCGACGCTCCGCCGCCGGGGACCGACAAGTTCAAGCTGAAGGTGATGATCGTCGACGGAAAGGCGACGGAGCATTTCTGGGTCATTCCCTTCAAGCGGACCGCCAACGGCTTCGTCGGCATATTGGCGAACGAGCCGGAAATCGTTCGCAACGTCGTCCTTGGCCAGAACATCGAATTCACCAGGGACGACATCTCCGACTGGGGCTACACCAGGAACGGCCGCCAGGTCGGCAGCTTCACCGTCTGCGTGATGCTCAAGAAGATGTCGAAGGAAGAGGCCGAGTACATGCGCGCCCAATACGGCTTCGATTGCTGAGCATCAGAGCGGTTTGCCGTCTGATCCGGCCGCTTCGTCCTTCGCACCGATCTTGCGCACCAGCGCGGCGGTGGCCAGCATCGCGCCGAGATCGGTGATCATCGGCGCGACGTGCCTGTTGTAATCGATCGGCTGCGAGATATCCGGCAGCTCGAAGAAGTTCTTCGATCGCGGCATCAACAGAAAGCCGTCGCTGCGGCTGAGCGCCACCCGCGCCTGGTCATAGGGCCATGTCTCGCGGAGCCAGGTCAGCGCCCGCGCCATCCGGCCGGTCACCAGCGGCCGCGCCGCCTCGACATTGTCAGTGCGGAATTCATAGGTCTCATCGAGGTCTTCGACGCCGGATGACAGCTCCTGCATCTTGCCGGCGAACATGCCGCGGAAGAAATGCACCACCTTGCCGGCCCTGCGCGCCGCGACCAGCGTTCCCGGGAACGGCTCGATGGTCTCGAAGGCGACGATGACGCCCTTGAAGGCGGTCGTCTCGCTTTTGCCGGAGCCTTCCCACAGCTTCGCCTCATAGAGTTCGAAGGGAAAATCCTCGTAGCGTCCGGAAATGACATCGTCGAAACTCTGCCGATTGAAGGCGCCGACGATTTCGCGCGGCATCCTGCCGAAGGAGTTCGGCCGCGCGCCGCGCTGGTAGCGCATGTCACGCACGAAACCGAAGATCATCGGCAGCAATGTGTCGCGGAAGGATTGCTGCAGCCGGGTCGCCGGCCTCAGCGCCTGGAAATAGAGCAGCACTGCGACAACGAGGCCGCCGAGATAGAGAAAGACATGCGGTGTCGAGAGCCACTGTTCGTGAGGATCGGCGGCGGCGTTGAACAGCCAGGCTATCAGCGCGACGAAGACAATGACCAGGCCGACAAAGACGGGCACCCGCCGGCGGACCTGTCTCTGGACTGACGCCCGCTTCGCTTCATGGTCCTCGATGCCGCGCCTGATGCCCGCGATCACCGCCTCGCTCGGCATGAAATCTGCTGCTTCCATGGCCACCCCCGGCCGCCGCTGAGATGCGGCCATGATAGCGGCTTTTGCGCGAAAGTCGCCTGCGCTCGCGGCGATCGGCGGCTAGTTCTCCGACATGGAAAAAATCGCCACCAGTCGGGCCGCGACCCGCCGTTTGAGCGCTCCATCCAGAACTTCGATCGGCAGCAGCCGCTCATGGTTGCCTGCCCGCAGCCGCACGAAGAAATGCATCTTGTAGGCGACGATGGCGCCCCGCGTACCGGCATCCGCGCTGACATCGACAACGAATACCGAGCTGATGCGTGCCGGCCACGGCAGTCTGGCGAGGGCAGTGCCGAGGAAATCGCCAAGGCCGTAGGCGACGAGGCTGTCGCCGATGCGCTCGATGGGCTGCACGACATGCGCGTGATGCCCGGCGATCAGCCGGACGCCGTGATCCGCCTGTCGCCTGGCCAACGCCCGGGTCGCAGGCCGTGGAAAATGCCGGAACTCCCAGTCCCAATGCGGCACGGCGCAGGTGAGATCGATGCCGGACACGGCGTCGCTCGGCCATTCGGCGGCATGCATCGAGATGCGTTCTTCGAACGGCGCGGCATCCGTATTGCGCCAGAGCGTGAAGGCCGCAAAGCCGATCGTCAGCGATCCGGCCGCATGACGCTGGACGGGCCCGCCGGCAACCGTGCCGATGGTTCGGATCCCGAGCCGGTTCAGCGCCGCGAGCGTTTCCTCGAAACCGGCGATGCCCTGATCGAGCATATGGTTGTTGGCCAAGGACAGAACGAGCCTGTCGCGCGCGATGCCGGCGGCTGCGAGCGCATCGGCCAGGAAAGGCTCGCTCATCGCATGATGCGTGCCGAGCCGCGTGCCCATCACCGCCCGTGCGCGTTCGACGATCGGGCTTTCGCAATTGCCGACCACGAGATCGGCGGACGAAAGCAGCGCGGCGATCGCCGGATCGCATTCCGGCGCATCGCGATTGGTGACCGCCGAAATGTCGCCGATAAATGCCAGCCGCACCTTCCGCATGGGCTGCGGATCGAGCAACGTCGCCGCGGGCGCCGCGAAGCCGCTTCTGTCGCCGGCAAGCGAC
Organism: Mesorhizobium argentiipisi (SeqCode); assembly: GCF_037179585.1. Classification (NCBI taxonomy): domain Bacteria; kingdom Pseudomonadati; phylum Pseudomonadota; class Alphaproteobacteria; order Hyphomicrobiales; family Phyllobacteriaceae; genus Mesorhizobium; species Mesorhizobium argentiipisi (SeqCode). Next base: position 452,785 of record NZ_JAPYKO010000001.1, read on the forward strand.
GGTCTCAGCAAGCGCGGCAGCCACGACAGTTTATAGGCAAGCGGATAGTTCGACACGGGCCCATCCAGTTTCGCCCTGTGTAGACTGTCTGCGTCGCGGGTTGAAGCCAGGCGCCGTTCCGAAAGCGGGCTCGCAGATCGGCACGGGGCGGAGGACGCCTTGAGCCAAATGCGTGTATGCTCGCGACGTGGAGCAGTGGAGGGCGATGACGATGCGTAGAATGATCCTTGCAGCAGCCTTGCTTGCATTCCTGCCGGCGTCCGTTGCCTACGCGGAGATGCCGGACGCGGCCAAGTCCATGTTCGAGGCAAAGAGCGTGGCCGACCGGAACACGGCGCTGTCGACGTTGGAGGCGGCGGCGGCCAAGGACCCGGCCTCGGCATATGCGGCCGGCGCCGGCGAATTCTTCACCGCGCTTGAGCTCCTCGCTAGCGGCCTGCATCGCCACGGTTTCGAGAGCCCGAAATCCTTCATGCTGCCCCTGATGCGGTTGCCCGTGCCCGACAATCCCAACCCGCAGCCGCTGACCTACGAAGAATTCCGCGCCATCTTGGTCGTCTTCCGTGACCGACTCGAGAAATCCGCCGCCACGCTCGGCTCCGTGCCAAAAGATGCCGATATCGGCATGGTGGTCGATCTCACCCATGTCGGCATCGACCTCAACGAGGATGGCAAGCTCGCGCCCGACGAAAGCATCGCCGCCATCATGGCGTCGCTCTCACGCGGCAGCGTCGAACCGAGCGATGCCGCGCCTTCGCTCACCTTCCGCTTCGACCGCGCCGACGGTTTTTGGCTGCAAGGCTATGCCGAGTTCCTGATGGCGCAGACCGATTTCTGGCTGGCGCATGATTTCCGCAATGCCTTCGACGGCTCGTTCCACATGCTGTTCCCGCGCGCGAAACTGCCATTGCAGGACACGCTTGTGCCACTGGACGGCGGCATGAGCGGCAACATGTTCGCCTCGGAATGGCGCTTCGCCGACTTCATTTCGCTGGTGCATCTCGTCAACTGGCCGGTGATCGAGCCGGAACGCCGGCAGGCCGCGCGACGCCACCTGCTGGAGATGATCCGGCTGTCGCGCGAAGACTGGAAATCGATCCTGGCCGAGACCGACAATGACCGTGAATGGCTGCCGGGACCGCAGCAGAAAGGCATCAACCCGCTGACCGGGCTGGAGGTCGGCGAGGAACAGGTGCAAGCCTGGCTCGCCACGCTGACGGTAGCCGAGGATCTTCTCGAAGGTCGCGCGCTGCTGCCGCATTTCCGCATCACCGGCAAGGGTATCAACATGAAGCGCTTCTTCGACGAGCCGAAACCTTTTGACCTCGTCCTTTCGATCACCGGCCCCGGCATCGCGCCCTATCTCGAAAGCGGCAAGATCCTCACCAGCGACGATTTCGACCAGATCCAGCGCGAGTTCGGCGGCGCCGGCTTTTTGACCTTTGCGCTGTGGTTCAATTGAGGGCCGCGATCTTAGGTTCCTCGCCCATGAAATGGGGGAGAGGTGGCTCGGCGAAGCCGAGACGGAGCGGGGGGCGCCGGTCCCGCGCGACGAAAGCGCTTTGAAGAGAAGGGCTTCCGCCTTACGAAACCCCCTCTCCGTCCGCTTCGCGGACACCTCTCCCCCGCCTCTGGCGGGGGCGAGGAACCGAACCTTCGAGGTCGACGCCGTCCCCCTGGCTATCGTCAGAAAATTGCGCCCTGATAAAGCACTGCTTCCGCCTCTTCCGGCGCGAAGCGGCGCGCCAGGGTGCGGAAGGCGCTGTGGACGCCGTCGCGGTCCAGGTTGCAGCTTCTGAGGTGACGGACGGCCAGTGTCGGATCGAATTCTGTCCGCCCGTGCAACACCCGCTGATTGTCGAAGACCAGCACCTCGCCGGGCTGCAGCTGGTGCTGGAACTGGTTCGCCGGATCGCAGATCAGCCGCGTCAGTTCGGCAAGCGCCTCGATCAGACCGTCGATCTCATCGATCGAGCCAGTCTGCGGCGCCAGGCAGCGGTCGTTGTAGCGTATGCCGGTGACGGCGCCGCTCGCGTCGAGGCTGATGACATGCGCCTCGGCGCTGAAGAACACTTCGCCGGCATGCTCGCGATGGAAGGTGACGCCATGACTGGTCAGCAGATCGAAGAGCTCCGGTCTGTTCCTGCGCATCCGCTCGGCGACATGAAAGCCATCGACCATCAGCGACGTGCCGCCGCTGCCGGCGCCGATCCTGATGGCGTGGAAGAAGATGAAGCCCGGCGGCGAGTAGCGGAACGGCTCGTCAGTGTGCGGGATCTGCGCGCGCGCCGTTTCCCCTGCCACCCGCGCATCGGGCCGGGAGATAAGATCGAACACCTTGCCGTAGCTGGTCTCGCGCACCGGGCCGTAGCGGCCGGCGACACGCAGCGTCGCCTCAGGCTCGGCCGGGACGCCGGTCAGCATGGCGATGCCGTGGTCGCGCAAAGCGCGCAGCGATTGGAAAAGCGCCTCGTCGTTCTCGACCACGGCGTCGAAGGCGAAACGGCGGAGCCGAGCCGCGAGGTCGCTGCTCCACAGTTCCGGCCGAAAGCGTGGCCCGCCAAGGCCAGCGGCCTGCCCGGCATGAGCCGCGAGGAAGCCCGCCTCGAAGCGCGAGACATGGCCGTCCTGCCAGACCACGTCCATCGTCCCGCCCGACGAGATCTCGATCGAAATTGCCCGGACATCGGCGGGAATTTCGGCCGGTGTCAGCCAGCGCTTCCCGGAAGCGGTGTCGCCGCATATCTCGCATTCGCAGGCAAGTCGCAGCCAGAGCATCGACAGCCGGCCGGCGCTGCCACCATCGAATTCGACCGCGATGCGTGTTCCTTCGTTACGCATCGACCGCAACGAGCATGGTGCCGCAAGAGCCTGGCCGGCGGGGACGGACTGCGTTTGCATATCGAGCATGGCGGCGTCTTCCTTGGATTGAGCTGTCTTCAAAGAACAATGGGGCGCTCGCCGCTTTCGTGCAAACGAGTTTGTTTTCGCTAGTTTTGAGGTACTCTCAATCCATGACACCTCTTCGCGACCTCCCTCTGTCGGCTTTGCGTGCGCTGGCCGCCGCCGCGCGCACCGGCAGCCTGACGCGCGCCGCCGACGAACTCGGCGTGACACCGGGCGCCGTCGGCCATCAGTTGCGGCAGTTGGAGGACCGGCTTGGCGTCAAGCTGGTTCGGCGCGAGGGCAACGGCATCGCGCTCACGCGCATTGCCCAGGCGGCGCTGCCCGACATCGACCGCGGCTTCGACGCGCTGGCCTCCGGGCTGCGGCGGCTGCGGTTCGAGCGCCGCGCCGATACCTTCACCATCGCGGCCGATCCGTCCTTCGCTTCGCTTTGGCTGGCGCCGCGCCTTGGCAAGGTCGGCGCGGCTCTCGGCAGACTGGACGTGCGCATCGTCGTGTCGATCGCGTTGGATTCGATGCTGGAGGAAGGCATCGACCTCGCCATCAGCTACCGCACCAGCTCGGCCAGGGACCTCGCATCGGCCGACCTCTTCACCGAAAGGGTGATCCCGGCCTGTGCCCGGGCGTTGATCGGGAACCGCACAGATCAAGACAGCGCCGAAGTGCTCGACCGCCTGCCCCTCCTCCACATCGACCAGACGATGGGCGACGACGTCTACCCCACATGGGCAAACTGGTTCACCGCCGCCGGCCGCCAGCGCCAGAACATCGACCACGGACCGCGGTTCCCCTTGACCGTGCTGGCCGCGCAGGCCGCGATTTCCGGCATGGGCGCGCTGCTTGCCAGCGAACTGGTGCTGAGGGAGCATCTCGGCTCCGGCCAACTCGTCGAGATTGCCCGCGAGGTTCCGGCATTGACCATCAAGCGCCGCCTGGTCTGGCCGGTGGACGGACCGAAGGCCCGCCGCGCGGCCGCCGTCGCCAAGGCGCTTGCCGCTGTTGCTATGGCGGAGGCGGACGATCCCGGGCCCATCGGATCATGACGCCCCTCCTGACAGCCTTCTGTCAGCAGCGTCCACGCGCGGCCGGAGCCCTTTCACTCGGCTCTTTCCATTTCGGCCGAGTCCACCCATATTCGGGCCATGGCCAGACATCCTGACAAGAAGACGCCTTCGCAAGACGGCGCGCCGAACCGGCGCAGTCCGCTGACCGAGTTCCTCGATGCCGCCGAACCGCTGGAGCCCGGCGGCTTCGCGGAAGCGCCGCAGGCCGACTTTTCCGGCGCGCCGCTGACCGGCTCGATCTCCGATTGGGCCGGGCAGATCGAGCGTGAAGCTGAAAAGCAGCCGAAGGCGAAAGCCCCGAAGAAGATCCCTGAACGCTCGTCGGCGCCCGGGCGCACCGCGCGCGGCACCTCGATGGGCGGCGCCGCGTCGGCCAAGGAGCGCGCGGCCGCCGGCCTCAACCCGGTAGCCGGCCTCGACATCAGCCTGGAGGATGCCGAGTCGGTTTCCTCCAGCGGCGTCACCGCGACTGTCGCGGCGCTGTCGGCGCTGATCGAATCCGGCAATCCGCTGCACAAGGACGGCCAGTTGTGGACGCCGCACCGTCCGGCCCGGCCGGAAAAGTCCGAAGGCGGCATTGCCATCAAGATGGTGTCGGATTTCGAGCCCGCCGGCGACCAGCCGACCGCCATCAAGGACCTCGTCGAAGGCGTCGACCGGAACGACCGCACCCAGGTGCTGCTCGGTGTCACCGGCTCGGGCAAGACCTTCACCATGGCCAAGGTGATCGAGGAGACGCAGCGCCCTGCCCTGATCCTGGCGCCCAACAAGACGCTTGCCGCGCAGCTCTATGCCGAGTTCAAGAAATTCTTCCCCGAGAACGCGGTCGAATATTTCGTCTCCTATTACGACTATTACCAGCCGGAGGCCTACGTCCCCCGCACCGACACCTATATCGAGAAGGAATCCTCGATCAACGAGCAGATCGACCGCATGCGCCACTCGGCGACGCGCTCGCTGCTGGAGCGCGACGACGTCATCATCGTCGCCTCGGTGTCCTGCATCTATGGTATCGGCTCGGTCGAGACCTATACGGCCATGACCTTCCAGATGCAGGTCGGCGACCGGCTCGACCAACGCTCGCTTCTCGCCGATCTCGTCGCCCAGCAATACAAGCGCCAGGACATCAACTTCGTGCGCGGCTCGTTTCGTGTGCGCGGCGACACGATCGAGATCTTTCCCGCTCACCTGGAAGACCGGGCCTGGCGCATCTCGATGTTCGGCGACGAGATCGAACAGATCACCGAGTTCGATCCGCTCACTGGTCAGAAGACCGGCGAGCTGAAGAGCGTCAAGATCTACGCCAACTCGCACTATGTGACGCCGCGCCCGACCTTGAATCAAGCTATCAAGTCGATCAAGGAAGAGCTGCAGCATCGCCTGCAAGAGCTTGAAAAGGCTGGGCGTTTGCTGGAAGCGCAGCGGCTGGAACAGCGCACGCGCTTTGATCTCGAGATGCTGGAGGCGACCGGCTCCTGCGCCGGCATCGAGAACTATTCGCGTTACCTCACCGGCCGCCGGCCGGGCGATCCGCCGCCGACCTTGTTCGAATATGTGCCCGATAACGCGCTGATCTTCATCGACGAAAGCCATGTCACCGTGCCGCAGATCGGCGGCATGTATCGCGGCGACTTTCGCCGCAAGGCGACGCTGGCCGAGTATGGTTTCCGCCTGCCGTCCTGCATGGACAACCGGCCGCTGCGCTTCGAGGAATGGGACGCCATGCGCCCGCTGTCGGTGGCGGTTTCGGCGACACCCGGCGCCTGGGAACTCGAGCAGTCCGGCGGCGTCTTCGCCGAGCAGGTCATCCGCCCGACCGGCCTGATCGATCCGCCGGTCGAGATGCGTCCGGCCAAGAGCCAGGTCGACGATGTTGTCGGCGAGATCCGCGACACCACCCGGGCCGGCTATCGCACGCTGGTCACCGTGCTGACCAAGCGCATGGCCGAGGACCTCACCGAATATCTGCATGAGAACGGCATCCGCGTCCGCTACATGCATTCCGACATCGACACGCTGGAGCGCATCGAGATCCTGCGCGACCTGCGTCTCGGCGCCTTCGACGTGCTGGTCGGCATCAACCTGTTGCGCGAGGGCCTCGACATTCCCGAATGCGGCTTCGTCGCCATCCTCGACGCCGACAAGGAAGGGTTCCTGCGTTCCGAAACCTCGCTGATCCAGACCATCGGCCGCGCCGCCCGCAACGTCGACGGCAAGGTCATCCTCTATGCCGACCAGATCACCGGCTCGATGGAACGGGCGATGGCCGAGACCAACCGCCGCCGCGAGAAGCAGATGGAGTGGAACGCCGCCAACGGCATCACGCCGGAATCGGTCAAGTCGCGCATCGCCGATATCCTCGACTCGGTCTACGAGAAGGACCATGTCCGCGCCGACATTTCTCAGTTCACCGACGATGCCGGCGCCATGATCGGCAACAATTTGAAGACGCATCTCGAGGCGCTGGACAAGCAGATGCGCGACGCCGCCGCCAATCTCGACTTCGAGAAGGCCGCCCGCATCCGCGACGAGATCAAGCGGCTGCGTGAGATGGAGCTTGCCATCTCCGACGACCCGCTGGCGCGCGAGGTGGAAAGCCAAAGTCCTGCATCAGGCCGCGAAAAGGGCAAGCACAACAAGGGCGTGGCCAGACATCGCACGGCTGAGGAACAGGAGCGTTTCCGCAAGCTCGATGAGGCACGCGCGGCCGAAGAGGCGGCAAAGGCTGACCGGCCTAACCTCTTCCGCAAGCCGCATCTCGACGAGATGGGCGCCGACGGCGCCGTGCCGGTGAAGAAACCGCTCTTCGCCAAGCCGTCAATCGACGACATGGGACCCGGCACGGACATGGCGACGCCCGCCGGCGCGGTGTCACGCTCGCTGTTCAAGAAGCAGAGCGCGCAGGAAGCGCATGGCTCCGATTTCGGCATTCCTGGCGACCGGGCCAAGCCATTGTTCCGCAAGAACTCGCTCGACGAGATGACGGTGCGGCGCACGGAGAAGCCGGTCGAGGGCAAGAAGCCGGTGAAGCCGCAGCCGGTCTCGCCGGAGGCGAATGCCGCCAGAACCGAAGCGCGCGACGACAAGCCCGTCATCCGCCAACGCTCAGGCATCGGCTCTTACGAGGATCCGGCCGACGAGCGCCGGCAGAAACGGCGGCCGAGCAAGACGGGACGGCCAGGACAGTAAGGACATCGCTGCAGCCGCGAGGCGGGAAGGAAGCTGGCCCATCAGCCTCCGCTTGCCATGTGCACGCGCAAACGCTAGGCGACGGCTCCGTCCTCCGCTCTCAATCCTGCCGCCGCCGACATGAAACCCAGAGACATCGCGTCCTATGTCTTCCTGGCCCTGACCTGGGGGCTGTCCTTTCTTGTCCTGTTGAAAACGGTTCAGGCCTTCGGCTGGATCGGCGCGGTGACGTTGCGTGCCTTGATTGCCGGCGGCGCACTGTTCCTGCTGGCGATGGCCACGCGCCGGCGGCTCGACTTCAGCGCCGGCTGGCGCCACTTCGCGGCGGTCGGCGCCACGACGGTCGCCGCCCAGCTGATCGGGCTTTCCTTCGCCACGCCGCGTATCGGCACCGCAATGGCCGCTATCCTCGTCGCCGCCATCCCGCTCTTTTCGATGATCCTCGGCCAGCTGTGGGGCCTGGAGCGCATCACGCTGCGTGGACTGTCGGGGCTGCTGATCGGCACGGCCGGCATCGGGCTTCTGGTCGGCTTCCCGGCGGTCCCGGTGACGCCGTCTTTCCTCATCGGTTGCGCCGCTTCGCTATTCAGCTCGTTTTCGGCGGCCTTCGGCAGCAATTATGTCAGCCGCCACCTGCGCTCGGTCGGTTCGCTCGAAGTCACCAGCGCGGCTTTCCTTTTCGGCGGGCTGATGACGTTGCCCTTGTTGTTCTTCGTACCGGTGCCGGCGATGCCGCACATCGTCGATTTCCTCTATCTCGCCATCCTCAGCTGCGTGATGAGCGCGCTGACCTATGTCGTCTATTTCCGCCTCGTCGCGAGCATCGGCGCCTCCAAGACGATCAGCGTCGAATTCGCGGTCACGGTGGTCGCCGTCCTGGTCGGCACGATGCTGCTCAAGGAGCCGCTCTCGGCCGTCCAGGGTTTAGGCGCGGTCGCGATCATTGCCGGCTGCATGCTCGTTCTCGACCCTTTTCCGCGACGGGCCAAATCGCTGCCCCAGGCTGCGCCCTTGCCATCGGCCACGCCTTTGGTGTAACCCCTGCCCATACTCGAACGTCCAGCAAAGGAGGGCTGCGTGCATTTTTATCGCCACCGTCAGCGCGGCCCTGTCTGTGCCCTGCGAGCTTGCTTGCAGGGCTGACCAGGACGGTCCGGGTTTTCCCGCTTCGATTTTTGGTCTGCCCTTCGTGGTGTCGCTGAATCTGGCCTGATGGCCCGCCGGCGCACCGTCAAAGTGCATCACAGCCCGAGTTCCTCCGGGCAGACCAGAGAAATCGACATGGCCCTGATCAGCCTCAAATCCCTCGGCGTAACCATGAGTGCGCCGCTCTTCTCCAACCTCGACCTCATCATCGGCGCCGGCGACCGGCTCGGCATCGTCGCAGCCAATGGCCGTGGCAAGTCCACACTTCTCAAATGCCTGGTGGGCGCGTTCGAACCCACCACCGGCGATATAGCAAGGTCGCGCGGCCTGCGCGTCGGTCATGTCGAGCAATCCGTTGCCGACGCGCTGCTCGACCGCAGCTTCCATGATGTCGTCGCCGATGCCCTGCCGCCCGAACAGCGCGACAGCGAGTTCTGGCGCGTTGACGTCGTGCTGGATTCGCTCGAGGTGCCGGAGGAACTGCGCGGCCGGCCGATGCGCGCGCTGAGCGGCGGCTGGCAGCGGCTGGCGCTGATTGCCCGCGTCTGGGTCACCGATCCGGACGTGCTCCTGCTCGACGAGCCGGCCAATCATCTCGACCTCGCCAGGATCAGCCAGCTCGAGACATGGCTCAACACGCTGCCGCGCGACGTGCCGGTCATCATCGCCAGCCACGACCGCGCCTTCCTCGATGCCACCACCAACCGAACGCTTTTCCTGCGCCCGGAAGAGTCGCCGGTGTTCGCGCTGCCCTATTCCCATGCCCGGCAGGCGCTCGACGAGCTCGACGCCTCGACGGCGCGCAAGTTCGAGCGCGACATGAAGATCGCCCAGCAACTGCGCAAGCAGGCCGCCAAGTTGAACAATATCGGCATCAATTCCGGCAGCGACCTTTTGACGGTGAAGACCAAGCACCTCAAGGAACGGGCCGAGAAGCTGGAGGATGCCGCCATACAAGCGCATCGCGAGCGCTCGGCCGGTGCGATCAAGCTGGCGAACCGCGGCACCCACGCCAAGGTGCTGATCACGCTGGAGGACGCGGCGGTCGAAACCCCTGACGGCACGCTGCTGTTCAGGACCGGCAAGCGCCACATCTGCCAAGGCGATCGCATCGTGTTGCTTGGCCGCAACGGTGTCGGCAAGACACGCTTCATCGCGATGATCCGCGACGCCGTCGCCGAACCGGGGTCGGTCGCAAACATCAAGGTGACGCCGTCGACCGTGCTCGGTTACAGCGACCAGGCGCTGTCGGGCATCGATGGCGACGACACGCCGCTGGCGATGGTCTCGCGCCGCTTCGAGGTCGGCGAGCAGCGCGCCCGCTCGCTGCTCGCCGGAGCCGGCGTCGCCATCGAGATGCAGGAGAGGAAGATCGGCGTCCTGTCCGGCGGACAGAGATCGAGGCTGATGATGCTGGTGCTCAGGCTCATCCATCCCAATTTCTATCTGCTCGACGAGCCGACCAACCATCTCGACATTGACGGCCAGGAGGCATTGGAGGACGAGTTGCTGAAGCATCAGGCGAGCTGCCTGCTTGCCTCGCATGACCGCTCCTTCATCCGCGCCGTCGGCAACCGTTTCTGGCTGATCGACAAGCGGCGGCTGACCGAAGTCGACGATCCGGAGGCGTTCTTCCGCTCGGTCGCCGAAACGCCCAGTTGAGGGACGGTGCATCAGCGGGGCCCGGCATTCAAAGTGCTGTCGGCCCGGCAATACTTTTCCACTCGCTAAAAAAGGAGCATGTTGAGCTGCTTAGCCATGGAGGGACCGGGCCATGCGTGCAGTGGATATCGTCAGCAATCTTTACCAAGCCTATGCGGACCGCGACATCGAGGGCGCCTTGTCTCGGTGCTCCGAAGATGTCGTGTTCCGCTGGATTGCCGATCCCCGGCAATCGCGGCATGCCGGCACCGCGCACGGCAAGCAGGAATTCCTCGCCAGGCTCCTGGCGCTCGACGACGACTTCGAGTACCGGCACTTCGTTCCGGTCGAGATCATCGACGGCGGCGACAAGGTCGCCGCGCAGGTCGAGATCCATATGACGCGCCGCGCCACGGGCGAGGAGTTCATCATGCGCACCGCCAATTTCTGGACGGTCCGCGACGGCGAGATCATCGAGATGGTGGAATATTACGACACGGCGCTGGCGGCGTCGGTGTTCTGAAAAAAGATCGAGGCGATCTGTCGGATCGCCGATTGCCGCCTCGTCCTTGGGATGCCGACACGATGATGCCGGCATCAACCAGGGAGAAGCAACATGTCGGTACTGTCATCCATCGGCCGCCTTGCCAACCGGTATGCCCAGGCACGCGCCCGTCACCGCAGCGAGCGCATTCTGCTTTCGCTGCCGGCCGAACTGCGCAAGGACATCGGCTTTCCGGAGATTTTCGAAACGCGCGAAAGCCGCCGCGCCGCCACCTTCTCGGCGAAGGTCATATAAAACGGAGCCTTGAATGCCAATGTTTCCTGGTCCCGCCGAGTGTCCGGACTATCGGAGCCGGCCCTTAAGAATTTTTCGTCAGGCATGTAGGATCACCACCGCCTCATCCGTCCTCGGAGCAATTCCAGGAAAACTGTGAACCGGTTTTCCGTTCGAAATTGCGTAGAAATGAAGAGACCGGGCGGTTCGCCGTTTCCGTGAAACGGTGAAGCGTCCGGGGCCGCAAGCCAGATCAACCCCCGTGAAGAGGAACACGAGAATGAACGACCAGACCCCGCCCCGCGCCAAGGTCCTTGGCGGATTGACCCCCTACCTGCAGGTCGACGGCGCCATCAAGGCCGCCGAATTCTACAAGAAGGCTTTCGGCGCCGAGGAAGTGTTCGCCTATCCGCCGGACGATAAGGGCCGCACCATGCACATCCATCTCTACGTCAACGGCTCGACGCTGATGCTGGGCGATGCCTATCCCGAACACGGCCATCCGCACCAGGCGGCACAGGGTTATACGCTGCAGCTTCATCTCGGCAGCGACGACATCGATGCCTGGTGGAAGCGCGCGGTGGATGCCGGCTGCGAGGTCGTCACGCCGCTGCAGGTGATGTTCTGGGGCGACCGCTGGGGCCAGGTAAAAGACCCCTTCGGCGTCGCCTGGGCGATGAACGCGCCGGTGAAGTGAGCCCGCCCACCTCTCCACCTGTGTGAGAGGTCGGATTGCCCCGATTTGGCCTTCGCGAATCGGCTGGCAATCCGGGTGAGGGGTAAGCGCCGAGCTGGCGCACCGCTCATCCGTCTCGGCGCTGCGCGCCGATCCACCTTCTCCCACAGGGGATAAAGAGACGTCACAAAGAGGAGTTCAGCATGTCCTATGTCGATGGTTTCGTGCTTGCCGTGCCGAAGGCAAATCTCGATGCGTACAAGAAAATGGCTGAGAACGCCGGCACCGTCTGGATGGAGCACGGCGCGATTGCCTATGTCGAATGCGTCGGCGACGACGTGCCCTATGGCGAGCTGACCTCGTTCCCGCGCGCCGTGCAGGCGAAGGACGACGAGGTCGTCATCTTTTCCTGGGTCGTCTACGAATCCAGGCAGAGCCGCGACGCGGTCATGGCCAAGGTGATGGCCGACGAGCGTCTCAAGATGGACTGGTCTGCCATGCCGTTCGACGGCAAGCGCATGATCTTCGGCGGCTTCCAGCCGTTCATCGAGCTTTGAGGAGCGACGGAACGCCAGTGTCGGCTGATCGCAATCATTTGCGATTGGCCGAGACGCTCGTCAGGTTGTCATCCACGGGCGGAGCAAGGAGCGAAGCGACGCGGCGCAGACCCGAGGATCCATTCCGTTACCGATGAGCTTTGCAGCGATGCAGAACGACCCCTGTTCTGCGCCGCCTTTAATCTTCGCGCGCGCTCACGGAATGTATCCTCGGGTCTGCGCGTCCGCTTCGCCCATGGATGACGAAGTTCGGGCGCTTCGGCCAATCACTGACGCGTGTGCTAGTTCAGCCGATCAAGCAGCGGCTTCAGCCGGTCCCCATAACGCTTCCACAGATCGACGGAGCCCTGATACATCGGCTGGCGCACCTGCGCCGCGGAAGCGGTGCGGACCGGCCGGTCCGTCTCGTGGAATGACAGCACCTTGTCGTCCCAGGGCAGGCCGAGATACGCCATCAGCGCCCGTGTCTGCCCTTTCTGGTCGGCGACGAAATCCTCATAGCGCACATCATGCACGACGCCCGGCAGCACCTTGTGCCAATGCGCCATGATGTCGGTGTAGAGGTTATGGAAATCGGCGAGCTCGCCGAGGTCGTAGCCGTAGCGGTGGCTGTCGCCGCGGAAATGCACCTTGAAGATCGACAGGCACGTGGCCGCCGCATCGCGCGCGCAATGGACGATCTTGGCCTTCGGCAGCATCATGTGCAGGAAGCCGACCAGAAGGAAGTTGCCCGGCATCTTGTCGGTGACGTGGCGATAGCCCGGATAGCGGCTATGCAGCATGTCGAGATAGGCCTGGCCGGCTTCGGCGAAGGCCTTGTCCGACATGTCGGCGATCCCGGCGGGGAAGCCGCCCGGCATGCTCATCGGAAACTGCTTAGCGACGGCCGTCTTAAGGATGTTCAACTCGCCCGCGCCGAAAACCTGCGGATGGCTGGCGATGATCTGCTCGACCAGCGTGGTGCCGGAACGCGGCATGCCGACGACGAAGATCGGCGTGTCGTCGGAAATACCGCTTGGCCTGTGCTTCTCGAAGAAGGCTGCGTCGAAGGCCGCCTTCATCGCCTCGAATTCGCCGCGCGTGCGCGCGGGATCGTAGTCGATCACCTTGCGGCGGATGGCATTGCCCTCGGCGAAATAGTCGAAGGCGCGGCCATAATCCTTGAGGTCGTCATTGACCTTTCCCAGCCCGAAGGAGAGCTGCATGCGCGCGAGGCTGCCTTGCGGCGCCTTGGCATGCTCGGCCTCCATGCCGGCAAGCTCCTTGTCGCGCTCGGTCTGGCGTTTGACCTGCGTGAGCAGCAGCCAGGCCTTGGCCATGTTCGGGGCGATCGCCAGCGCCTGGCGAGCGCGGTCGGCCGCCTCGTCGAGCTTGCCCTTCTCCATCATCGCGACGCCCAGCCCGTAGAGAAGCTCGGCGTCCTTCGGGCGGATCGACAGCGCCTCGCTGAACAGCTTGATCGCCTCGTCCAGCCGCCCGGCCTCCTGCATCGTCTCGGCAAGGCCGATGCGCGCGCGGACATGGAACGGGTTGCGGCCGATGGTGCCGCGGTAGATCTCCTCGGCCGCGTCGAACTGGCCGAGCTGCTTCAGCGACGAACCGAGATTGTCGCGCGCGGCCAGCTGGTCCGGCCGGATATCCACGGCGCCGCGGAAGAAATCGACCGCGGCGGCGACGCGACCGAGGTCGCGCATGACCGTGCCCATATTGTTGAGGAAATCGGCATTCTCGGGCTGCAGCGTCACCGACTGCTCGATGAGATCGAGCCCTTCCTCGCTCCTGCCGGTCTGGTGCAGCAGCAGCCCGAGGAAATGCAGCGCAGCGGCATGGTTCGGCTGCTGCCCCAGAACCTGCCGGTACAGCGCCTCGGCCTCCTGGCGCCGGCCGGCCTGGTGCAGTTGCAGCGCCTTTTGGACATAAGGATCGAGCGGGTTCACCGAGCCACCTGGCCTGCCACCGGCGTTTGCCGCTCTTCTGCGATCTTTGTTAATGGGAAACCTGCCGTATTTGTTGGTCCGCCGGACCTAAGCCATGCGGACAAGAGATTCAAGACAAAGCGTCAGCGCGCCTCGCGGTGTCCATCTGCGCGAATGGACACCGCGGTCCTCTCAGCACGGGCCGTCGCCGACGATGCGGTAGTCCGCCGCGCGCGCTTCGCACGCGTTCGGGAAGGTCCGCACTTGCCCGTGGCGCCTGGCGCAGACTGGAGCGTATTCGCGCGTGCAGAAGGCTTGTTCTCCTCCACCACCGCCGCCGTCGCGGCAAGCACCCTCTCGCACGATGCGGTAGCCTTCCCTTTCGGCCAGGCAGGCATTGGCAAAAGTCTGCCGGTCGCCGTCGCGCCGGGCGCAGACCGGCTGGTATTGCATGGTGCAGAGCTGCGGATGCGGCCCGGGCGGGCGCGGGTCATCGTCAACGACGGCGGTGCAGGCCGCCAGCAGCGCGGATAGCATGAAAACGACAACGCCGTGCCGTGCCACTGCAAGAAGCCGCATATACCCCTCCTCCATCCCGGCCGTGATGCCGGCTCGCGGTATCCTCGCATCCTGCGCGGTAAAGGCAACCGTCGTTTGTGGAGCCGCGGAACCCGTCGTCGCCACCTTCATTCTGGCCCATGCTTGGCCCGCCTCTGGCCGATGACCCGCGGTGGCACGGGCTCTATCGAAGCCCCAGCGTTGGACGCGCCGCAGGCCGCCCGCGAGCGTCGTCTTGCAACCATCACGTTTCCGTGTAATAAAAATCACGTTCGGGCATTTGCGACCCGGAGAGCGGAACGTTTTGGACGACCTTTCCCCGATAAGTGTGAATCTCTGACAACCCCGTTTTTCGGCGGGGGGTTTGACCATGCGCGAATGCATGACCGCCGAAGCAACCACCGGGATTTGCCCGAGGCGCGAGGCAGCGGGCGAACCACAAGACTGACACGGGTGAAGGAGTTTTCCCCAATGGCCCAGACCGGTACCGTAAAGTTCTTCAATGCCACCAAAGGCTTCGGTTTCATCACGCCGGATGGCGGCGCCAAGGACGTGTTCGTCCACATCTCGGCGATCGAGGCTTCCGGCCTGCGCACGTTGGTCGACGGCCAGAAGGTCACCTTCGACGTCGAGCCGGACCGCATGGGCAAAGGCCCGAAGGCGGTCAACCTGCGCGCAGGCTGATCGCCGGACCGGCCTGTCCTTGCGCACGCAGCGGTGCGGCAGGGTCATGAACCGGCTTCTGGACAGGCCTGAATTGCGAAGGCGCGGCCGAAACGGTCGCGCCTTTTTTGCGCGCAAATGCTTGGATCGGCAGGCGAAAACTTTCTCTTGCCGATAGCGCTAAAATAAAGGACAAATTTCCTCTCGGGCAGTTTGCCGGCCCGAGACTTGACTTGATGGGATCAAAGGAGTTTCCCATGCCGCAGACCGGCACCGTCAAATTCTTCAACCATGCCAAGGGCTTCGGCTTCATCACGCCCGATGATGGCGCGAAGGATGTCTTCGTCCACATTTCGGCCGTGCAGGCGTCGGGCCTTCCCGGTCTTGAGGATGGGCAGAAAGTGACATTCGACACCGAGCCGGACAAGCGCGGCAAGGGTCCGAAGGCCGTCAATCTGTCGATCGGCTAGGCCGGCTCACGACGGGTCCGACGGAGGTTATTTGAGGCGGGACCGCTCCCGCCCGGCATTGGGTTGTGCCCGAGCACTTGAATCGCCAAGCTACGAAAAATCGTTTTTGCCGGTTTCGTTCAGCCTCCGTTCAGCCACGGTCTCCTATTAACTTTTGCTAAAGCCGGTCCGTATCCCCTGAAAAATGCGCGGGCCGGCGCGAAGGAGACCGAAAATGAACCGTTTTCTCAAGACCGCCATCCTGAGCGTTGGCATTGCCGCGACCACCTTGGCCACCTTCTCGGCGGCCAGTGCCGATGACTGGCGCTGGCATCATCATCGTCACCATGGCGGCGACGCCCTTGCCGCCGGCGTTGTCGGCCTCGCGGCCGGCGCCCTGATCGGCAGCGCGCTGAGCAACCCCGGGCCGCGCTATTACGAACCGGCCTATGGTGAGGATTATTATGTCGACCGGCCGGTGCGCCGCTACTACGTTGAGCAGCCCCGTGTCGTCTATGCCGACCGCTACGCCGAACCGTGGACCCGCGGCTGGTACGAGTATTGTTCGGACCGCTACCGCAGCTTCAATTCGCGGACCGGCACCTTCACCGGCAGTGACGGCGCCCAGCATTTCTGCGTCGCCAATTAAGAAAACCCAGGATTCCCTGCCCTAAAATGCGCCCCCCTTGGGCGGCGCTTTTTTTGAATAACTCGCCAACGATGGCTATGCCGAGATTCAGGTCAGGCCGAGCCGAGAGCGATGGGTTCCGAGAACCGGAGCGGAGCGTACTTACAGTACGTGAGCACCGGAAGCGCAGGAAACTAACGCTCGCAGGCCGGCATCACCTGAATATCGGCATAGCCTAGGTCAGAAACGGATTGGTCCGCCGTTCATCGCCAAAGCGGCTGCCCGGGCCATGGCCGCAAATGAAACCTATGTCGTCGCCAAGCGGTAGAAGCTTGTCCTTGATCGAGGCGATGAGGGCGGCGTGGTCGCCGCCGGGCAGATCGGTGCGCCCGACCGAGCCGCGAAACAGCACGTCGCCGACATGCGCGAATTTGGCCGCTCGGTTGTAGTAGACGACATGGCCCGGCGCATGCCCTGGGCAATGCAGCACCTCGAACTGATGGCTGCCGAAGGACACGACCTCGCCTTCGGTCAGAAAACGGTCGGGCACGCAATTGCGCACCGGATCGGTGAGGCCAAAACGCTTGGCCTGGTTCTCGAGATTGGCAAGCAGGGGCTTGTCGGCCTCGTGCGGGCCGAGAATGTCGATGCCCAGCGCGTCCTTCAGTTCCATCGCGCCGCCGGCATGGTCGATATGACCATGCGTGATCCAGATCGCGCCGGCGGTGATGGCATTGTCCTTCAGCACTGACAATATCTTGTCGACATCTCCGCCGGGATCGACGACGACGCCCGTCTTGTCGTCCATGTCGAACAAAATGGTGCAGTTCTGCTGAAACGGCGTGACCGGCACGATACCGGCATTGAGCTGACCCATGGCTTTCCTTTCTCGAGCAATTCCAGGGAAAGTGAGAACCGCTCCGATGGTTGCCCTGATGTAGACAGGCGGGCAAACGCCGTCCACTGCCGGCCGGCACAATATCCTGGAAACGAAAATGGGCGGCCGAAACCGCCCATTTGAAAGCTTGAAGCGAGAGACGTTATTTCTTCATCGCGTTCATGACCGCGCCGACGATGCCGGTCAGGATGGCGCCGCCGCCGACGCCGCCGAGAAGGTTCTTCAGGTCGAGCGCGCTGCCGATTCCACCCGCCGCTGCCGCCGCGTCGACTCCACCGCCGCCGAGCAGACTGCCGAGGATGGCCGCACCGCCGACGCCGCCGATGGCGCCGCTGAGGATTTTGGTAAGCTGGCCCATCGCCGCCTGCTTCAGCGCCGCGCCAACCGCCTGGCCACCGATAACGCCGGCAATTACCTGTACAACGATCTGAATAATCGTATTGCTGTCCATGTAACTAGTCCCTCCATAGCCGCCTGCCTCCAAGGGCCGACACCATCATGAGACGCCGAACCGTTCGAAAGTCAAATGCGTGAAAGCTTAAATAAAAAGCGCGGCCCGAAAACCGCCCCTGCTGCACAAAAAAGCTGTGACTATCGCTATTCTGCGGCGATGGCATGCTTTGGTTGCACTGCGGCAGAATAGTCATTCATCAACGTCTTGACGATCTCGCCGACCTCGAATCGGTATGGACCGATCTCCGAGACAGGCGTGACCTCGGCCGCCGTCCCGGTGAGGAAGCATTGCTCGAAATCTTCGAGCTCCTCCGGCATGATGGCGCGCTCGATTAATTCGAAACCGCGGTCTTTCGCCAGGCCGATCACCGTGCGGCGGGTTATGCCGTCGAGGAAGCAGTCGGGCGTCGGCGTATGGATCTTGCCGTCCTTGACGAAGAAGATGTTGGCTCCCGTGGCTTCCGCCACTTGGCCGCGCCAATCGAGCATCATGGCGTCGGCGTAGCCCTTGGCCTCGGCGGCGTGCTTGGACAGTGTGCAGATCATGTAGAGGCCGGCGGCCTTCGACTTGGACGGCGCGGTGCGCGGATCGGGCCGGCGCCATTCGGCGACGTCGAGGCGAATGCCCTTGAGCTTCTGCGCGGGGTCGAAATAGCTCGGCCACTGCCAGATGGCGATGGCGACGTTGATGCGATTGTTCTGCGCCGAGACGCCCATCTGCTCGCTGCCGCGCCAGGCGATCGGGCGCACATAGGCGTCCTGGAAACCCTGTTTCTTCAGCAGGGTGCGGCAGGCCTCGTCGATCTCGGCGACCGGATAGGGGATCTTGAAGCCGAGCAGGCGTGCCGATTCATGCAGGCGCTCATTATGCTCGGTCAGCTTGAAGATCCGGCCGCCATAGGCGCGCTCGCCCTCGAAAACGGCGCTGGCATAGTGCAGGCCATGGGTCAGCACGTGGATCTTGGCGTCGGCCCATTTGACGAACTCGCCGTTCATCCAGATGAAGCCGTCCAATTGATCGAAGGGAACGGATGCCATGGAAACCTCCCGCGGGCGGGTGCCCGCAAATCGTTGTGTTTTAAAGCCTTTCGTACCGGCCCCGCCACAGGACCCGAAACGTTGGCCAATGCTTGAAAGCGTAGGCGGATATTCAATTCGTGGCAAACTCAGGAAGTTCCGGAAAAACGGCTTCCACTTGCCTTTTCGTTCGCAATCCGCCGAAAAGCTTGTCAAAAATTATCATTGCCTGGAAATTACGTCAATAGTACTGACGTAATTCCCGCCTCGCATGGAGAAATGATGACGGATCCAAGCCCCGCAGCCGGAAAACCGATCAGGACGGCGATCGCCGACGAGGACGGCATCGACTTTGCCATCATCGAGCTATTTTTCTTCGCCTACCGCGATTTCACCTCCGACCCGGACCAGATACTCGCCGAGTATGGCTTCGGCCGCGCCCATCATCGCGTGCTGCATTTCGTCAACCGCAGGCCCGGGCTCACCGTCGCCGAACTGCTCGACGTGCTGAAGATCACCAAGCAGAGCCTGGCGCGGGTTTTGAAGCAGTTGATCGACACCGACCATATCGTCCAGGTGCAGGGTCCGCGCGACCGCCGGCAGCGCGAACTCTACCCGACCGCCAAGGGTCGCGCGCTGGCCTTAGCGCTGGCGCGGCCACAGTCGCGCCGCATCCGTGCGGCATTGGAGGATTCCGGAGCCACCGAACGCGCGACGATCGAGCGATTCCTGGAGGCGATGGTGAATCCGGAACTAAGGGCGCAGATCGACATTGTGCCTGCGCAAACATCGGGGAAGAACCATGGAGACCATTGAGAAGGTTGATCATCCGGCCGCGCCCGACGATGACGCGCCGCATCTTCTGGTTGTCGATGACGACACGCGTATCCGCAACCTGCTCAAGCAGTATCTGTCCGAGAACGGCTTTCGCGTCACCGTCGCCGGCAATTCCGGCGAGGCCAGGCGCAAGCTCGCCGGCCTCGACTTCGACCTTCTGGTGCTCGATGTCATGATGCCGGGCGAGACCGGCGTCGACCTCACCAAGGCGCTGCGGGCCGAGAAGAACGTGCCGATCCTGATGCTGACGGCGCTGTCGGAGACCGACAGCCGCATCACCGGGCTGGAGGCCGGTGCCGACGATTACCTGCCGAAACCGTTCGATCCGCGCGAGCTGATCCTGCGCATCAACAACATCCTGCGCCGTGGCGGCCCGGCAGCGACGCCGAAGGTCGAACAGCTGGTGTTCGGACCCTATACGTTCCAGATCGCCAAGCGCGAATTGAAGCGTGGCGGCGAGGCGCTTAAGCTGACCGACCGCGAGCAGGAGATCCTCGCGATCTTCGCCGCGCGGGCGGGCGAGACCATACCGCGCCATGAACTGGTGGGCGATGAATCGGATGTCGGCGAGCGCACCATCGATGTGCAGATCAACCGGCTGCGCCGCAAGATCGAACGCGATCCGTCCAATCCGGTGTGGCTGCAGACGGTGCGCGGTATTGGGTATCGGCTCAGCGTCGAATAAACTACCGTCGAAGGCCCTTTGCTGAACGGCCATCGACGAGCGGAAGGGCGAATGGCGACCACGCAACTGGAACAGCCTGAAGGAGGCGGCCCCGGCGATCTCGCGCTGCGGACACTGAGGGCGATGCCGCGCGCCTGGAACCGGTTCTGGCGCCTGGTCGCGCTCTACATGCCGAAGCGGCTCTACGCCCGCTCGTTGATCATTGTCATCGCGCCGATGATCCTTTTGCAGTCGGTGGTCGCCTTCGTCTTCATGGAGCGCCATTGGCAGACGGTCACCCAGCGCCTGTCGCAGGCGACCATCTCGGACATAGCGGCCGTCATCGACATGATGGAGACCTATCCGCACGACGCCGACTACGCCAACATCATCCGCATCGCTCAGGACCGTATGCAGTTGAAGGTGGATCTGCTGCCGCCCGATCCGCTGCCGCCGCCCGGCCCGAAACCGTTCTTCTCGATCCTCGACGAGGCGCTGTCGTCGGAGATCACCAGGCAGATCAACCGTCCGTTCTGGATCGACACGGTCGGCAACTCGAACGTCGTCGAGGTTCGGGTCCAGCTCGAAGGCAAGGTGCTGCGCGTCTTTGTGCGGCGCAGCCAGGCTTATGCCTCGAACACCCACATCTTCCTGATCTGGATGGTCGGCACCTCGCTGGTGCTGTTGATGATCGCCATTCCCTTCCTGCGCAATCAGATCAGGCCGATCCTGACGCTCGCCGAGGCCGCCGAGAGCTTTGGCAAGGGGCGGCCGATGCCGCGCGATTTCCGCCCGCGCGGCGCCGAAGAGGTCCGTCGCGCCGGCTTCGCCTTCATCCAGATGCGTGAGCGTATCGAGCGCCAGATCGAGCAGCGCACCGCCATGCTGACCGGCGTCAGCCACGACCTCAGGACCATCCTCACCCGCTTCAAGCTGCAGCTGGCGCTGGCCGGCGGCAAGTCCGAAACCAAGGCCGCGCTGAACCAGGACATCGACGACATGCAGTCGATGCTGGAAGGCTATCTCTCCTTTGCCCGCGGCGAGGCCGCGGAGGATACCGGCCGCTTCGACCTCAATGCTTATTTCCAGAAGCTCGGCGAGGAAGCGCAATTGCGTGGCTGCAAGCTTACGACGACGCTGACCGGCGATCCGGCCGTGCATGTGCGGCCGAACGCTTTCGCCCGGCTGCTGTCGAACGTCATCGGCAACGCATTTCGTTATGCCAAGACCGTGGACGTCCACGCCAACCATGGTCGCGGCTCGCTCACCGTCACCATCGACGACGACGGACCGGGCATCGCTCCCGACAAGCGCGAAGAGGTGTTCAAGCCGTTCCTGCGGCTCGACGAGGCGCGCAACCTGGACGCCAGCGGCACCGGACTTGGCTTGTCGATTGCCCGCGACATCGCTCGCAGCCATGGCGGCGATATCAGCCTCGAGGACAGCCCGCTCGGCGGCTTGCGCGCCGTCATCAAAGTTCCCGCGTAAATCCGGCCGAGGCAGGCTTCATCCGCCCGTCATGAAATCATGGTCAAGAGCGCGCATGAAGCGCGCGACCTTCGTTGATTCGGCCCTGCCGCCCCGCTTCGATCCCGTGCCCGCCCGGGTGCGCTGGAGCGAGGCGCGGGTTGCTGCCTGGCTGCCGTTCCGGCACCGCGCCGGCGCGCTAGGGAGTTATCGCGGCAAGGGACTGTCATGCGCATCGGGATCGCGATGCGTATCGGGATCGCCATGCGTATCCTGATGGTCACCGACGCTTGGCGGCCCCAGGTCAATGGCGTGGTGCACACGCTGGAACGCCTCACCGAGGCGCTGAAACCCTTCGACGTCGAGCTCGATTTCCTGACGCCGAACCTCTTTCGCACCTTGCCGATGCCGACCTATCCCGACATCCGGCTTGCGCTGACGACGCCGGGGCATGTCGCGCGCCTGATTGAGGCCGCCAAGACCGACCACATCCACATCGTCACCGAGGGTCCGCTCGGCATCATGGCGCGCCGACATTGCCGAAAGGTGGGCCGCCCCTTCACCACCAGCTATCACACGCGCTTTCCCGAATATCTCAGCGCCCGCCTGCCGGTACCGGAGAGCTGGGCCTACAACTGGCTGCGCGGCTTCCACAATTCCGGACAGGGCACGCTTGTCGCCACACAATCGCTGGCGGACGATCTGGCCGCTCGCGGCTTCGACAAGCTGAGGCCCTGGACGCGCGGCGTCGACACCGACCATTTCCGGCCCGACAAGCGCAAGGAAACCGGATACCCCCGCCCGGTATTCTTGTGCGTTGGCCGTGTCGCAATCGAAAAGAACCTGGCCGCCTTTCTCGACCTCGACCTGGCCGGCAGCAAGGTCATCGTCGGCGAAGGGCCCGAACTGGCAAAGCTCAAGGCGCGCTATCCCAACGCGCATTTCCTCGGCCACCGCCCGAACGACGAACTGGCCAAGATCTACGCGTCGGCCGATGTCTTCGTCTTTCCGAGCCGCACCGATACCTTCGGCAACGTCATCATCGAGGCGCTGGCCAGCGGAACGCCCGTCGCCGCCTATCCGGTGACCGGACCGATCGATATTGTCGGCGACGGCGTCGGCGGAGCCGTGTCGAACGACTTGGGCGAGGCGGCGATGAAGGCGCTTCACGTCGATCGCGCCGAAGCGCGCCAGCGCGCCATGCGCTACAGTTGGCAGGCCTGCGCCGAAATGTTCCTCGACGCGGTCGACGAGGCGTTGGGGATGCCAAGTAAGCGCGCCGACCAGGACAGGGTGGCTCCAGTCGCCCCAGGCTCGTTCTAGAATAAGCGCCCGCCGTCCGGCACTTTCCGCTCGATGGCGCCGAGCACGACGGCGCCCTCTTCATCGGGAAAGCCCAGCGTCAGCACCTCCGACATGAACGGGCCGATCTGGCGCGGCGGGAAATTGACCACCGCGAAGACCTGGCGACCGACAAGCGTTTCCGGCGCATAATATTTGGTGATCTGCGCCGACGACTTCTTCACCCCGATCGCCGGACCGAAATCGATCTTCAGCTTGATCGCCGGCTTACGCGCCTCCGGGAACGGCTCGGCCTCGACGATCGTGCCGGCACGGATATCGACACGGTCGAAATCGGCAAAACTGATCTCGGGCTTGCGCTCGCTGCTGGAACTCATCGGCGATATCGGTTTGGTTCAGGCGTTTCCGTGGGTCTCGAAGAGCACGCTGGAGAGCGCGTCCTTGGCCGATGTACCCGACCAGACGACGAACTGGAAGGCCTGGAAATAGCATTCGCAGGCCTCTAACGCCGAGGACAGAAGCACCTCGACCTGCTGGCTCGACGGCTCGACCCCGCCGGCAAGCAGCAGCGACTGCCTGAACATGATCGCGCCTTCCTGCTCCCACAGGTCGAAATGCCCGAACAGCATCTGTTCGTTTATCAGCGACAAGAGCCGCATCACTTCCAGCGTACGCGTCTCCGGCACCTTGATGTCAAAGGCGCAGGCCAGATGCAGTGCCTCGAAATCCTCCATCCAGGAAAAGGAGACATGGTAGTCGGTCCAACTGCCGGCCACCGAAATCGAAATCTCGTCGTCGCCGGCGCGCTCGAAGGACCAGTCGTTGTTGTGGGCCACCTGCTCGATGACGTCCACCGGGTGGATTTCGCGGGAGAATTCGAGTTCGAGGAGTTCCATGAATGCTTCCTGTGTTCAGGGGAGCGCCACACGCTCCGCGGGGCACACACGACGAACAATCTGTCTAGAACTCGGACGGTCAGGACTTTCCAACGCAAAGACCCCAACCGGACCCCACCGCCCGGCGCATGACCCTGCTTCGAATCATGCAACAAATTCAGTCTATTGATCGGGAGTCGCGTGAACAGCCCAATTTTTCGCACTGCGTCATCCGCATGTGGAAAGGTGGCTGTCATGAAGATTCATGCAATGCCGGTAAGCGATTCACGGCAAAGCGATTTTTCGGATCGCGCTATGTGGAAAAGTTTAACGATTATTTTTTTGCGCGGGGCTTCGCAGCACCCGCAGGTGCGGCCTGTCCGGTCAGTTCGGCGAGCTTGGCCTCGAGAGCCTCGACGCGCATCGCCAGCTGGATGTTGTCTTCCCGCGCCTTGACCGCCATCTCGCGCACGGCCTCGAATTCTTCGCGCTGCACTACGTCCATGGAATTCAGCATTCGCTCGGCCTGCGCCCGGAACGCCGTCTCCACTTCGCGCCGCACGCCCTGCGCGGCACCCGCCGCGTCGGTCATGATCTTTGCGAATTCGTCGAGAATGCGGTTCGGTCCGGTCGCCATGGCAGATCCTCGCTTTATCGTTTTGACGTAGTGGGGCGCGGCGCCGAATGCAAGCGTAGCCTTGCCTTGACCCCGCCAAAACCCTGCCGCATGGTCCGCGCCCAATCGTGACCGTCACCGGGGACCCCGTTTTGAGCGAATATTTCCTGCTGCCGCTGGCCTCCCTGCCCTTCCCCAACATCGATCCGGTCATCGTCCATATCGGGCCGCTGGCGGTGCATTGGTACGGCGTCGGCTACATCGTCGGCATCCTCTTTGGCTGGTGGTACGCGAAGCGCCTCGTCACCAACCCGCGCCTGTGGCCGGACGGCAAGCTGCCGATGAAGCCCGAGGACCTCGACGACTTCATCGTCTGGGCGGCGATCGGTGTGGTGCTGGGCGGACGCACCGGCTACGTGCTCTTCTACGACCTGCCGCGCTATATTGCGCATCCGCTCGACATCTTCGCCGTCTGGCAGGGCGGCATGTCGTTCCATGGCGGCCTGCTCGGCGTCATCCTCGCCATGACGCTGTTTTCGCTCAGACGCCGCATCCCCACCTGGACGTTGTTCGATGTGGTGTCGGCCGGTGTGCCTGTCGGGCTCGGCCTGGTGCGTGTCGCCAACTTCATCAATTCGGAGCTTTGGGGTCGGCCGTCGGACGTGCCTTGGGCGATTGAATTCCCCAATGGCGGCCCGTTCACCCGCCACCCCAGCCAGCTCTACGAGGCCTTGCTCGAAGGCCTCGTGCTCTTTCTGGTGCTGCGCTTCCTCACCCATTCGCGCCAGAAACTGAAGACGCCGCGCTTCGTTGGCGGCGCCTTCATCTGCGGCTACGGCCTGTCGCGCATTTTCGTCGAGTTCTTCCGCGAGCCCGACCAGCAGCTCGGCTATCTGCTTGGCACCAACTGGCTGACCATGGGCATGATCCTGTCCACGCCGATGGTGCTCGCCGGCATCTGGGCCATGGCCACCGCAAAGCCGGCGGCCGAGCCGCGGGCGGCATGACCCGGCTGAAGGAGCGCATCAAAGGTCTGATCGGCGCGGCGGGGCCGATCCCGGTCAGCGAATATATGGCGCTCTGCCTGTTCGATCCCGATGAGGGCTATTACACGACGCGCGAGCCCTTCGGCGCCGCCGGCGACTTCATCACCGCGCCCGAGATCAGCCAGATGTTCGGCGAACTCGTCGCGGTCTGGCTCTACCAGGCCTGGCAGGGTACCGGCCGGCCGTTGCCCGCGACCTTCGCCGAAATCGGTCCCGGCCGCGGCACCTTGATGAAGGACATGCTGCGCACTTGGTCGCGGCTCGACCCGCCGCTCGTGGCCGGCGTCTGCTTTGCCATGATCGAGACCAGCCCGCGCCTGGCTGAGATCCAGAAGCAGACGCTTGCCGGCCAGAGCGTGTCCCTTGCGTGGCACCAGACCATCGACACGCTGCCGCGGCAGCCGCTCTTCATCGTCGGCAACGAATTGTTCGACGCGGTGCCGATCCGGCAGTTCGTCCATGTGGGCGAAAGCTGGCGCGAGCGCGTTGTCGGCCTCGACGGCGCCGATGAACTGCACTTCTTCGCCGGTGCCGGATCCGTCGACCCGGCACTGCTGCCGAGAGCCGCTGCCGATACGCCGCAAGGCACCGTCGCCGAGGTGGCGCCCGCCCGTTCGGCGCTGATGGCGCAAATCGCCGAACGCATTGCCGGCCAAGGCGGCGCCGGCCTCTTCATCGACTACGGCCACCTCCAGCCCGGGATCGGCGATACCCTCCAGGCGCTGCGCCGGCACCTGCGCGAGGACGTTTTGGCCAATCCAGGCGAAGCCGACCTCACTGCGCATGTCGATTTCGGCGCTCTTGCCGACGTGGCGCGCGCTCACAGTCTCGGTGTGCAATTGTCGACCCAAAGCGAGTTCCTGCTCGGCATGGGCCTGCTCGAGCGCGCCGGCACCCTTGGCGCTGATGCCGATCCCGAGACACGTCAAGCCATCTCGGATGCGGTCGAACGCCTGGCCGGCCCCGACGCGATGGGCGAGCTGTTCAAGGTCATGAAGGTCCTGCCGGCGGGCAAAGCCGCCTGAGATCGCGGCCTCGCCGTCTGGTCCGCTTCGTTCTCCCAACTTCGCCTTGACGAGACCGCCCCGCACGGACGACAAACCCAACCATGCTGAATCAGACCAGACCCGATCCAGTACGCTCGCCGCTGCTTGAAAAGGCGCCAGGCATGCGCCACGGCTATTTCACCCGCGTTGGCGGCGTCTCCGACGGCATCTATCGGGGGCTCAACATCGGCACGGGCTCCAGCGACGATCAGACGCTGGTCGCCGAGAACCGGCGGCGCGTTGCCGCCTGGATGGGCGTGCCGGCGGATCATCTGTTGACCGCGCACCAGGTCCATTCGCCGGATGTCGTTGTCGCCAGGGAGCCCTTCGCCGGTCCTCGACCGAAGGCCGACGCCATCGTCACCGACCGTCCCGGCATTGCCATCGGCGCCTCGACCGCCGATTGCGGGCCGGTTCTCTTCGCCGATGCCGAGGCGCGCGTCATCGGTGCCGCCCATGCCGGCTGGAAGGGCGCCTTCACCGGCGTGCTCGAAAACACCATCCTTGCCATGGAGGGCCTCGGCGCTCACCGCGGTCGCATCGTCGCCGTGCTTGGCCCCTCGATCGGCCCTGACAATTACGAGGTCGGGCCGGAATTCGCCGTCCGCTTCGTCGAGGCCGATGCCGGCAATCACCGCTATTTCACACCGTCGAAGACGACCGGCCACTCGATGTTCGATCTCAACCAATATACGGTCGACCGGCTGCGCAAGGCCGGCGTGACCGCCGAGGGTCTTGGCCGCTGCACTTACGCGGAAGAAGAGCTTTTCTATTCCTACCGGCGCACCACACACCGCAAGGAAGCGGATTACGGGCGCCAGGTTTCGGCAATCGTTCTGGAGAAAGAGTAATGGCGCTGCATTTCGAACGTTCGGAATTCGACGCGCGGCGCGACCGGCTGCTGATCGAGATGGCCGAGAAGAAGCTCGACGCCGTGCTTTTGTTTGCGCAGGAGAGCATGTACTGGCTGACCGGCTACGACACCTTCGGCTTCTGCTTTTTCCAGTGCCTGGTGGTGAAGGCCGACGGCTCGATGGTGCTGCTCACCCGTTCGGCCGATCTGAGGCAGGCGCGCCATACCTCGACCATCGAAAACATCGTGCTGTGGACCGATCGTCAGGGCGCCAACCCGGCGATCGACCTGCGCAACCTCCTCAACGACCTCGATCTGCTCGGCGCCCGCATCGGCGTCGAATACGACACCCATGGCCTGACCGCCTATAACGGCCGCCGCCTGGACGAGCAGTTGCAGACCTTCGGCCAGATCGCCGATGCCTCCGGCATCGTCGGCCGGCTGCGCCTGTTCAAGAGCCCGGCCGAAATCGCCAAGGCGGAAAAGGCAGCCAATTTATCTGACGACGCGCTGGATGCCGCCCTGCCCCTCATCAAGCAAGGCGGCGACGAAGGGCTCATCCTTGCCGCCATGCAGGGCGCGGTCTTTGCCGGCGGCGGCGACTATCCCGCCAATGAGTATATCATCGCCTCCGGCGCCGACGCCTTGCTCTGCCGCTACAAGGCCGGCCGCCGCAAGCTCACCAAGAACGACCAGCTGACGCTCGAATGGGCCGGCGTCTTCCATCACTATCATGCCCCCATGATGCGCACCGTTCTGACCGGAAAGGTGTCGAAACGTCACCAGGAATTGTTCGACGCCTCGCGTGCCGCCCTGCTCGCGGTCGAAAAGGCGATGACGCCGGGCAACACTTTCGGCGATGTCTTCGACGCGCATGCCCGCACGCTCGAAGCGCACAATCTGACCAAGCACCGGCTGAACGCCTGCGGCTATTCGGTCGGCGCCCGTTTCACGCCGTCGTGGATGGACATGCCGATGTTCTACCAGGGCAATCCGGAGCCGATCGCACCCAATATGACGCTGTTTGCGCATATGATCATCATGGACTCCGAGACCGAGACGGCGATGACCCTTGGCCGCACCTACCTCACCACGGAATCGGCGCCGAAGCCGCTGTCGCGCCATGATCTCGACTTGATCGTGCAGTGAATCCATAATGGTTGGTTCACGCGGGGGCGTTCGCCAACAGGGAGTTTTCAGGCAAATGAGACGATCG
Organism: Mesorhizobium argentiipisi (SeqCode); assembly: GCF_037179585.1. Taxonomy (NCBI): domain Bacteria; kingdom Pseudomonadati; phylum Pseudomonadota; class Alphaproteobacteria; order Hyphomicrobiales; family Phyllobacteriaceae; genus Mesorhizobium; species Mesorhizobium argentiipisi (SeqCode). The sequence goes on from NZ_JAPYKO010000001.1 coordinate 481,247, forward strand.
CAGGTGACGACCGTGTCATTGCTTGCGGTGTTGGCGCTTGGCGCCTGCACCAACGCCAAGGACGTCCTGGAACCTTCGGCGATCACCCCTCCGGCGAGCTCGGCCCAGTCTTCGGCCACCCCGCAAAGCACATCGACGCCGGCCACATCTGCGACCACGACCGCGCCTGCTCCTTCGCCCGCGCCTTCCACCACAACGACACGTGCAACACCGGCGCAAACCGCCGCCCTCGCCAAGACGCGGCTGCAGGTGGCGCCGATCGTCGGTGCATCGGTGGACGCGGCGGCACCGTTGACGGCGGAACTGCAGAGCCGTGCCAAACAGCGTGGCCTGACGCTTGTCGGCAGCACGGACCAGACGGCGACGCATGTGCTGAAGGGCTATTTTTCAACCATGTCCGAGGGCAAGGACACGACCGTCATCTATGTCTGGGACATTTACGACCCATCCGGCAATCGCCTGCACCGCATCAATGGCCAGCAGAAGGCGCCTGCCGTCGGCAGCGGCGAGGGCTGGCCCACCGTTGCGCCCGCCACCATGCAGGCCATCGCCGACCAGACGATCGACCAGTTCGCTGCCTGGCTCGGCAGCGGCGGCGCCGGTTGACCGGACCGGCCGAGCTGTTGCCGGCCAAACTGTTGCCGGCCAGACTGTTGCCGGCTTGCGATCTTTTCCCTGTTTGTTGCGGCCGCCGGAAGGATTCCCCACAACGAGGCTTGCAATACCGGCGCGGGCCGCTAAAAGCCCGCATAAAAGGCGCATGAGAGTCTCTTCGGCCTCTCCATCCTTCACCAGGAACGGTGCATGAAGCTTTTCGCGGGCAATTCCAACCGGGTGCTGGCCGAGGCGGTCGCTCGCTATCTCAACGTCCCGCTCGGGAAGGCCAGCGTCAGGCGCTTCGCCGACCAGGAAATCTTCGTCGAGATCCAGGAAAACGTACGCGGCGAGGATGTCTTCATCCTGCAGTCAACCTCTTATCCGACCAACGACCATCTGATGGAACTGCTCATCATGATGGACGCCTTCATGCGCTCTTCGGCGCGGCGCATCACGGCGGTCATCCCCTATTTCGGCTATGCAAGGCAGGACCGCCGCGCCTCGGGCCGCACGCCGATCTCGGCCAAGCTGGTCGCCAACATGATCACCCGCGCCGGCGCCGACCGGGTGCTGACGCTCGACCTGCATGCCGGCCAAATCCAGGGTTTCTTCGACATCCCGACCGACAATCTGTTCTCGGTGCCGGTGATGGCCCGCGACGTGAAGGCGAAATACAAGCAGCTCGGCAATGTCGTGGTCGTGTCGCCCGACATCGGCGGCGTGGTGCGGGCGCGCGCGCTGGCCAAGCGGTTCGATGCGCAGCTCGCCATCGTCGACAAGCGCCGCGAGCGTCCCGGTGAATCGGAAGTCATGAACATCATCGGCGCGGTTGCCGGCAAGGATTGCCTCCTGATCGACGACATCGTCGATTCCGGCGGCACGCTTTGCAACGCGGCCGACGCGCTGCTGGCCAATGGCGCGACCTCCGTCACCGCCTACATCACCCATGGCGTGCTCTCCGGCGGCGCCGTTGCCCGTATCGCGAGCTCGAAGCTGCAGGAACTGGTGATCACCGATTCCATTCAGCCGACGCAGGGCGTGCTCGATGCGCCGAACATCCGTGTCATTTCGATCGCCGACCTGCTGGGCGAAGCGATATCGCGCACGGCGACCGAGGAATCGGTATCGAGCCTGTTCGATTAATCAGAACTGGCTGCAGCGGGCGCATAGCGCAGCAGCGTGACGCCTTGCGCAAGGCGCTTCGTGCCGAGCGGCTTCAAGGCCAGCGACAGGCCGGACCGCGGCTTGCCGCCGCCCAGCACGACCGGATGCATGTAAAGCCGATACTCATCGATCAGACCGGCACGCGCAAGCTGCCCGGCAAGATCGGCGCCGGAGACGGATATCTCGCCATCCGTATCCGCCTTGAGCGACCTTGCCACCGCCTCGACATCACCCTTCACCAGACGGGCATCCGGCCCGACCTCCTGAAGCGTGGTCGAAAACACCACCTTCGGCGTCTCCCGCCACGCGCGTGCAAAATCCCTCTCGACTTCGTCAGCCGCGATCTCCCGCTCCGGGCTGTCCCAGAAGCGCATGCTTTCATACATCTTGCGCCCGCACAGCGCGATCGATGTCCGCCTCATCTCGTCGGTGAAATGCCGGTGCAATTCTTCTTCGGGAAACGGCAGGTCAATGTCTCCGCTCGACCCGGCAATGTAGCCATCCAGCGATGTCAGCATGGCACAGACGATCGTTGCCACCAGCGTTCCTCCGATTTTGCCCTCCTCACAATGGGAAGCATAACAGATTGCAATTTGCAATCAGTATTCGGCAAACGGAATCAGACTGAGAACCGACATATCAACTGAATGCTGAGGGCGCTGTCTCACGCGGCGATCGGACCACCTGTACGGCGCGGCTTTTCACCGGCATCGCGCGCGCCGCGCATATAGCCGCGCGGCGAGGCGCCGAGCATGCGCTTGAACATGGTGATGAAGGCCGGCACGCTGTCATAGCCGAGGTCGAGCGCCACCCTGGTGATCGGCTCGCCGTCGGCGAGCCTCGGCAGCGCCGCGAACAGGCAGGCCTGCTGGCGCCAAGTCGAGAGCGACAGCCCGGTCTGGCGATGAAAGGCGCGGGTGAACGACCGCCGGCTCATGCCCGCCGCATCTGCCCATTCGTCGATCGTCGCATGCGGTGAAGGGGCCGCCACGAAGCGCCGGCAAAGCGCCGCGAGCTTCGGCTCGGACGGGAAAGGCAAGCCGAGCGGCCGTTCCGGCAGGTTCGGGATCTCGTGCAGCAGTAGTCCCATGACAAGTGCCGCCCGCCCTTCGAGCTCGCCGCCCTGCGGCAGCTTCTCCGATTCCACGATCAGGCTGTGCATCAGCTCGGTGATGCCGACGACGCGCAAGCCTTTCGGCAGGCCGGCAATGGCTTCCGGCATGACATACACCGAGCGCATCGAGACGTCGCCCAGCATCTCGACCGAATGCTCGGTGCCGGCTGGTATCCACATCGCATGGTCGGGCGGCACCATCCAGCGCCCGTACCTGGTCGTTACCAGGACCACGCCGACCAGCGCGTGCAGCAGCTGGCTGCGGCTGTGGCGGTGCTGCGGCACGTGGTAGCCATCCGGATATTCGGTCGGCAGCGCGACCGCCGGCCCGACTGCCTGTTCCAGCCATTGCCAGCGGCTTTCATGTAGCCGGCCGAGCTCGGCGGCGTCGCCTCTGAATATCTCCCGGCTATTCGGCATCGGATGTGGCCCACTTGCGAAACTATTGGACCAAACCACGAAAGAAGTCGCTTGGCAACGGGCTTATAAGGCCGGCTGCGGTTCGCCGCACAAAGACTACGGAGCATTGCCTTGACTGATACGACCGCCACCTCCGTCGCCGCACCGGCGCCGGCAAGCAACATCTCGGCGCAAGCGACGGCCTTCACCGTCATTCTTGCGGTGAGCTTCTGCCACTGCGTCAACGATATCATGCAGTCGCTGCTTTCGGCGATCTATCCGCTGCTCAAGGACAATTACGGTCTCGATTTCTGGCAGATCGGCCTTCTGACCTTCACCTTCCAGGTGACGGCTTCGCTGCTGCAGCCGGTCATCGGCATGATCACCGACAAGAGGCCGATGCCATACTCCTTGCCATGGGGCATGGCTTCCTCGCTGGTCGGGCTGGTGGTGCTCGCTCATGCCGGCCATTACTGGCTGCTTTTGATCGGCGCTTCGCTGATCGGCATCGGCTCGGCGATCTTCCATCCGGAATCCTCGCGCATCGCGCGCTTCGCCTCGGGCGGCCGGTTCGGCCTGGCGCAGTCGCTGTTCCAGGTAGGCGGCAATTTCGGCCAGGCCATGGGACCGCTGCTCGCCGCCTTCATCGTCGTGCCGTTCGGCCAGACCAGCATTTCCTGGTTCGCCGTCGGCTCGCTGATCGGTATCGTCGTGCTGTGGCAGGTCGGCGGCTGGTACAGCCGGCTGCGCGCCTCGATGGCCACCCGCAAGCAGGCTACCCATGTCTCGCCCTTCGCGCGCAAGAAGGTCATGTGGGCGCTGGCCGTGCTGACGCTGCTGGTGCTGACCAAGAACGCCTATATCGCCTCGCTCTCCAGCTACTACACCTTCTACGCCATGCATAAGTTCGGCGTTTCGGTGCAGATGAGCCAGGTGATGCTGTTCCTGTTCCTCGGCGCCTCGGCGCTGGGCATCCTGCTCGGCGGCCCCTTCGGCGACCGCTATGGACAGAAGGCGATGATCTGGTTCTCGATCGTCGGCGTGCTGCCCTTCACGCTGGCGCTGCCCTACGCCAATCTGGAATGGACGATGGTGCTCACCGTGCTGATCGGTCTGATCCTCTCGTCGGCCTTCTCCAACATCGTCGTCTTCGCGCAGGAGCTGGTGCCGGGTCGCGTCGGCATGATCGCCGGCATCTTCTTCGGCTTCGCCTTCGGCGTGGGCGGCATCGCCGCCGCGGTGCTCGGCGTCGTCGCCGACATGAAGGGCATCGACTTCGTCTACCAGATCTGCTCGTACCTGCCCTTCCTCGGTCTGCTGACGGTGTTCCTGCCCAACATGAAGGAAGCTAGGAAGGCGCAGGCGGCGGCCGGTTAAAAACCACCGATCTTCAGGACTCGAATAAAGGCGTGGCAGCTGCCGCGCACTTATCGATTCTTCCCCATACGCCAGGTGAAAAGCCTGTTAGTGTTCGAAACGCGTGCGCGGGCGACGCTGCCGCAGAAACTCAATGTCTCGGGAGAATGATATGCGCAAGATCGTGTTGGCCGTGTTGAGCGTGCTTCTTGCAACGTTGCCGGCTACGGCACGCATCGTTCCTTTTCCGCCGGGTTTCAAGACGCAGTCGGTCGAAACCAACGGCACGAGCCTCTATGTGCGTGTCGGTGGCAAAGGTCCCGCGGTCGTGCTGCTGCACGGCTTTGCCGATACCGGAGACATGTGGGGCGCGGCGGCGGCGGCGCTCGCAAAGGACCACACCGTCATCGTGCCGGACCTGCGCGGCATGGGTCTGTCCGCTCACCCTGAAGCGGGCTACACCAAGAAGAACCAGGCCGTCGACATCGCCGGCGTGTTGGACGCATTGAAGATCGACAAGGCAGATCTGGTTACGCACGACATCGGCAACATGGTCGGCTATGCGCTTGCTGCGCAATATCCCAAGCGCATCGCCAAATGGGTCATCATCGATGCGCCGCTACCCGGAATCGGTGACTGGGAAAAGATCAAGCAAAGCCCGCTGCTTTGGCACTTCAACTTCCGTGGCCCGGATATGGAGCGGCTGGTCGCGGGGCGCGAGCGCATCTATCTCGACCGCTTCTACAACGAACTGTCGGCCGACCCGAAGAAGATCGATGAGGCCACGCGCAAGCACTATGCCAAACTCTATGCACGCCCGCATGCGATGCATGACGCTTTCGAGCAGTTCAAGGCCTTTGACCAGGACGCGATCGACGACCAGGCGATGCTCGCCGCTGGCGGCAAACTGACCATGCCGGTACTGGCTGTTGGCGGCGAAAAATCCGCCGGCACCACGCAGGCCGATATCTTGCGGCTTGTCGCGACCAATGTCACAGGCGGCATCGTGCCCAACTCCGGTCATTGGATCATGGAGGAAAACCCCGACGCCACCGTCAAACTGATCACTGGTTTTCTCGCCAGATAGGCACTGTCCCGCGGACATGTCGATGGAAGTACAAAGGCACCCGCCTGATGGCGGGTGCCTTGTCTATCCAACTGGACGATTCTAGGCCTTGAAGAAGGCCAAGAGGTCGGCGTTGATTACGTCCGCATGGGTCGTCGCCATACCGTGTGGGAAACCCTTGTAGATCTTGAGCTCGCCCTTCTTGAGCAGCTTGATCGAGATGAGCGCGGAGTCCGCGATCGGCACGATCTGGTCGTCGTCGCCATGCATGACCAGCACCGGCACGTCGATCTTCTTCAGGTCTTCGGTGAAGTCTGTTTCCGAGAAGGCCTTGATGCAGTCGTAATGCGCCTTGGCGCCGCCCATCATGCCCTGGCGCCACCAATTGTCGATGACGCCTTCGGAAACCTGCGCGCCCGGACGGTTGAAGCCGTAGAACGGTCCGGCCGGCACGTCGTGGAAGAACTGGGCGCGGTTGGCCGCCAGCGCCGCGCGGAAACCGTCGAACACCTCGATCGGCAGGCCGCCGGGATTGGCCGGCGTCTTCAACATGATGGGCGGCACTGCGCCGATCAGCACGGCCTTGGCGACGCGGCCTGCGCCGCCATATTGCGCGACATAGCGCGCCACCTCGCCGCCGCCCGTCGAATGACCGACATGGATGGCGTCCTTGAGGTCGAGATGCGCGGCGAGCGCCGCCACGTCGGCGGCATAGGTGTCCATCTCATTGCCCGTGTCGGTCTGGCTGGAACGGCCATGGCCGCGCCGGTCATGCGCGATGACGCGGTAACCCTTTGACAGGAAGAACAGCATCTGGGCGTCCCAGTCGTCACTGCTCAGCGGCCAGCCATGGTGGAAGACGACCGGCTGGCCCGTGCCCCAATCCTTGTAGAAGATCTGCGTTCCGTCCTTGATGGTGATCGTGCCGCTGCCCGAGCCTGACTTGGTTTGCGAGGTCATCTCAATCTCCTTCTGTGATACCGCGATAAACAATATCGCGATAATTATATCCATAACGGAGATTGGGCACCGCGTCCATGGAAATATGTATCGCGATATCATTTTTCGTAGTACACAACAGATGCTCAGTCGGCAAAAGGAATGCGCCGTGCCTCTCCCGTTGGACAATCAGCTCTGCTTCACGCTCTATGCCACCAGCATGGCGATCAACCGCACCTACAAGCCGATGCTGGACGAGATGGGCATCACCTATCCGCAATATCTCGTGCTAAACGCGCTGGGAGAGGCGGACGGCATATCGGTGGGCGGCATCGCGCATCGGCTCGCGCTGGAATCGAGCACTATCACCCCGCTGGTGAAGCGAATAGAACAGGCTGGCCTTGTCACCCGGCAGCGCAGCCAGACCGACGAGCGTCAGGTGCAGGTCGACCTGACCCCCAGAGGACGGGCTCTGCTCGTCCGGTGCAATTGCCTGAACGAGACCCTGATCGAGCGCTCAGGCATGAAATTGGCCGAACTCGATACCTTGAACCGGCAAATCCAGGCGTTGCGCGATGCGCTGAACGAAAGCCTGGAGGTCGACCCCGGCTGAGATGTACTGAAAACGAGATTGGACTTCGACCGGACGGTTTGCGTCCCGGGCGCCTCGATAGGTTCAGCGTATGCGGGTCACGCCTCGATCTTGACCGGCGGCAGCGGCGGCGCTTCCAGTCCGTGGAATGGATCGCGCCAGGCGTCGATCGCTTCCAGCCGACCATACCAGCGACGGATCGACGGATAGTCATCGAGCGGCAATCCGGCGGCATCGTTGAAAGGCAGGAACGTCGCCATACGGAAGTCGGCATAGGAGATTGAATTGCCGACCAGCCAATCCCTTGCGGAAAGCTCCGGCTCCAGGACCGCCGCAGCCTTATGGAATTGCCTCAGCCCCTCCTCGACCAGCGCCCGATCGATCGGACCGAGCCCGTAGCGCTGCTTGGTGCCGCGCTCGAAATGCACCATGTCGCAAGCGAAGGCGAACCGTTCCTTGCCCCAGCTGATCCAGCGGATCATGTCTGGCTCGTCGTCTCCGCTGCGCCAGAAATCCGAGCGCGTCTCGCGCGAAAGCCGGCAGGCGATGGCGTCGGCCTCCCACAGGCTCCACCCCGGACCGACCAGGATAGGCAGGGTCAGATTGGGATTGAGCGGGCGGTAGCGCTCGGCTTGCTCCGGCGCCATTGGCGATGCGAACTCAAACGCGATCTTGGCCTCGAGATAGCGCGCCGTCGCGACCGCGAGGCGAGGATTGGGATTGCGGCTGAACAGGAGTTTCATATTGGTCCCCTCGGGGTCTGGTTGCATGCCGCAGGACGGCTGAGAACCGCGCGATCCTACATTCGCCGCAAATGGGTTGCCGGTTTATGCTCGGCGCTGAAAACCACCCTGCAAGCCTTCCAGCCCAACCGCTTCCAGCCCAGCCGCTTGCACCCTCGGCCGCCTTCCGCTATAGAGCCGCCACCCGCGTAGACACCCTTGGAGGCAACGCGGAGGAAGGCCGGCCAGGCCTCGCAGATCCCCAGACGCATTTGGATCGCCAAACGCATCGGACAGATCGTGCAAGGCCGCGACGGCTTTCGACGTTTACGGATGGGCTTGCCCGCCGTGAGCGCTCCATAACACGCGAAAGGAAATGCCATGAGCCACGATGCTTACGAGCTCAAGGCCGAAGCGCGCGAACAGGTCGGTAAGGGGTCCGCCCGTGCAGTTCGCCGCAACGGTAAAGTGCCTGCAGTTATCTACGGCGACAAGCAGCCTCCCCTGGCGATTGCGCTGAACTACAAGGACATCTTCTACAAGATCCACGGCGGCGGGTTCCTGACCACGATCGCCACGATCGATGTCGACGGCAAGAAGATCCAGGTCCTGCCGAAGGATTTCCAGCTCGACCCGGTCAAGGATTTCCCTGTCCATGTCGACTTCCTGCGCATCGGCAAGGACACCGAGGTCAATGTCGACGTGCCTGTCCACTTCATCAATGAGGACAAGTCGCCCGGCATCAAGCGCGGCGGCGTGCTCAACATCGTTCGCCACGAAGTCGAGTTCCACTGCCCGGCCAACGCGATCCCGGAATTCATCACGATCGACCTCACCGGCACCGACATCGGCGACTCGATCCACATCTCGGCGGTCAAGTTGCCGGCCGGCGTCAAGCCGGTCATCTCCGATCGCGACTTCACCATCGCGACCATTGCCGGCTCGTCGGCGATGAAGCCGGAGGCGGAAGTCACCACCGAGGTGGCGGCGACCGAGACGGCGGCCCCGGCGGCCGAAGAGAAGTAATTCTCCGAGCCGGATGATTTCATCCGGCTCTAAATCAAAGAAATAGAGCATGATGTTTTCCGAACCCCGCTTCACACTTTTCGGCATCATGCTCTAGCGCTCGGAGACAGCGATGCTTGTCTTTGCAGGCCTTGGCAATCCGGGCGCGAAATACGAAAACAACCGGCACAATGTCGGCTTCATGGCGGCGGACGCGATTGCCCGCCGCCATTCCTTTTCGCCCTGGTCGAGAAAATTCCAGGGCCTGATCTGCGAAGGCACGCTCGACGGCGAAAAAATCCTGCTGATCAAGCCGCAGACCTTCATGAACCTCTCCGGACAGTCGGTCGGCGAAGCGCTGCGCTTCTACAAGCTCGAACCGGCTGCGCTCACCGTCTTCTACGACGAGATCGACCTTGCCGCCGGCAAGCTCAGGATCAAGATTGGCGGCGGCTCGGGCGGCCATAACGGCATCCGCTCGCTCGACCAGCATGTCGGCAACGCCTATCGCCGGGTGCGCATCGGCGTCGGCCATCCGGGCGTCAAGGAGATGGTGCACGGCCATGTGCTTGGCGATTTCGCCAAGGCGGACCGCGAGTGGCTCGATGTCCTGCTGGACGCAATCGCCGACCATGCCGCGCTGCTCGCCAAGGGCGACGACAGCTCGTTCATGAACCGGGTCACGCTCGCCTTGCGCGACAAGCTTGTGCCGACCGGCGACGACGACCGCCCGCCGCCCAAGGCGCCGAAGCAGCAAAGCCATGTCCGCCAGGCGCGCCCGCAGCAGCCGGCGGCAAAGCTTCCAGAAAGCGGCCCGATGGCTGCCATGCTGAAGAAGCTCTTTGGCAAGGACTAGGCCCTGTCACGATAAAGGCATGGGGCTTGACGTTCGTCACCCCTATCGCCCATAGCCCTCACCAAAATCGAATTTCCGACAGGATTGGACGAACATGGGTTTCAAATGTGGCATCGTTGGCTTGCCCAACGTCGGCAAGTCGACGCTGTTCAACGCGCTGACCAGGACGGCCGCCGCGCAGGCCGCCAACTATCCTTTCTGCACCATCGAGCCGAACACCGGCGAGGTGGCGGTGCCCGACCCGCGCCTGCAGAAGATCGCGGCGATCGGCAAGTCGAAGGAGATCATCCCGACCCGCATCTCCTTCGTCGATATTGCCGGCCTGGTGCGCGGCGCCTCCAAGGGCGAAGGGCTTGGCAACCAGTTCCTCGCCAACATCCGCGAGGTTGACGCCATCGTGCATGTGCTGCGCTGCTTCGAGGATGACGACATCACCCATGTCGAGGGCCGCATCGATCCTGTCGCCGACGCCGAGACGGTCGAGACCGAGCTGATGCTTGCAGACCTCGAAAGCCTCGAGCGCCGCATCGCCCAGATCCGCAAGCGCGCCGCCGGCAAGGACAAGGAAGCCATGGCCGTGCTGCCGATGATGGAGGCCGCGCTCGAATTGCTGCAGGCCGGCAAGCCGACGCGCGTCCTGCTCAACGGCATCGCGGCGGAGGATCTGCGCATCCTGCAGGGACTGAACCTCCTCACCTCGCATCCCGTGCTCTATGTCTGCAACGTCGCCGAGGCGGACGCCGCCACCGGCAACGAGCACACCAGGGCGGTCGAGAAGATGGCGGCCGCGCAAGGCGCCGGCACGGTGGTGATCTCGGCGGCGATCGAGGCGGAAGTCGCTCAGCTTTCCGACGAGGAGGAAATGGAGTTCCTGGCCTCGATCGGTCTCGACGAGCCGGGCCTCAACAAGGTGATCCGCGCCGGCTACGAGCTCCTGCATCTGATCACCTATTTCACCGTCGGGCCGAAGGAGACGCGCGCCTGGACGATTCACAAGGGCGATAAGGCGCCGCAGGCGGCCGGCGTCATCCATACCGACTTCGAGCGCGGCTTCATCCGCGCCCAGACGATCTCCTACAACGACTTCGTCACGCTGGGCGGCGAAGTGGCGGCCAAGGAAGCCGGCAAGGCGCGCGACGAAGGCAAGGAGTATGTCGTCCAGGACGGCGACATCATGCTGTTCAAGTTCAACACCTGAGTGCCTGACTGGCTTACCAGAAATCACTTGACCAAATCGTCCCAGGCCTGCATCCGGGTTGCCCGATCTTTGGGATAACCGGATTGCCGACATGACCGGAAAGACCTGGGCTTATGAGGATTTCGTCGAGGGCGCCTCGCTGGACATCGGCAGCAAGACTGTAAGCGCTGCCGAGATCATCGAATTCGCCGCGGAGTTCGATGCCCAGCCGATGCATCTCGACGAGGAAGCCGGCAAGGCCAGCATCCTTGGCGGTCTTTCGGCCTCGGGCTGGCACACCTGCGCGATGTTCATGCGCATGCTGTGCGACGCCTTCCTGCTCGATTCGACCTCGCAGGGCTCGCCCGGCATCGAGCATGTGAAATGGAAGAAACCGGTGCTGGCCGGCGACATCTTGCGCGGCACGGTCACGATTCTGTCCAAGCGCCAGTCCAAATCGCGGCCCCAGCTCGGCTTGATCACCATGCGCAGCGAACTCGTGAACCAGCGCGGCGAGAGTGTCTTCGAGCTCGAGAACACCGGCATGTTCCTCGCGCGTGATGCCGCAAAGGACCTGTCATGACTTTGGACGAGTATTTCTTGATCGGCGAGACGGTCACGCTCGGCTCGCACAAGTTCGAGGCCGACGAGATCAAGGCGTTCGCCAAAAAGTACGATCCGCAGATCTTCCACGTCGATGAAGAGGCGGCGAAGAAGAGCGTGCTTGGCGGCCTCTGCGCCTCGGGCTGGCACACCGCCGCCACCTGGATGAAATACAACCTCGGAAAGCGCATGGAGACCGAGGGCGTGCGCTGGACCGGCCCCGGCCCGCAGCCCGAATTCGGCCCCTCGCCCGGCTTCCGCAATTTGAAATGGCTGAAGCCGGTCTATGCCGGAGAGACGGTGACCTTCACACGCACCGCGCTGGCGCACCGGCCGCTTGCCGGGCGCCCGGGCTGGAACCTGCTCACGCTGCGCTCGGAAGGCTTCGATTCGACCAGCGACAAGGTGATCGAGTTCGACAGCGCCGTGCTGGTGAAGGTGGGATAGTGAGTAGTGAGTAGTAAGTAGTCACTATTCACTATTCACTATTCACTATTCACTATTCACTACTTCCTAATGCCCCTCGAACCCGATCAGCGTCCTCACCGGCACGCCGAGCGCTTCGAGCTTCCGGCGGCCGCCGAGGTCCGGCAGGTCGATGACGAAGCAGGCGGCGACGATGTCGGCGCCGATTTGCCTGAGCAGCTTCACCGCCGCTTCCGCCGTACCGCCGGTCGCGATCAGGTCGTCGACCACGATCACCTTCTCGCCCGGCGAGACGCCGTCCTTGTGCATCTCCATCTCGTCCAGTCCGTATTCGAGGCTGTAGGCCACGCGTACCGTCTCGTAAGGCAGCTTGCCCTTCTTGCGGATCGGCACGAAGCCCGCCGACAACTGGTGCGCTACGGCGCCGCCGAGGATGAAACCGCGCGCCTCGATGCCGGCGATCTTGTCGATCTTCAGCCCGGCATAGGGATGCACCAGTTCGTCGATGGCGCGGCGGAAGGCGCGCGCGTCGCCAAGCAGCGTGGTGATGTCGCGAAACAGGATGCCGGGCTTCGGATAGTCCGGAATGGTGCGGATGGCCGCAAGCAGCGTGTCTTCGAGGGACGATTTCATCGAGGCTTTCCGCGTGTCCGGCTGTCGGATGTGGCGGCGTCGGCCATTGCTGCCCGACGCGACCGACAAGGGCTACCGCGATGTCGAGCCAGAGACAAGCACATCCGGCAAAGGATCGGCACCGACCGGCCTCGGCCATAACGGAAAGGGCGCCCGCGAAGGCGCCCTTCGAAAAGCAGGCGCTACCGCGCGACTACATGCCGAGGTCCGAGCGCAGCTCGGAACGCGCCACTTCGTACTCGGCCTTGAAATCGGGACGGTTGAGCAGGACCGCGGCTATCACGCTGCCGGAAATCTTGCCCATCTCGATGTCGGACGGATAGTGGATGCCGCCGACCACGCGGTTGTGAGCGAATTCGGCCGCGCGCGCCATGATCTCGGCCCGCTTCTCCGGCACCATGTCGGCAAGGATGATGCCCATCATGGTGCCGACCGTCGCATGGCCAGACGGCCAGGAGCCGGAGTTCGACAGCTTCACGACCGGCTTGACCAGATCGCTGAGCTGATGCGGGCGCGGACGCTTCCAGACGTCCTTGGCCGGATCGACGACGGCGCCCTCGGTCGCCACGACGCGATCGAAGAAGGCGCTGAATTTCGGCAGCGTTTCCTTGTTGAACTTCGGTCCCATGACATCGGCGAAGCGCCAGACATTCTCTTCGGCATCGGCGATGGCGCGCTTTTCCATTTCCGGTGTGCGCGTCACCTGCAGCGTCAGCACCTCGCCGAGCTCGGCCTTGGTTTCCGCCGAATCGTTGGCCGGCGGCGGCGGCAAGATCATCGTCAAGTCGATGTCCTTGTTGGTGACGAAGGGTTGCGCCTCGTCGGCATGGGCGGCATATCCGGTGACAAGCAGCAGGAAACCGGCCGCGAGCGATGCGAATCTTTTCATGGGTACGATCCTTTGAAGTAGGGGCAAGGCAGGATCGCCACGCGCAATGACGGCCATGTGACATAGCCTGCGGTTTGCGCGTACCGAAATGCAAAAAGGGCGCCCTGTGGCGCCCTTTCAAATTTGCGGTCGACGGCGCCTCAGTGCGCCACGTCGGCCCACACCCTGCGCTTGGTCATGTAGACCAGTGCGCCGAAGAGCAGCAGGAAGACCATGACGCGAAACCCGGTCTTCTTGCGTTCCTCGAGATGCGGCTCGGCCGCGAACATCAGGAAGGCCGAGACGTCGCGGGCATACTGGTCGACCGTCTGCGGCGAGCCGTCGTCATAGGTCACCTGGCCGTCGGAGAGCGGCTTCGGCATCTTCAGCGACACACCGGACAGGAAGTACGGATTGTAGTGCGTGCCTTCCGGGATCACCATGCCGGCCGGCGGCGTCTGGTCGTAGCCGGTGAGCAGCGAGTGGATGTAATCCGGGCCGCCCTGCGCGTACTGGGTGAAGATATCGAAGATGAAGCGCGGGAAGCCGCGCTCGACGCCGCGCGCCTTGGCAAGCAGCGACATGTCGGGCGGCGCGGCGCCGCCATTGGCGGCAGCAGCGGCCTGCTCATTCGGGAACGGCGCCGGGAAGTGATCCGACGGCTTGCCGGGACGGTCGAACATGTCGCCGGCATCGTTCGGGCCGTCATGGATGGTGTATCCGGCGGCCAGCGTCTTGATCTGCGCGTCCGAGTAGCCGAGCCCTTCCAGCGTGCGGAAGGCCACCAGGTTCATCGAGTGGCAGGCCGAGCAGACTTCCTTGTAGACCTTGAGGCCGCGCTGCAGCTGGGCCTTGTCATAGGTGCCGAACGGGCCGGCGAAGCTCCAGCTCATTTCCTTCGGTTCGTTGATCGGGAAATGCGTCGGCGCGGCCGGGTTCTGCTCTTCCTCGGCGATGGCAGCGGTACCCGCAACCATCAGGCCGACCAGCGCCAGCGAGGCGAGAATCTTCTTCATACCCAAAATCCCCTCAGATTCTCAGCCCTTGGTTTCCGGCGCGGCGGTCATGCCTGCCAGATGTCCGCTGCCGCCCTTTTTCTTTTCAAGCACCGCCTCGGTGATCGAGTTCGGCAGCCTGCGCGGCGTCTCGATCAGGCCAAGCACCGGCATGACGACCAGGAAGAAGGCGAAGTAGAACAAAGTCGCCATCTGCGCCATGAACACGTAGCTGCCTTCCGCCGGCTGCGAGCCCAGCCAGCCGAGCAGGATAGCATCGGCCACGAACAGCCAGAAGAACAGCTTGTACCACGGACGGTAGACCGCCGAGCGCACCTTCGAGGTGTCGAGCCACGGCACGAGGAACAGCATGGCGATGGCGCCGAACATGCACAGCACGCCGCCGAGCTTGGAGTTGATCGGGCCGATGTTGAAGGTGATGGCGCGCAGGATCGCGTAGAACGGCAGGAAGTACCACTCCGGAACGATATGGGCCGGCGTCTTCAGCGGATTGGCAACCGTGTAGTTGTCCGGATGGCCGAGATAGTTCGGCAGATAGAAGACGAAATAGGCAAAGACGAACAGGAACACGATCATGCCGAACGCGTCCTTGATGGTCGCATAGGGCGTGAAGGCGACGGTGTCGGTCTTCGACTTGACCTCGATGCCGGTCGGGTTCGACTGGCCCACGACATGCAGCGCCCAGATATGCAGCACGACGACGCCGGCGATCATAAACGGCAAAAGGTAATGCAGCGCGAAGAAGCGGTTCAGCGTCGGGTCGTCGACGGCGAAGCCGCCGAGCAGCAGCTGCTGGATCCAGTTGCCGACCAGCGGGATGGCACTGAAGAAACCGGTGATGACGGTGGCGCCCCAGAAGCTCATCTGACCCCAGGGCAGCACATAGCCCATGAAGCCGGTGGCCATCATTAGGAGGTAGATGATGCAGCCGAGGATCCACAAAAGCTCGCGCGGCGCCTTGTACGAGCCGTAGAACAGGCCGCGGAAGATGTGGATGTAGACGGCGACGAAGAAGAACGAAGCGCCGTTGGAATGGAGATAGCGCAACAGCCATCCCGAATTCACGTCGCGCATGATCTTCTCGACCGAATCGAAGGCGAGATTGGTGTCGGACGTGTAGTGCATCGCCAGCACGATGCCGGTGAGGATCTGCGCGACCAGCATGATCGACAGGATGCCGCCGAACGTCCACATGTAATTGAGGTTGCGCGGCACCGGATAGGCGACGAAGCTGTCATAGATCAGCCGCGGCAGCGGCATGCGGGCGTCGAACCAGCGCTCGATACCGGTCTTGGGCGTATAGGTTGAGTGTCCCTCGCTCATCGAAATGTCCCCTGCCTCAACCGATAAGGATCTTGGTATCGGAAATGAACTTGAAGACCGGGATCGCCATGTTCTCCGGCGCCGGGCCTTTGCGGATGCGGCCGGCGGTGTCGTATTGCGAACCGTGGCACGGGCAGAACCAGCCGCCGAAATCGCCTTCCTGGCCGAGCGGGATGCAGCCGAGATGGGTGCAGACCTGCACCATCACCATCCAGGCTTCCTTGCCCGGCGTGGTGCGGTTGGCGTCGGTCGCCGGCGCGTCGGCCGGCAGGTTGGCATTGCGCGCGATCGGATCCTTGAGATCGGCGAGATTGACGGCCTCGCCGTCCTTCATTTCCTTTTCGGTGCGGTTACGCACCACCACCGGCTTGCCGCGCCATTTGACGATCAGCGAGCTGCCCGGCTGCAGCGAGGAGACATCGACCTCGACCGAAGCAAGCGCCAGCGTCGAGGCATCGGGGCGCATCTGGTCGATGAATGGCCACGCGACGGCTCCAGCGCCGACAACGGCGGCCATGCCGGTCGCTACATAGAGAAAATCGCGACGGTTGGGATCGTGGATGTCGGTTGCGCTCACGGGTGCCTGATCCTTTCGCCTCTTCCTAACCGGAGGCCGAGCCTTGTCCCCGCTCAATCGCACCTGCCCGACAGCGCATGGCGAACAGGCTAGCGAATTCCTCCGGCATTTGGAGTTCGGTTTATGCGTGCGGCCCGTTTTTGTCCAGCGGGGTGAGACCACAAGGGCAGATTGTCGCGGGCATGCGCGGCGGCCGTTGCCGATGCATCCCGGCCCGGCCGCCGGACAGGGTGGAACAGCGGGAAATCCGGGGAGAAATCGGGCCCGTGTTCGCCTCGACATCGGCTGCTGGCCCGGTCTATTCTGCCGTCATGGCGTATGTCATTGAACGCTACAGCTGGGCCGACGCCCCCGACCTCTGGATAGGCGAGCTGCAATGCGGCCAGTTCGGTGCCAATTCCTGCCTGATATTCAACTATCAGCCGACGATCGGCGGCGGCCCGCGCCTGCACAAGCATCCGTATGCGGAAATCTTCGTCATCCGCTCCGGCACCGGCCTGTTCACTATCGGCGACCAGGAGATCAAGGCCACGGCCGGACAGATCCTGATCGTGCCGCCCGACACGCCACACAAATTCACCAATCTCGGCCCCGGCCCGCTCGAAAGCACCGACATCCACGAGAACGGCCACTTCATCACCGAGTGGCTGGAATAGCTGTTTAGCTGGCGCCGAGCCTGACCAGCACCGCGCGCGGAATATTGTACTCCCGGATCACGGCGTCATGCTTGCGCAGACCGCAAAGCTCGCGCTGGATGAAATAGGCGTGGACGGCCGCGGCCGCTTCCTTGAGCAGCCGGTTGCGATGCTCGCCCTCGCCGCCTTCGCGCAGTTTGGCAAGGGTTTGCTCCACGCGCTGGCCGGCGCGGCCGAGCGCGGCCGCCTTTTCGGCGAGGATCTCGTGGCCGAGGAGATCGAGGGCGCTTTCCTGCGCGCCTGACCGTCCGAAATTGGTAGGCATGCGTACCGACATGGTGCCGTTCTACTCCGCCGGCCGAGTCTCTTCCAGCGCGCTTTCCTCGTTGAACAGGAAGCCGCCGGACTGGCGTTTCCAGAGCCGCGCATAGAGCCCGTCGAGCGCCACCAACTCGTCATGCGTGCCCTGTTCGATGATGCGGCCGCCGTCGAGCACCACCAGCCGGTCAAGCGCTGCGATGGTCGAGAGCCGGTGCGCGATGGCGATCACGGTCTTGTTCTCCATCAGCCTGGTCAGGTTCTCCTGGATCGCCGCCTCGATGTCCGAATCGAGCGCCGAGGTCGCCTCGTCGAGGATCAGGATCGGCGCATCCTTGAGGAAGACGCGGGCGATAGCGACGCGCTGCCGCTGGCCGCCGGAGAGTTTCACGCCGCGCTCGCCGACATAGGCCTCGTAGCCGGCGCGATCTCTGGTGTCGCGCAGTCCCAGGATGAAGTCATGCGCCTCAGCCTTCCTGGCCGCGGCGATCACTTGCGCATCGGTGGCGTCCGGCATGCCGAGCTTGATGTTGTCGCGCAGCGAGCGGTGGAACAGTGCTGTATCCTGGCTGACGACGCCGATATTGCCGCGCAGCGAGTTCTGCGTCACATGGGCAATATCCTGGCCGTCGATCAGGATCTGGCCGCCCTCCAGGTCGTAGAGGCGCAGGATCAGATTGGCCAAGGTCGTCTTGCCGGCGCCGGACGGGCCGACCAGGCCGACCTTCTCGCCCGGATGCACGACGAGGTCGATGCCGTCAAGCACCCCTGCCCCCTTGCCGTAATGGAAAGTGACGTTGCTGACGTCGATGCGGCCGCTACTGACGACCAGCTCCTTGGCGTCCGGCGCGTCGGTCAGGCCGAGCGGTTGTGAGATCAGCGCCTTGGAATTCTCAAGCACGCCGAGATTTCGCAGGATGCCGTTGAGCTGCATCATCAGCCTTCCCAGCAACATGTTGAGCCTCAGCACCAGCGACAGGGTGAAGGCGACGGCGCCGACCGTGATCGAGCCTTCGACCCACAGATAGATGGCGAAGGCAGCGATCGCTGTGATCATGACGCCGGAGAGCATGGTCAGCGCCATGCGCACGCCGGTCAGCCGGCGCGTGAACGGCCGCAGCGCGTCGAGATAGATGCCGAAGCCGCCGCGGATATAGCGGTCGTCGCCGTCGGCCGAAAACAGCTTCAGCGTCTGCACGTTGGAATAGGAATCGACGAGGCGGCCGGTGATCATCGAGCCGGCCTCGGCTGTCGCCTCGGCATACTTGCGGATCGCCGGCAGGTAGAGTTTCGCCAGCCAGCCGAACGCGGCGATCCACACCACCACCATGACGGCCAGTCGCAGATCCAACCCCGCGACCAGCGCCAGCGTGGTGACCGTATAGACGATCATGAACCACACGACCTCGATGAAGCTTTCCATCAGGTCGCCCGTCGCTTGCCCCGCCTGCCAGACTTTTGTCGCGATGCGGCCGGCGAAATCATTCTGGAAGAAGGCGTAGGACTGGCGCGAGACATGCCGGTGCGCCTGCCAGCGCACCAGATTGTAGAAGCCTGGCGTGATCGTCTGCTCGTCGACCAGCGCCGACAGGCCGACGATGGTCGTGCGGATGACAAGCACCACCGCGCCCATGAACAACAGCTCGGGACCGGCTGCGGCGCAAAGCGCATGCCAGCTGCGTTCGCCGGGCAACTGGTCGAGGATATCGACCAGCCTTCCGACGAAATAGAAGAGGCCGGCCTCGACCAGCGGCGCGATGCCGCCGATGATCAGCATGGCGAAGAAGGCGAGCTTCGCCTGCCCGACATAGTGCCAAAGGAAGCCGCCGACGCTGGCGGGCGGCCGCAGATTCGCGGGCTCGCGGAACGGGTAGACCCAGTGCTCGAACCAGCGATAGATGGCCTGCATCATTCGGCGGCTTCACCTTTCGTCGCCAGACCGTCGGCCGCCTGCTTTTCCTCGAGCAGGAACCCGCCCGACTGGCGTCGCCAGAGCTGCGCATAGAGCCCGCCTTTGGCGATCAGCGTCTCGTGCGAGCCGTCCTCGACGATGCGCCCTTTGTCCATCACCACCAGCCTGTCCATCGCCGCGATGGTCGACAGGCGGTGGGCGATGGCGATGACGGTCTTGCCCTGCATGAGCTTATAGAGGTTCTCCTGGATGGCGGCCTCCACTTCCGAATCGAGCGCGGACGTGGCCTCGTCGAGAATGAGGATCGGCGCGTCCTTCAGCATGACGCGGGCAATGGCGATGCGTTGCCGCTGGCCGCCGGACAGCTTCACCCCGCGTTCGCCGACAAGCGCCTCATAGCCGCTCTGCCCATGCGGATCGGTCAGCCCCGCGATCACATCGTCGATCTGCGCGGCCTTGGCGGCGCTGAACATCGCCTCGTCGCTGGCCGCCTGGCGCCCATATTTGAGGTTCTCGCGAACGGACCGATGCAGGAGCGAGGTGTCCTGGTTGACGAAGCCGATCGCCGCGCGAACGCTTTCCTGCGAAACGTTGCGGATGTCCTGCCCGTCGATCAGCACCTTGCCGTCTTGGACGTCGAACAGCCGCAGCACGAGATTGACCAGCGTCGACTTGCCGGCTCCCGAACGGCCGATCAGGCCGACCCGCTCGCCCGGCGCGATCTTCAGCGACAGATCGTCGATGACGCCGCCTTTGCCGTCCTTGCGCCAGTAGTTGAAGTTCACCCGGTCGAACTCGATGCCGCCGGCGGTCACGACGAGGGCCGGTGCGTCGGGCTGATCCTGCATGACGATCGGCCGCGCGATCGTCGTCATCGAGTTGCTGGCAACGCCGATCTGCCGAAAGACGTTGGCGCCGACATCGAGGATCCTGCCGGAGATGTTGGCGATCTGCAGCGCGAACGGTATTGCGGTCGCCACGGCCGCGGTGGTCATAGCGCCGGCGTTCCAGCCGGCGAGCGCCAGCCAGCTAACGGCGATGAGCAGCGCCGCGTTGAGGATGAACAAGGCCGACCACATCAGCGTGAAAACGCGCATCAGCTGGTAAAACGTGTCGGCGTGCTCGGCCACCGCTTGCGAGACATATTTGTCTTCATGCTCGCCGGTCGAGAATGTCTTGAGCGTCAGGATGTTGGTATAGCTGTCGACCATGCGGCCGCTCACCTGCGACCACCGCTCCGACAATTGGGACGAGCGTTGCGTGATCCTGGGCATCGCAGACCAGAAGATCAGGCAATAGACCACCAGCCACACCGCCACCACAGCCAGGAGAAGCGGATCGAGCCGCGCCAGCACCACGATGGCGACCGCGACGAAGACCAGCGCATACCAGACGGCATCGACGGTGAGGTTGACGCTCATCTCCATCGAATCGCCGCTCTGCATCACCTTGGTTCCGATGCGGCCGGCAAAGTCGTTCTGGAAGAACGACCAGTCCTGGCGCACGACATGCCAATGGCTCTGCCAGCGGATGAGGTCGATCAGGTTCGGCGCGATGGCGTGGTTGCGGATGAGCCCGTCGACAACCATCGACAGCGGACGCAGCAGCACGACGAAGGCCATCATGGCGAGCAGCGGCCCATGCGCGGCAAAGAAATCGCCCGGCTTGGTGCTGGCGAGCAGGCCGACGATCAGGCCGACGAAAATCGGCAGCATCGCGTCCACTATCGCCGCGACGGCAACGATGATGATGCGCAGCCAATAGGCCGCGCGAAACTGCCTTATGAAATACCAGTAGAAGCGCCAAAGCCCCATCGGCGGCTGCCTGTCGTCGGCCAGGGCCACCGGCGAGTAACGGCTTTCGAACCAGGTGAAGATGCGGTCGAACATTTTTCTCTCGTAGAGGCCAAAAACCTGCCGGCGAACGATCTGGTCGCCGGCGGCCTCTGACCAAGTCGTGGTTACGCCCGGGATCGATTCCCGGCAATCGCCGTAACCTTGATGCCGGAGCGTCTCGACGGCTCACAGAACCGCCGGGCCGCTCCAAGTCTTTGTTTTGCGCATTCTGGACGGAAAACTGCTACGCACCTTTCCTGGAATTGCTGCAATTGCGATAGCGTTACTCCGCCGCCATCTCGGATAGAGCCGTCTTGGCATCCGGCCCGGCCGGCACGTCATCGAGCAGGAAGCCGCCCGACTGGCGCTGCCAGAGCTGGGCATAAAGCCCGCCCCTCGCGACGAGCTCCTCATGCGAGCCTTCCTCGATGACGCGGCCCTTGTCCATGACGACGAGCCGGTCCATCGCCGCGATCGTCGACAGCCGGTGCGCGATGGCGATGACGGTCTTGCCCTGCATCAGCTTGTAGAGGTTCTCCTGGATCGCCGCCTCGGCTTCCGAATCGAGCGCCGACGTCGCCTCGTCTAGGATGAGGATCGGCGCGTCCTTCAGCATGACGCGGGCGATCGCGATGCGCTGCCGCTGGCCGCCGGACAGTTTGACGCCGCGGTCGCCAACTTGGGCGTCGAAACCCTTGCGGCCATTGTGGTCCGAAAGCCCGCCGATGAAATCGAGCGCCTCCGCCCGCCGCGCCGCCTCGGTAAGCATCTCGTCGGTCGCGTCCGGCCGGCCATAGAGGATGTTCTCCTTCACCGAGCGGTGCAGCAGCGAGGTATCCTGCGTCACCATTCCGATCTGCGCGCGCAGCGAATCCTGCGTCACCGCCGCGATCTCCTGGCCGTCGACGAGGATCCTGCCGCTTTCCAGGTCGTAGAAGCGCAGCAACAGATTGACCAGTGTCGATTTGCCGGCGCCGGAGCGTCCGACAATACCGACCTTCTCGCCGGGCTTCACGGTGAGCGACAGGTTCTCGATGACGCCCTTCTGCTTGCCGTAATGGAAGCGGATGTCCTCGAAGCGGATCTCGCCCCGGGCGACGGTGATGTCCTTGGCGCCCGGCCTGTCTTCGACCAGGCGCGGCAGCGAGATCGACTGGATGCCGTCCTGCACCGTGCCGATATTCTCGAACAGCACGGACATCTCCCACATGATCCATTGCGACATGCCCCACATGCGCAGCACAAGGCCGATGACCACGGCTACTGCGCCGATCGTCACCGCCTGGCCGAGCCACAGCCACAGCGAGATCGCCGTGACAGAGACCAGCAGCAGCGAGTTCAGGATGTAGAGCAGGCCGTAAAGCACCGTCACCAGCCGCATAGAACGGTAGACGGTGTCGAGGAAGCCTGCCATGCCTTCCCTGGCGAAGGTCGCCTCGCGGCGCGCGTGCGAAAACAGCTTCACCGTCTGGATGTTGGCGTAGCTGTCGACGACGCGGCCGGTCATGGTCGAGCGTGCGTCGGCTTGCTCCTCGCCGACTTTGCCCAGCCGCGGAATAAAATGCCACAGCAAGGCGACATAACCGATCAGCCACACACCCAAGGGTGCGGCCAGCCGCAAATCCGCCGAACCGACGATGAACAGCATGCCGAGGAAGTAGACGATCACGTAGTTGAGGACATCTATCAGCTTCATGACGAAGTCGCGCACGGCGAGTGCGGTCTGCATCAGTTTGGTGGCGATCCGGCCGGCGAACTCGTCCTGGTAGAAAGCCATCGACTGTTTCAGCAAATAGCGATGCACCTGCCAGCGGATGCGCATGGGATAATTGCCCATCAGCGTCTGCTGGTTGAGCAACGAACGCAGCCACACCGTACCAGGCAGGGCAAACAGCACGATGAAAGCCATGCCGGCGAGCTTCCAGCTCTCGGTCTGCAGGAACGTTTCCCGGCTCTGCGCCGACAGCCAGTCGACGATGCGGCCCATGAAACCGAACATCCACACTTCTGTGATGGCGATCGCCGCCACCAGCACCGCATCTACGGCGATGTAGGGCCAAACGCCGCGCGTATAATGAACGCAGAAGGCGATCAGCGTCTTCGGCGGCTCGACCGGCTCTGCGGCGGGAAACGGATCGAGCCTGTTTTCAAACCAGCGGAACATTCCGGGCACTCGGCTTATCTATGCGCTCACGCGGCGCGGGATTGATGGGCTAGACGTTGCAGCCGCGCGGCATTGCGGGCCGGCGATACGGAATCATCCGCATCGCCGGCCTTGCAACGCGCAATATAGGGTTTCGGCGGCATTTCGCCGACAGGCTCGTTCGACGATCCTGACGGCACCGAACTTCCCGACGAAAGGCCGGAGCCTGCCCGGCTCCTGTCGCCCGGCCGGATCAGGCGGATGATCCGGCGCACCAGCGTGGGCCGGCTGTGGTCGGGCACCGCGCGCGAGAAATCGACGTCCGGCAGCATGCCGCGATGCGGCCTGCGCCGTTCCTCGGCATGCACGGCCGACGAATAGGTCTCGCCGATCAGCAGCGCCCAGGTAGCCGCCTTGCGCTCGTGCAGGCTTCTTGAACCAGGTATTTTGTAGGGATCGAACATCGGCCCGTCCTCCATATGCAAATGCGTTAAAAAGGGTGATGCGGCCTCGACCATCGGCATTCGGCCGAAGGCGCGGATCGAATCGGCCGGGAGACGACTAGCGTCGGTCCCGACACGCTCAGCTGGGGCGCGGCGCCCCTTTGGCAGTTTGAAAAACATCGCAAGATTCCTTCGAAGGCCGAAAACTGGGTTCGGCGGGAATCGGTGCGATGAGGACTTAAAGTGTCAGAAGAATCGTCGTACCGAAACCGCCTGCGGGCATACGTGAGCCCCGGATGGGAGCTGGATGTGCATGGTCATCATGTGTTCCCCTCCATTCGGTTCGGGTTGACGATGGTGGGCATATACTCGACTTCGCAGAAAATGGCCATCCGCCAGTCCAGAAATTGCCGAAAGCGGGAGATGCCTGTGGCCGATCTGCCACTTATTAGCAGGATGCGAAAATGAACGATCGTCTCCGCATCGCGCTCTACCAGCCGGATATTGCCGGCAACACCGGGACGATCCTGCGCTTCGCCGCCTGCCTCGACATCGGTGTCGATATCATCGAGCCGGCTGGTTTCCCGCTCTCCGACCGGGCGCTGAAACGGGCCGGCATGGACTACCTCGAAATGGCGGCGCTTTCCCGCCATGCCGACTGGCACGCCTTCGAGGAATGGCGAAAGGCGCATGCGCGCCGCCTGGTGCTGCTCACCACCAAGGCCGCGACCGCCTATACCGACTTTGCTTTCGCCGCCGGCGACATCCTTCTGTTCGGCCGCGAATCCGCCGGCGTGACGGAAAAGGTCCATGAGGCGGCCGATGCGCGACTGACCATTCCGATGCGAGCGGGCGCGCGCAGCATCAATGTCGCGCTGTCGGTCGCCATGGTCGCGGGTGAAGCGCTCCGCCAGCTCGGAAAATAGCTTTCGCGCTTCCGCGCTATCCCGAACCGCCGTGCCTTCCGCCGTCATTCTTGCCCAGACGCACATCGCCTTCTCCTGCAATTGCCCTATCGATGTTTCTTGGCTACAAGCTCAACTTAACTTGAGGTCAAGCGAGAATTTGGGAAATGGCTCCAGTGAGGGAATTGACGGTCGGCCAGGTGGCGATGCGCAGCGGTGTTGCGGTATCGGCGCTGCATTTCTATGAGGCGCGCGGGCTGATCCGCAGCCACCGCACGTCGGGCAATCAGCGGCGCTACAGCCGCGACGTGCTGCGCCGCGTGGCGATTATCCGCGTCGCCCAGGAAGTCGGCATCTCGCTGGCCGAGATCGCCGCCGCGTTCCAATCCCTGCCTGAAGAGCGCACGCCGACGCGTGAGGATTGGAACCTGCTTTCGACAGCCTGGCGCGACGGGCTCGACCATAAGATCAACCAGTTGAAGAAATTGCGCGATGGCCTGACGGATTGCATCGGCTGCGGCTGCATGTCGATTGACAAATGTCCGCTGAGGAACAGGGAAGACCGACTGGCCCGGGAGGGTACGGGGGCAAGAAGACTATTGGTGCCCTGACGATTGTTCAGTCCGCCGCCGGCAGCCGCCGCATGGTGAATTCGATCACATCGCCCGGGCGCTCGAACCAGCTTTCGATCTCGGTCCAGTAGGCCTGCTTGGGGAAACGCTCGAACCATTCCTTCGCCTTGAGGCGCGCGGCGGGCCTCGGCAACACGAAGGTCTCGCGCAGGAAACCGTCGCGCGGCTGGCCTGCACGCTCGGCCCGCGAGCGCTCCAGCCTCTTCTTCAAACCATCCAGCGGCGGTCTTGCCGGGGTGCGCACGAAGGAACTCCTTTGCGCCTTGGTCAGACAGGACTTGACCCTTGCCTTTAAGAGATTAGGGATCGCGCGCAGAAAAAACGAGTCATTTGTCGGGCAATTGGGCCTGTGACTGGAGACGGATTTGGAACGACCTGACCTTCCCGTGGGGCTGCCGGCCGACATCGAACAGAAGAAGATGAAGGCCCGCCTCTGGTTCGAGGCCCTGCGCGAGCGCATCTGCGCCACCTTCGAGCAGCTCGAGCAGGAACTCATCGGCCCGCAAGCGTCATGGTTGCCCGGCCATTTCGAAAAGACTCAGTGGGAGCGCGACGAAGGCAAGGGTGGCGGCGGCACCATGTCGATGATGCGCGGCCGCGTCTTCGAGAAGGTCGGCGTGCACACTTCGACCGTCTACGGCGAATTCTCGCCCGAATTCAGGAAACAGATTCCCGGCGCCGAGGAAGACCCGCGCTTCTGGGCAAGCGGCATCTCGCTGATTGCGCATCCCTGGAACCCCAACGTGCCGGCCGTGCACATGAACACGCGCATGGTCGTCACCACGCGCCAGTGGTTCGGTGGCGGCGCCGATCTGACGCCGGTGCTCGACCGTCGCCGCACCCAGGACGATCCCGACACGATTGCCTTCCATCGCGCCATGCAGTTCGCCTGCGAGAAGAACGCCGCCGTCGCCGATTATCCCAAATTCAAAGCCTGGTGCGACGAGTATTTCTTCCTGCCGCACCGCAACGAGCCGCGCGGCATCGGCGGCATCTTCTTCGACTGGCTGCATTCGGACGAGGACAAGGGCGGCTGGAACGCCGATCTCAATTTCGTCCAGGACGTCGGCCGCTCCTTCCTCGTCGTCTATGCCCATCTGGTGCGGGGCAATTTCAACCAGAACTGGACCGATGGCGAGCGCGACGAACAGCTCATCCGGCGCGGCCGCTACGTCGAATTCAATTTGCTTCACGATCGCGGCACCATCTTCGGCCTGAAGACCGGCGGCAATGTCGCCTCGATCCTGTCCAGCCTGCCGCCCGAGGTAAAATGGCCGTAACGATCCGGTGAGTGCGGCGATGGCCGCATTGCTGTCCAATTCGCCGAATCTTGGCCGGCAATGTGGCAGGGACGATATCTTTTTCGTCTAATATCCTTTTGAAAAAATTGAGCTATTTAAGGTCGTCGGGTCGGGAAGCGCCGGCGGTCGAAGCGGAGATCATTTGTCTCCCGCCGGCCGTGACCCGACGCGACTTGACGACCCTGATCACGAGAGGTGCCTCGCCAAATCGGGCACCCGCATTCCAGGAGAGCACGCCATGCGCAAGCTTATCGTGACGGCAGCAACCGCCGCCCTTCTCGCCTCCGGCGGCGCCGCGTTTGCAGCGGTCAAGCACACAACCGGCACCGTCAAGAGCTTTGACGGAACGGCAATGAGCCTTGTTCTGGAGGATGGATCCACATTCAAGCTGTCCAAAGCCTTCAAGGATCCCGGCATTCAGGCCGGCGAGAAAGTCCGCGTGTCCTGGGACATGAGCGGCAAGAACAAGATCGCCGAGGCCGTCAAGATCATGAAGTAACGGCCTTGCTCTGAAGGTTCCAGTTCTCAGGCGGCAGGGAAAGGCGGGGCATAGCGCTCCGCCTTTTCTTTCCAATCCGAAACAGGGGACTTCGATGCAACCGAACCGTTCCACAGGTGTTATGATAGCCCGGCAGTGCAACCGGAAGAGGCGCGTCGCTCCCTCCCGGACTGCCAAGACAACAGGGGCGGCCGGCCAAGGTCGAACCACCCCGCGCTAGGAAAGGAAGGGTCATGAAGGAATTCCAATGCGGGTCGCTGGTTCCCGGCTGTGACTGGCACACGCGCGCCGAGGAGGAAGCGGAGGTCATGCGCCGCGCCGTCGAGCATATGCGCGAGACGCATGGCGAGACCATCATCCGCGAGACGATGATCGAGGCGATCCGCTCGCGCATCCAGAAGGTTCGCGACGCCGCCTGAGCGGCCAAATTTCAGAATTCGACCAGATGGGCCGACACGCAAGAGCGGAACGCCGCTTACGCCTGCGCCAAACTTTCTGCCGGCGATCTCCCGGGTCGCCGGCAGAAACATTTTCCGTATAATTCAAGCAAATTCTTATATTCCTAACGGCTCGGATAACCTTGCGGTAACGATGCGCGTGCGATTCTCCGATCCATGATCCGGCCAGAGGGGCTGCCCGAGCGCCCTTCGCCATCAAGGCGCTGTCGGAATGGTGGGGCGAGGTGCTTCGCGCATGCGCGAGCGGTCCAACATCGGAGTCGGTCTCTGCGCGGCGCTCCTGTCGAGCGCCTTGCTCTTTGCGTCCGCGGCAATGGCCCAGGAATGGACGACCTCGCTCGTCGATATTCATCAGGGTTCTCCACTTAGCGATCGCGCCAGGGGCCTCGGCAACGGCGGCTATGAGTTGCAGAGTGGAAGCTGGGTATCGTTCACCCATTGGTATCATGCGAGCTGGGTCGATATGCATGCGGACCTTCTTACCCAGATCACATCCGATACCGGCATTCTTTGGGGATTTGGCACAGGCGAGCAGGCCGAGAAATACCGTATCGAGCCCAGCCTGAAGCTTGGCTTTCTCACCCAGATCCATCCCAATCCGAACAGCACGCTGTCGCTTTCGGTCACCTCGACCATCGGCGGCGGCCTCACTGAAAAGCCTTGCGAAGCCGACTATGGCGACCTGGGCACCTACAGCGTCAATTGCCGGCTCGCGGCGGGCGAGACGGCGCCGGAGGAAACCTTAAAATATCTGGTCAACGCCAAGCCGGAGACCATGCATCTCTGGCTGAATTACCGTCTCACTTTCTGATTGCTGGAGCCGCAAATGAACATCATCTCGTGCCCAAATTCGCGCCCGTCCCGGTTCTCGTTGGACTGGAGAATGATCATGAAGTTGGGCGTTGCAGCCGCTTTAGCCATCCTTTGGGCCCCCATTGCCTCGGCGCAGGAGGTTCTCAGCGCGGACGAGATGGCTGCGCTCTGCCATGGCGGCGGCTCCATCTGCGTGAGCGCAACGATCCCGGTCGCGCGCACAACGCAAACGGTACAGAACTGGATGAGCCCCGACGTCGGCGCCGCATGGGCAGCCGGCTACAAGGGCAAGGGCGTCACCATCACGATGGTCGACGACTTCAGCAGCACGTCGCGTTTTTCCGGCAATTTCGGGATCGGCGTGCAGACCCAGCGGCACGGCGAGTGGACGCGCGAGGAGGCAAGCATGATTGCTCCCGCCGCGACCATCCGCTCCAAGGATTTCTCGACGGGCACGGCCGTTTCGCTGGCACGCGGCCTCAACGTGCTCAACCTGAGCTACGGCATGTACACCACCGCAGGCTACAGCACGAACCAGATCTGGTGGGCTCCAGAGGAGTCCTCGATCATCTCCTACGCCACCAAGGGTTCGGCCATCGTCTCGAAGGCGGCCGGCAATGACTCGGTCGCTGTCGGCGGGGTCACCGATGGCCAGCAGGATTATCTCGACCTTGCCCTGATCGGCAAACCGACGGCGATCTTCGTCGGCGCGCTGTCGACGAACGGCACCACAGCCAACAAGGCCCAGCTCGCCTGGTATTCCGACTATGCCGGCTCCAACACGGCTGTGCAGAGCCACTTCCTGGTGGTCGGCGTCGAGGGCGACAAGACCGGTCTCTACGGAACGTCTTTCGCCGCGCCGATCATCTCCGGCTATGCTGCGATCATCGGCAGCAAGTTCACCAAGGCGACGCCCGTCCAAATCACCAATGACCTGCTCAACACGGCCCGCACCGACACGCTGGTGAACTACGACCCGTCCATCTACGGCAAGGGCGAGGCAAGCCTGTCGCGGGCGCTGGCACCTGTAGCGATCCATTGACAGGCGCGGCCGCCTGAACACGCTAGGTTTTCAGTGCCTGCTCGGCGCGTTTCATGAGCACGCCGCGTTCCAGGGTGAAGCCCGACTCGACCCATTCCTTCTCGAGGTTCTTCAGCGTGGCGCCGAGCTTCGGCCCCGGCGAGGCGCCAAGCGCGGTCAGGTCGGCGCCTTTTATCGGAAACACCGGCTTTTGCCATTTCAGCGTGAAATTGAGCAGGCGTGAAAAGCCGCCAGCGTCCATCATTGCCTGATTGTCCTCGACGGCACGCGTGCGCGCCGCGGCAAGCGCCAGCCGGATGCGATCGACATAGCCATTGCGATCGCCCTGATAGAGTTTCTGGGCCAGTTCGGTCTCGGTCACCTTCGCATCCGGCGCAATGGTCAGCGCCCAACGCCGCAGGCGGTCGGCCTCGTCGTTCGACAATCGCAGCCGCTCGCCAAGCGTCTTCATGCGCACGGCATCGGGCGGGACGATCGCCTCCAGCCTCAGCACAGGATCGGCGGCCCAGCCGAGATCTTTCCCAGCCTTGACCAAGCCGTGGATGGCGTCGATGCCCCATTTCTCGCTCTCCGGCAGCACGGCGGTGAGCACGCCGGCCTGACGCATCCACAAGAGCGCGCGCGAGGGATCGGGAGCCGACAGCAGCTTCTTCAGTTCGGACCAAACCCGTTCGGCCGAAAGCCGCGCAAGCCCGTCCTTCAGCCTTGCGCAGGCCTTCAGCCCTTCCGCGTCCGGCCGTCCGTCGCCGTACCAGGCAAAGAAACGGAAAAAGCGCAGGATGCGCAGATAATCCTCGCGGATGCGCGCCTCCGCGTCGCCGATGAAACGCAGCCGCCGCGCCTCGATATCGGCAACGCCGCCGACGAGATCGACGACCGTGCCGTCGGCTTCGGCGTAGAGCGCGTTGATGGTGAAGTCGCGCCGTTCGGCGTCCGCTTTCCAGTCACGCCCGAAGATCACTTTTGCCCGCCGGCCGTCGGTCTCGATATCGGCCCTGAGCGTCGTCACCTCATAAGGCTTGCCGCCGGCGATCACCGTGATCGTGCCATGCTCGATGCCTGTCGGCACCGTCTTGAAACCGGCTGCCTCGGCGCGCCGGATCGTTTCCTCGGGCACGGTGGTCGCGGCGATATCGATGTCGGCGACCGGCTGGCCGATCAGCGCATTGCGGACCGCGCCGCCTGCGACACGCGCTTCCTCGCCGCCCTGCTGCAGCGCCGTAAGAAGCTTCTGCAGATGCTTGTCGGCCAGCCAATCGGCCCTGCCCGAGAGTGACGCCTCAGCGCTCAACCGTAAAGCCTTTCATAGAGCGTGCGGATGATGCCGGCGGTGACGCCCCAGATGCGCTGGCCGCCATAGGGCATCTCGTAGAAGAACCATTCGAGCTCGTTCCACATGCGGCTGTCGCGCGCGTGATTGGCCGGGTCCATAAGGAAGCTCAAGGGCACCTCGAAGGCGGCGTCGACCTCGTCGGCATTGAGCGTCAGCGAAAAGCCGGGCCGCACGATGGCAAGCACCGGCACGATGCGGTACCCGCTGCCCGCGACGTAGTCCGGCATGCGGCCGATGATCTCGACATGGCCACGATCGAGGCCGATCTCCTCGAAGGTCTCGCGCAAAGCGGCGGCCTCGGGGCTTGGATCGGTCGTATCGATGGTGCCGCCCGGAAAAGCCACCTGGCCGGAATGGCTGCGCAGCTTCTCGGCGCGTTTGGTGAGCAGCACCATGGCGCCCTCGGCACGGTCGATCACCGGGATCAGCACCGCCGCGTCGCGCAATGGCTTGATGTGTTTGAGCCTGGGATGGCCGGGATTGAAGCGATGGTCGCCGAAATCGTCGCCAGAGCCGATCGCGACCTGCGCGGCGACGCGCGCCCGAAAGTCCGCGATCGAAAACGGCGCCGGCGTCACCTGGTCCATCACGCGCTCAGCCGTTTCAGCTTCTCGGCCGGCATGATCGGATAGACCTCGCCGCCCGAGCGGACGGCGAACATCGCGCTGCCGTCGATGTCGATTTCCTCACCATGCTCGACCAGTTCATACATCACCGGCCGCGCCACCAGCGCCTCCAACCGTCCGCGCACCAGCACATAGGGCTTCAACCCGCCGGTTTCGTCCTCGTCGACGAAGCGCAGCGGCTGACCGGGACCGGCCGCGACGACGTCGCCGACATTGGTGCGGAAGGTGACGACCTGGTCGTCCCCGCTCCCGGACACGTTCATTTCGACGGCGACGAAGGGCGCGTCGACGACGCGGATCCCGACCCGCTCGACGGGCGTCACCAGATAGGTCTTGCCGTCGGCATCCTTGCGCAGCACGCTGGAAAAGAGCTGCACCAGCGGCATGCGCCCGATCGGCGTGCCGAGATAGAACCATGTGCCGTCGGCCTTGATCTCCATGTCGAGATCGCCACAGAAATCCGGATTCCAGCGCTCGACCGGCGCCGGCCCCTTGCCGGCCCGCGCCGCGCGCGAGATCAGCGCCTCCAGGCCCCGCGCCTCGGTGGCCCCAGTCAGAGTCTGGTTGCTCAGGCTCTGTTTGCTCAGGCTCTGCTCGTTCGGACTTAGTTCGCGATGTTCGCTGCGTTCGGCCATGGTCACGAAATAGTCACTGTTGTCCCGATTGTCAGCCTTGTCCGCCCGAGTCTGTGATTTAAGTTCAATTACAGGCGCCGGGTGAGGCCGAATCGCGGCATTCTGCGGCATTGAGAATGCAGGCCGGCATTTCCAACCACAAGGATCGAACGGCATGAGCGTGATGATCAAGGAGAGCCCGATCAGCGAAAAAGCGATGATCGAGGAAGCCGAAAAGGCGCTGGCCGACATCTCCAGGGTCCGCGACGCGGTCGGCCGGGTGATCTTCGGCCAGGAAGCCGTCGTCGAGCGCACGCTGGTGGCGCTGCTCGCCGGCGGCCATGCGCTGCTGGTCGGCGTGCCAGGCCTCGCCAAGACCAAGCTGGTCGAGACGTTGGGGATCGTGCTTGGCCTCGATTCGCGCCGCGTCCAATTCACGCCCGACCTGATGCCGTCGGACATTCTCGGCTCCGAGGTGATGGAGCAGGACGAGTTCGGCAAGCGGTCCTTCCGCTTCATTTCCGGGCCGATCTTCACGCAATTGCTGATGGCGGACGAGATCAACCGCGCCTCGCCGCGCACGCAATCGGCGCTGCTGCAGGCGATGCAGGAATATCACGTCACCATCGCCGGCGCCCGCCACGACCTGCCCTCGCCCTTCCATGTGCTGGCCACGCAGAACCCGCTGGAGCAGGAAGGCACCTATCCCCTCCCCGAGGCCCAGCTCGACCGTTTCCTGATGCAGGTCGACATCCTCTATCCGGAGATCGAGGCGGAACGCCGCATCCTGCTCGAAACGACCGGCGTCGACGAGGCAAAGGCCGACAACATGCTGCAGCCGGCCAGGCTCAGGGAAATCCAGACGCTGATCCGCCGCATGCCGGTGCCGGAAAGCGTCGTCGAGGCGATCCTCAAGCTGGTGCGTTCGGCCCGGCCAGGCCAGGGCGATGCCGAGACCGACAAGCACGTCGCCTGGGGACCGGGCCCCCGCGCCAGCCAGGCGCTGACCCTGTGCGCCCGCGCACGCGCCCTATATGATGGCAGGTTGGCGCCTTCGGTCGACGACGTTCGCGCCTTGGCCGAACCGGTGCTGCAGCATCGCATGGCGCTGACTTTCGCCGCCCGCGCCGAAGGCACTTCCGTGCGTGACGTGGTGGCGAAGCTGGCAAAAGGCATCTGATGGGTCGAATAGGCGAGGTCCAGGCACCGGTTGCGACGCGCGACGCGCTCGCCCGTGGCCGGTTGCGGGCTTCATTGGTGCCGGACCTGCTGGTCGAGGCGCGCCGTATCGTCAATACGGTGATCGCCGGCTGGCATGGCCGCCGCAAGCGCGGCATCGGCGAGAATTTCTGGCAGTTCCGGCCCTATGTCGAAGGGGATTCCTCGCGCATCGACTGGCGCCGCTCGGCGAGAGACGACCATACCTATGTGCGCGACCGCGAATGGGAAGCCGCGCACACCGTCTGGCTCTGGGCCGACCCCTCGCCTTCCATGCTCTACAAATCCGCCGCGGCAAGCGTTTCCAAGGAATCGCGCGCGCTGGTGCTGGCGCTCGCCTTGGCCGAGCTGTTGTCGCGCAGCGGCGAGCGCATTGCCTGGCCGGGCCTGACCGACCCGTTCACCGCCCGCAATGGCGCAGAGCGTATCGCCGCCCAGCTGAGCCACGCCGCCGGGTTGCCCGCCAAGCCGGATCTGTCAGCCATCCGCCGCTTCTGCGACATCGTGCTGGTCAGCGATTTCCTCGATCCGGTCGAGGATACCATGGCCTGGCTCGACGTGCTCGCCCGCCACGGCGTGCGCGCGCATCTGATCGAGGTGGCCGATCCGGCGGAGGAAACCTTCCCCTATGCCGGCCGCACCGAGTTCACTGATCCCGAGACCGGCGACAAGCTGACCGCCGGCCGCGCCGAGATGCTGGCCGAGGAATATCGCCTGCTCTACAGGGCCCGCCGCGAGGAACTGGCCGCCTGGTGCAAACGTCTCGGCTGGAGCTACACCGTCAACCACACCGACCGCCTCGCCTCCGAGGCGCTGGTGCGCGTCCACCTGGCTATGACCGCTGACGGCACCAATTTCGGAAGGGCGGTCGCATGAGCTGGCTGCCGCTTTCCTTCGGGGCGCCCATGGTGCTGTGGGGCCTTCTGGCGCTGCCGGTGATCTGGTGGCTGCTGCGCTTCACTCCGCCCAGGCCGCAGACGGAGGTTTTCCCACCGCTGAGAATTCTCGCCCGGGTCCTGAAGCGCGAAGAAACCCCGCAGCAAAGCCCGTGGTGGCTGACGCTGCTTCGGTTGCTGATGGCGGCGCTCATCGTGATGGCGCTGGCCGAGCCGGTCTTCAATCCGCGCGAAAAACTGCCTGCGGAAGGCGCCGCCCTGGCGCTTGTCATCGACAATGGCTGGGCGAGCGCCGCCGACTGGAACAAGCGCGCCGCCACCGCCGAGCGGCTGATCGCCGACGCCGGCTCGAACGGCGTACCGGTCGTGATCGCCTTCACCGCCGAGAAGCCCAATGCCGAGATCGGTCCTTTCGACGCCTCGGGCGCGCTCGATCATCTGCGTGCCGCCAAGCCGCGGCCGATTCCTACCGACAGGCCCGCCGTCTACGCCCGCGTCGCCGCCGCGTTGGAACGCCTGCCGGGCGCCAGCGTCGCGGTGCTCGCCGACGGGCTTGCCGCCAAAGGCGACGAGGCCGCTTTCAGGACGCTGCTCGAAAAGAATGCGACACGGCTGGTCTGGGCCACATCCGACCGGCCCTCCGTGACCGGCCTGATCGGCGCCGACAACCAGGTCGATGGTTTCGCTTTGACCGCCATTCGCGCGCCGGGCAATCCGGCGCCGGCGCAGGTCACCGCTGGCGCCTTCGACGACAAGGGCCGCCGCATCGCCGATGCGACGCTGACCTTCGCGCCGGGCGAAGCCACCGCCACGGGGACAATGGCGGTCCCCTTCGAGCTGCGCAACGATTTCGCTTCGATCGCGCTGGACGGCGAGCACCAGGCCGGCGCCGTGCGCGTGCTGGACGAGAGCTCCAAACGCCGCCGCGTCGGCCTTCTGTCGCAGGCCGAGGCCGACCAGGCACAGCCGCTTCTGTCGCCGCTCTATTACATCCGCCGCGCCCTGCAGCCCTTTGCCGATCTGGTCGAGCCGTCGAGCGCCGATCTGGCCGACGCTATTCCACAGCTTCTCGACCAGAAGCCGGCGATGATCATCATGGCCGATGTCGGCACCATCCCGGCGCAGGTCAAGCAGCGGCTGGTCGACTGGGTCGACAAGGGGGGCACGCTGGTGCGCTTTGCCGGCCCCCGCCTCGCCGCGGCCGGCAATGACGACGACCTTTTGCCGGTCAGGTTGCGCAGCGGCGAGCGCGCGCTGGGCGGCGCGCTGTCCTGGACGACGCCGCAGGCGGTGACCGAATTCCCGAAGAACGGCCCCTTCGCCGATCTTTCGCCGCCCTCCGAGGTGACGGTGAGCCGGCAGGTTCTGGCCGAGCCGACGCCCGACATCGTCGAGCGCACCTGGGCCACGCTCGCCGACGGCACGCCGCTGGTGACGGGCATGAAGAAGGACAAGGGCACGCTGGTGCTCTTCCATGTCACGCCTGAGGCGACCTGGTCGAACCTGCCGATCTCCGGCAGCTTCGTCGAAATGCTGAGACGCGTCGTGCAACTGTCGCGCAACCAGGGCGCCGCGATCGCCAATGCCGAGGCCACCGCCGCATCGCTTGCGCCCTACCGCATGATCAGCGCCGACGGCATGCTGACGCCGCCCTCGCCGGATGCCCGGCCGCTGGTGCCCGGCGCCGGTCCGCTGCCGGTGACGCTGGAGAATCCGCCCGGCCTCTACGGCTCCGAGACGGGCGTCTTCGCGCATAATCTGCTCGACGCGTCGAGCACGTTCACGCCGCTGGTCCGTCCGCAGGTTTCGCTGCCGGTGACAGCCATCCCTTATGCCTTCGATGAATCGGAGAACCTGAAGGGGCCGCTGGTCGCCATCGCGCTCCTGTTGATGGTGCTCGACACTTTGGCCGTGTTCTGGATGGGCGGCTTGCTGGCGCGCCGGCCGCGCCGCGCAGGCGCGGCGGCGACCACCGCGGCCGTTCTGGTCGTGCTGGTCGGCCTGTTCGGCCATGCCGATCTTGCCCGCGCCGACGATTCCAAGCCCGGCGACGCCCAGGCGATCGAGGATATTTCGAAAACCCGCATTGCCTATGTCATCACCGGCGAGCCGGGCGTCGATTCGATCAGCCGCGCCGGCCTCGAGGGCCTCACCCGTTTCCTGGTCGAGAAGACCGCGCTCGAGCCCGGCCCGCCGGCCGGCGTCGACATCGCCAAGGACGAGCTGTCCTTCTTCCCGCTGATCTATTGGCCGATCGATGCGACGGCGCCCATGCCCAGCCAGGCCGCGATCGCCCGCATCGACGCCTATATGCAGCAGGGCGGCACGGTTCTGTTCGACACGCGCGACCAGTTTTCCAACGGCATCGGCGCAGGCTCTGCAAGCCCGGCGACCGAGCGGCTGCGCGACATCCTGGGTAATCTCAACGTGCCGCCGCTGGAGCCGGTGCCTTCGGACCACGTGCTGACCAAGTCCTTCTTCATCCTTCCGGAATTCCCCGGTCGCTTCAACGGCAGCCCGCTCTGGGTCGAGGCCTCGCTCGACGCCAGCAACACCGAGAACCGCCCCGTGCGCACCGGCGACGGCGTCTCGCCGATCATGATCACCGCCAATGATTTCGCCGGCGCCTGGGCGACCGACGAGAACGGCGATCCGATGCTGCCGACCGTGCCGCCAGATCCGATGCAGCGCATCTACGCGCTTCGCGCCGGCGTCAACATCATGATGTATATGCTGACCGGCAACTACAAATCCGATCAGGTGCATGTGCCCGTGCTGCTCGAACGGCTGGGGCAGTAGATCATGAACTGGTCCATCTCCTTCGAACCGCTTCTCTCCTGGCCGCTCTTTGGCCTGCTCGTCGTGCCGTTGCTCTTGCTGGCGCTGGTCGGCCTGTGGTTCCGCCAGCGCGGCTCGGCATTGCGCTTCATCGCGCTGCTCGCGCTTGCCGCTTCATTGCTCAATCCCGTTTTCCTCGCCGAGGAGCGCGAGGCGCTGAAGAGCGTCGTCGCCCTTGTCGTCGACCGCAGTCAGAGCCAGGACATCGGCGACCGCACCAAGCAGACCGACGAAGCGCTGGCCGGCCTGCAGCAGCGTCTTGCCCGCTTCAAGCAGTTCGATGTCCGTGTCGTCGAGGCCGGCAAGTCCGAAGCTGCCGATGAGCGCACCGAAACCAGGCTGTTCAGCGCGCTGGAAGGCGTCTTCCGCGACGTGCCGCCGTCGCGCATCGGCGGTGCCGTCATGATTACCGACGGCGAGGTGCACGATGCGCCTGCCGGCGCGCCGGAGTTCAACGCGCCGCTGCACGCGCTGATCACCGGCAACGAGCATGAGAAGGACCGCCGCATCCGCTTCGAGAACGCGCCGCGCTTCGGCCTCGTCGGCAAGCCGCTCGACATGACCTACCGCGTCATTTCAACGGAAGGCGACGGCGCGCCGGTGGACGTGCGTGTCTCGGTCAATGGCGAGCTGGTCTCGGTCGAGCACGCGACCGTCGGCCAACCGATGAAGCTCTCGGTTACGATACCCAACGCCGGCCGCAACATCGTCCAGCTCGGCATCGACCGGGAACCCGGCGAACTGACCGACGCCAACAACCGGGCGATTGCCCTGGTCGACGGCATCCGCGAGAACCTGCGCGTGCTGTTGGTCTCCGGCGAGCCGCATGCCGGCGAGCGCACCTGGCGCAACCTTTTGAAGTCGGACGCGTCGGTCGATCTCGTCCACTTCACTATCCTGCGCCCGCCGGAAAAGCAGGACGGCACGCCGATTAACGAATTGTCGCTGATCGCCTTCCCGACGCGCGAGCTGTTCGTCGAGAAGATCAAGGATTTCGACCTGATCATCTTCGACCGCTACCAGCACCGCGACGTGCTGCCGATCCTGTATTACGACTACATCTCCGAATATGTCGAAAACGGCGGCGCGCTGCTGATTGCCGCCGGTCCCGAATATGCCGGCGAGAACTCCATTGCCCGCACGCCGCTCAACGCTGCGCTGCCGGCCATGCCGACCGGCGAAGTGGTGGACAAGGCCTTCTTTCCGCGCCTGACCGATCTCGGCCAGCGCCATCCGGTGACGCGCGGGCTCGACGGCTCGGCAAGCGAGCAGCCGCATTGGAGCCGCTGGTTCCGCACCATTGGTGTCAAGAACCCGGAAGGCGAAGTGGTGATGAAGGGCGCCGACAACCGGCCCCTGCTCCTGCTCGACCGCAAGGGCGAAGGCCGTGTCGGCATGCTCTTGTCGGACCAGGGCTGGCTGTGGGCGCGCGGCTTCGAAGGCGGCGGCCCGCATGTCCAGCTCTACCGGCGCATCGCCCATTGGCTGATGAAGGAGCCTGAACTGGAAGAGGAGCGGCTGACCGCCGACGGCCGCGGCATGATGCTCGAAATCCGCCGCCAGACGATGAGCGACGATCCGGGTCCCGCCCAGGTGATCACGCCGTCCGGCAAGACCGTGACGGTGAAGCTCGAGAAAGCCGAGCCCGGCATCTTCACCGGCAGCCTGCGGACCAGCGAGATCGGCCTGTACCAGATCGGCAATGGCGATCTCACCGCGCTTGCCCATGTCGGTCCGATCAACGCGCCGGAATTCTCCGACGTGGTTTCGACCGAGAACAAGCTGAAGGCGCCGGCCGAAGCGACCGGCGGCAGCGTGCGGCGGCTGGCGCCGTCGTCGACGCTTGCCAATCTAGCCGGTGGCGTGGCCCTGCCGTCGATCGTGCCGGTCCGCTCCTCGGCGGCCGCTTCGGGCGACGATTGGATCGGCCTGCGCACGACCGACGACAGCACGCTCAAGGCCGTGTCGCGCGTGCCGCTGTTCGGCGGCTTCCTCGGCCTCGGCCTTCTGCTGCTCGCCATCGGCTCGATGTGGTATCGCGAAGGGCGGTGACGCCACCTTCTTCCTTCTGCCCTTGTGGGAGAAGGGAAGAACTCCTCCGCCCTACTCTTCCGGCTCGGTCGTGAACAGCAGCGGGTAGCCTTTGGCCTTGCCGACATCGGTTGCGCGCGCCGCCTTGGTCTCGGCTACGTCGCGCGTAAACACCGCGACGACGCACACGCCGCGCGTATGCGCGGTGATCATGACGCGGTGCGCCTGATCCTCGCTGAGCTTGAATTCACCCTTGAGCACCGTCACCACGAACTCGCGCGGCGTAAAATCGTCATTGACGAGGATGACCTTGTAGAGCTTCGGCCGCTCGGTTTTCGGCTGCGTCTTGGTGCGGGGTTTGAGGACGGTTTCGGGCATCGGAATCCACCAGTGATGAACTGGGTTCATTTCACTTTGTCACGCAGGAACGCGCACGTCTGTTTGCCTGCGCAGCGGCAACGGGGCCAAGGCGATGAAAACTTTATGTGGGGAAGCGTTGCCTGCCGGTCAACGGCCCTGCCGCCCGGCCGTGCGCGACCTGTCAGGGCCGCCTGATCCGCGCTCCAGGAGCGCGAAGAACATCCAGGCGGCAAAGCCGACGATCGTCGCGCCGGTCAGCGTGAGCAGAATCCAGGACTGCGCCGGCGTGATGTAGTCGAAGCTTGAAGAGATCAGCGGAGCGAACAGCTCGGGCTCGGTCCTGCCGCTGGCCGGATCCGGCACGGGGCTTGCGGTAAAGATCATTAACGACCGCGCGGCCGCGGTGGCGATCAGGCCGCCGAGTGTCAGCGAACGCATCAGGGACGAAAACCGCTTCTTCATGCGGATTGTCCTACAGCACCGGCATTGCAATCAGGTTAAGGGTCGCGCCAGGCGCAGCGGAAGCTGCCGGTTGGGAGGCTTCCGTCGTGCGTAAGCCGCTCCGGCCGAAATGGCCGGAACGGCTTTGCAATGTGCAAGGTGATGGCGAAGCCAGGATCAGGTCTTCGGGGCGTCCTTCTTGTCGGCCTTCTTGACGACCTTCTTGTGCTTCTTGGCCGTCTTCTTGACGACTTTCTTCGCCGGCTTGGCGGTGGCGTCGGCCGGAGCGGTCGTGGTGGTCGTCGTCGAAGCAGCCGGAGCGGTGGTCGTCGTCTGGGCATTGCCGAGAGCCGGCATCGCGAAGGCGAGAGCAACACCGAGGCCGAGTGCGGAGAGGATGGACTTCTTCATGGCTTCATTTCCTTTTTCTTGCAGATCTGGATGAGCGTCACTGAACGGGATCGATCGGCGTCACTCCAAGCAGCTTCAAAGCGTTTGCGAGCATCCGGATTCCCTGTGCCTGTTTCTTGTTGGCGCAGAACCGGTTTCCCTTTCTTTGCAGTGCTTTCGCCGCGGTGACCTGCGTTGCCGCGGCATGGGTTTCGAGGGCTTCGTCAACCTGACGGCTCAGATTGGTGCAGCGCTCGGTCCGGGTAAGCGGGGCGACTTTTGCGGTAGAGGCGCCGGCCGCGGCTGTGATGAGTGATATGCTGAGCAAAGCACCCGTCACGCTGATCCAGAACCTCTGCATTGGTCTTGTCCGTTACTCCGGAAACTTGCGTCGCAGCCGATGACCTGACCGCCACGGCACCGGTTATGACCTTGAAATTTTTCACGAGTTTTTCCCGACTGTAGAATTTTGTTTCTGGATTGTTTCTGGGGAATCCGCCCGGCGCCGCGATCGCGGCCACTGGCCAAGATGTGGCCCGAATTCTATCGTGTGGGTGTTTCGCGAAGGACGTCCGGCAAAATAATGATAGGTTTCGAGTGAAATCCGATGCGCACATACTGATCGTCGACGACGACAAGGGCATACGCGACCTGCTGCAGGAGTTCTTCCAGAAGCGCGGTCTGCAAACGACGGTGGCCGGCGACGGCACCGAGATGGAAGCGGTGCTGCGCCGCACGCCGGTAGACCTGATCATTCTCGACGTGATGCTGCCCGGCAAAAGCGGACTGGAGCTTTGCCGCGAGATCCGCGCCAATTACACCACGCCCATCATCATGCTGACCGCGGTGACGGAAACGACCGATCGCGTGGTGGGCCTGGAA
Organism: Mesorhizobium argentiipisi (SeqCode); assembly: GCF_037179585.1. Classification (NCBI taxonomy): domain Bacteria; kingdom Pseudomonadati; phylum Pseudomonadota; class Alphaproteobacteria; order Hyphomicrobiales; family Phyllobacteriaceae; genus Mesorhizobium; species Mesorhizobium argentiipisi (SeqCode). The sequence goes on from NZ_JAPYKO010000001.1 coordinate 522,245, forward strand.
ATGGGCGCCGACGACTACGTGCCTAAGCCCTTCGATCCGCGCGAGCTTCTGGCCCGCATCCGCGCCGTGCTGAGGCGCAACGGCAGCGCCGAGCCGCGTCGCCCCACGACCAAGCAGATCTACCGCTTTGCCGGCTGGACCATGGATTGCGCGCGGCGCCGCCTGACGGCGCCCGACGACGTCCGGGTGGAACTGACGATGGCGGAGTTCAACCTGCTGCAGACCTTCGTCAAGAGCGCCCAGCGTGTGCTTACCCGCGAGCAGCTGATCGAACTGTCCGGCGGCGACACCGGCTACAGCTTCGACCGCAGCGTCGATATTCTGGTGAGCCGCTTGCGCCGCAAGATGGAAGACGATCCGAAGACGCCCCAACTGATCCTGACCGTGCGCAGCGGCGGCTATCAGTTCCTGCCCGAGACCACGTCCGAATGAAACGCTTCCTGCCGCAGACTCTGCCAGTCTGGGTGCTGCTGATCGTCATTGCCGGCCTCATGATCAGCCAGGTGACGACGCTCTACATCGTGGCGCGCGACCGCGCCGCCGCCAACGGCGTCGTCGATCTCTACCGGCTGAACGACCGCGCCTACTCGCTGGTGCAGCTGATGCATGACGCGCCGCCCGAAGAGCGCAAGGCGATCGCGTCCGGCCTGTTCAACTCGACCTATGCGCTGACGGTTTCGGATACGCCCGCTGTCACTTCTTCGATCGCCGGCGACGACGAGCTGGCCGAGCTTGAGGACATCCTGGTGGGCCGCCTGTCGAAATTCGGCGTGACCGACGCGCGCGTGCGGCGCGATCCGGCCACCCAAGAGGCCGACGTCCCGGACGGCCAGGCGGTGAACAAGGATGTCGGCCAGGTCGAGCGCGACCTGCTGGTTCTGGCCGCGGATTTCGCGCAGAGCGAAAAGCTGACCGCCTCGCTGCGCTTTTCCGACGGGCAATGGCTGAATTTCACTGAGCCGATCACGCCGGCCGGACCGATACTGAGCGTCGACAGCCTGCCGCTCTACTCGCTGATCGCCGGTTTGATCGTCATTATGTCGATCTGGTCGCTGCGCCGGTTGACCGCGCCTTACCGGATGATGGAAACGGCGGTGAAGCGCATCGGCAACGACCTGAAAAGCCCGCCGATCGCCGAAAGCGGCAGCCGCGAGATCCGCGCCGCCGCGAAGGCGATCAATGCCATGCAGATGCGGCTGCGCGATTATGTCGAGGATCGCGAGCACCTCGCGGCGGCGCTGGCGCATGATCTGCGCACGCCGCTGACGCGCATGCGCCTGCGCCTTGAACTGCTGCGCAAATCGTCGGCGCGCGAGGCGCTTGCGCACGACCTCGCCGATATCGAAAGCATCGCGAGCTCCGTCATCGACTTCGCCAAATTCGAGGTGACCGAGGAAAAGGCCGAGCGGATCGATTTCTGGTCGCTGGTGGAATCGGTCGCGGACTCCTTCGACGACGCGTCCTTCGACGAGGACGTGGTCCCTTCGCGCGGCCTGATCTGCATCGCGCGGCCGGTGGCGCTGCGCCGCTGCGTCACCAATCTCATCCAGAACGCGGTGACTTACGGCAAGAAGGCGCATCTCGGCGTGCGGCGATCGGGCGACACGATCACGCTGTCGATCCGGGACGAAGGCCCCGGCATTCCGCAGGCGAAGCTGGATGCGGTGTTCGGCTCCTTCGTGCGGCTGGAGGAATCGCGCAACCGCACCACCGGCGGCCTCGGCCTCGGTCTCACCATCGCCCGCAACATCGCCCGCGGCGCCGGCGGCGAGGTCAATCTATCCAACTATCCTGGTGGCGGCTTGTTGACGGAGCTGAAGCTGCCGGTGGCAGCTTGAGTCAGGAGTGGGCTTTGTCCGCCACCGGCGCCACTGGATCAGTCGAACCATCCTTGTGATAGTGCGGCCCGCCTGGTTACGAGGGAAATCCACCCATGTTCTACGCTGTCCTGGCCTATCACGTGGAAGACACCGTGCAGTCCTGGTCGCCAGATGAGGATGCGGCATTGATGAAAGACCTGCTCGAAGTCAACGACAGGCTGACGCGCGAAGGCAAGCTCGGGCCGGCGGCGAGGCTTGACGTCACGGCCAAGGCGGTGACACTGCGCGGTCCCGGCGAAGGCATGGTCATTGACGGTCCCTTCGCCGAAACCAAGGAGCAGTTGCTCGGCCTCTATGTCCTCGACTGCGCGAACCGGGACGAAGCGATCGCCGCGGCGCGCGATCTCAAGCGCGTGAACCCAAGCGCCGTCTACGAGATCCGACCGATCATGCTCTATCTCCCGGGCGCCACGCTGCAGGCTGGTTGAAATACGCTTAGGTCCGCGTTTCACATTAATGTCGCGGTAGCCGCGATTTCCCGTCCCAGCCGGAGCATCTCCGCGACCAGCAGGTCGAGATCGTCCCGGCGCGTGCGGTGATTGGCGATTGCCACCCTCAGGCAATGCCGGCCCTGCACCGTGGTGTCGGACAAGGCCGCGATGCCCTCCTCCTGGAGTCTCAGCATGATCTCGGTGTTGAACGCCTTGAGCTTTTCCTCCGACGCGCCATCCAGCCGGTGGCGGAAGCTGACGATGTTGATGGTGGTTGGCGCCATCAGTTCGAGCGCCGGCTCCGCCCCGATCAGCCGGGTGAGGTGGCGTGCCTGGGCGATGTTCTGGTCGATCAGGCGGCCGAATTTCTCGACGCCATGCTCCCTCAGCGCCATCCAGATCTTGAGCGCACGGAAGCCGCGCGACGTTTGAAGCCCGTAATCGTGCAGCCACTCTCCGGACGCCAGGCCCCGCGGCGTCGATTTCAGATATTCCGGCGTGACGGCAAAGGTGTTGCGGTGCTGGGATGCGTCCCGCACCAGGGCGCAGCCGGCTTCGAACGGCGCGTGCAGCCATTTATGCGGATCGAGCGCGATTGAATCCGCCTGTTCGATGCCTGCGACGAGCGATCGGTTCTCGGGCGCGATCGCGATCAGCGCGCCGATGCAGCCATCGACATGGAACCAGAGGTCTTCTTCGGCCGCCACGCTCGCCAGCGCCTGCAGGTCGTCGACCGCGCCGGTGTTGACCGTGCCGGCGGTGCCGATCACGCAGGCCGGCATGAAGCCCGTCTCGCGGTCCTCCGCGATTGCCGCCTTGAGCGCGGCGATATCGATGCGCAGACCGGCATCGGTCGGGATCCGCCGCAGTGCCCGATTGCCGAGGCCGAGCGCCTCCACGGCCTTGCGGTGACAGGAATGGACCTGGTCCGAGGCGTAGTAGCGCAACGGCTTCGGCATGGCGCCGACGCCCCGCTCGCGCACGTCGACGCCGGCCTTCACATTGCGCGCCACGGTCAGGCCGATGATGTTGGCCATCGAGCCGCCGCTGACCAGCGTGCCGCTGGCCGAGGCGGGAAAACCCACCATCTCCTTCATCCAGTTGACGACCTGGCTGTCCATCAAGCTGGCGGCATGGTTGCCGCCGCCGAGATTGGAACCCTGGATCGCGGCCAGGAAATCGCCGAGCGCGCCGGTGAAGTTGCTGGATCCCATATACCAGGACCAGAAACGCGGATGGATGTTGCCCATCGGATAAGGCATGAGGTTGCGGGCGACATCGTCATACACCTCGGCCACCGGCGCCGGAGATCGCGGCAACGGGGCCGAGAAGAATGAGCGCACGTCAGCCGGCATCTCGCGCCACGCCGGACGCTCCCGAACATCCTTGAGATAGGTGATGGCGTCGTCGACGATCCGGTGCGTGAGCGCTCCCACCTCGGTCCAGTCCGGCGGATCGAGCGTTTCGTCCGCGGCCGACGCTTCCCGAAAGCTGTCCATCCATATCTCCCGCCGCCATGTGCATGCGCAATAATAATGGCGACGCCGCCATTCACGGCGGCGTCTCGTTTCTGTCTTCACCCTTCGAACTGGCAGCTCGGCGTCGAGCGCGACAGCGCCGTCTCTTCGGCGTCCATCTCAGCCTCGATGCCGTCGAAGAGCGGGCTCGACATATAGCGCTCACCGGTGTCGGGCAGCATGCATAGGATGACCGAGCCGGCCGGGGCCTTGCCCGCGATCTGCCGCGCCACGGCGAAGGTGGCGCCGCCGGAGATGCCGGTGAAGATGCCCTCCTGCCGCGCCAGCGCCTTCGCCCATTTGATGCCTTCGGGACCGGGGATCGGCACCACCTCGTCATAGTAGCGCTGGTCGATCGCTTCCTGCAGCACATTGGGGATGAAGTCGGGCGTCCAGCCCTGGATCGGATGCGGCTCGAAAGCCGGATGGCTGGCGGCCGGCGCGCCGCCGGCGCCGCGCTCCTGGACCTTGCCGCTGCCGATCAGCTGCGCGTTCGCCGGCTCGGCGAGCACGATTTTCACCTCTGGCCGCTCGCGGCGCAGCACCCGGCCGACACCGGCCACCGTGCCGCCGGTGCCGTAGCCAGTGACAAGCACGTCGAGACGCGACCCGGCGAAATCATTGACGATCTCACGGCCGGTGGTGGCCTCGTGGATGGCGGCATTGGCCTCGGTCTCGAACTGGCGCGCCAGGAACCAGCCATTGGCCTCGGCAAGCTCGACCGCCTTCTTGTACATGCCGAAGCCCTTCTGGGCGCGCGGCGTCAGCACCACTTTGGCGCCAAGCATGCGCATCAGCTTGCGGCGCTCGATGGAGAAGCTGTCGGCCATCGTCACCACCAATGGGTAACCTTTCTGCGCGCAGACCATGGCAAGGCCGATGCCGGTGTTGCCGCTCGTCGCCTCGACGACGGTCTGGCCAGGTTTGAGCTTACCGCTGCGCTCGCCTTCCTCGATGATGTTGAGGGCCAGCCGGTCCTTCACCGAGGCCGCCGGATTGAAGAACTCGGCCTTCACATAGATCGTCGCGTGACCCGGCCCGAGATTGTTAATGCGGATGACCGGCGTGTCGCCGACCGTGTCGAGAATGCTGTCGAACAGACGGCCGCGCCCGGCCGTGGTCCTGATTTTCAATTGATGCAACATGGGCTTTCTCCTCGAAATCTCACGTGCCGGTTACAAACCGGCGGATTGGGCGGCGCGGTTTCGACACCTTGCCGCGTTAGTAGCAAGTGACTTGCCGACAATTCGGCAAAGGCCGCGTCCGGCTCGAAATTCGCCGCCGGATGCGCCCTGTCGTGTTTGGTGATAGAACATGGACCAACTGTTCGACGTGGGAGCGAGCGTGGAAACGGACGTGGAATCCGTTCGGTCGGCTCTGAAAAGCATGGCAGCCAGCCTTTCGATCAGGCTGCTCGGCCCGCTTGCGATCATGCGCGACGATGTTCCTGTGGCGCTGCCATCGTCACGCAAGCTGCGCGCGTTGCTTGCCTATCTGACACTGGCGCCCCACCCTGTCAGCCGCAGCCGCCTTTGCGAACTTCTCTGGGACGTGCCCAACGATCCACGCAGCGAGCTGCGCTGGTGCCTGAGCAAGCTGCGTGCCGCGCTCGACGAACCGGGCTTGCAGCGGATCGAGACGGAAGGCGACACCGTGGCGCTTCGCCTCGGCGATGTGAGCGTCGATGCCGTCGAGGCAGCTGCCGCGGTGGCGGGCGGGATCGAGACGCTTGGCCTCGACCGCCTGCGGACGCTTGCGCAACTGTTCGCCGGCGACTTCCTTGATGGCCTGGAACTCGATCGCAGCCCGCATTTCGGCAGCTGGCTGACGGCGCAGCGCCGCCGTTTCAGCGCATGCCATGTCGCGGTCCTGGAGCACATCATCGGCCTTGTCCCGCAGGGAGCCGATGAGGCCGGCCCTTATATCGACAAATGGCTGGAGCTTGCGCCCTTCGACGGCCGCGCACATGTGGCGCTGCTGGAAAATCTGGCACGGCGCGGACAGATCGGCGCCGGCGAGGAGCATCTTGCCACCGCGGCGGAGCTGTTCCATTCGGAAGAGCTGGATTTCACGCCATTGCGCGAGGCGTGGCAGGAGATAAGAGCCCGGAACGCCGGCGCAACGCCATGCGCCCGATCCGGGCCGGCTTTCCCGCTCCCGGACTTGCCGGTCGCCGCGATCGAATCCGAACCCGCGGCGACGCGCCGGGCTTCGCTCGCGGTGATGCCATTTGCGGAGAGCGCCGGCACTGGCGGCTTCCGCGGCGGGCTGGCCGACGGCCTTACGCACGACATCATCACGCGGCTTGCCAAGCTTCGCGATTTTTTCGTCATCGCCCGAGGCTCGGTCTTCGCGCTCGCCGAGAAGAACATTGCGCCGGACGACGCCGGACGCAGGCTGAATGTCGACTATGTCGCAACGGGCTCGGTGCGGGCTCTGCCGGGCAGGTTCATCGTGTCGGTCGAGCTTGTCGAGGTCCGCACGGCAAGGATCGTCTGGGCCGAGACCTTCGAGCACAAGCCCGACGACATCTTCATCGTCATCGACGATATCGGCAACAGCATCGTTTCCTCCATCGCCGCCGAGATCGCGACGGTGGAGCGCAATCGTGCATTGCTGAAAGCGCCAAACTCGCTCAATGCCTGGGAAGCCTACCATCGCGGCCTTTGGCACATGTATCGCTTCACCCGCCAGGAAAACGAGCTGGCGCAGCATTTCTTCGGCGAGGCGCTGAAGCTCGATCCTACTTTCGCACGCGCCTATGCCGGCATGTCCTTCACCCACTGGCAGAACGCTTTCCAGCGCTGGGGCGACCGCGACCGCGAGGCCGCGCTTGCCTTCGAAAGCGCCGGCCAGAGTCTGCTGGTCGACGACCGTAACCCAGCCGCCCACTGGGCGATGGGCCGCGCGCTATGGTTGCGCGGCGAGCAGGACAGCTCGCTGTTGGAACTGGCGAGCGCCGTCGATCTCAGCCCCAACTTCGCGCTCGGCCATTACGCGCTATCGTTCGTCCATTCGCAGTCGGGCGACCCGCAATCGGCGATCGGCTCATCCGACCATTCGCGTCATCTCAGCCCCTTCGATCCGCTGCTGTTCGGCATGATGGGCGCGCGCGCCATGGCGCATGCGCGGCTCGGCGAATTCGAAGCGGCGGCCGAATGGGCGCTGAAGGCGGCCGCAAGGCCAAACGCCCATGTCATCATCCTGGCGATCGCCGCTCATTGCCTGGCGCTGGCCGGCCGGCAGGACGAGGCGCGCACCTTCGCCGCGACGATCCGCAACACCTTGCCGAACTATCGCGCCGACGATTTCATCGCCACGTTCCGCTTCGACCGGGATGGGGAAGCTCTGTTCCGCAACGGCGCCAAGCTGATTGGGCTGGATTAAGCCGCAGGCCGTTGCAGGCCGGCATCACCTGAATATCAACGCACCTCAATGCATCAGCGGGCCGCTGGCCTTCCGCCAGGCGTCGATGCCGCCCTGGATATGGCGGGCGCTGGCAATCCCGACATCCTGCGCCGCCTGTACCGCCATCGCCGAACGCTCGCCGAAAGCGCAATAGAACAGGATCTGTTTGCTGGTCGACTTCGCCAGCTCATGCAGCATGCCACCGGCGGCGATGTTTTCCTGCAGCCGCGCATAGGGCAGATGGATCGCGCCGGGAATGACGCCGTGGCGCTCGCGCTCGGACTGCTCACGCAGGTCGATCAGCGCGACGTCAGGCCGGCCGACCAGCGCCAGCGCCTGCTCAGCGCTAACCGCCCAGCCGCGGCTGGCGATGTCGTCCTGATGCAGCCCGACCCGCATATTGGCAGGCACGGCCACATCCATCATTTTCGGGTTGGACAGGTTGAGATTGTTCATGATGTTCACATACTCGTCGACCGACTTCACCTGCAGGCGCGGGTTGAAGGCCTTTTCCTCGCCGATCGTCGACACGGTCTCGCCCTTATAGTCATGCGCGGGGAAGATCAGCGTCTCATCGGGCAGCTTGAGCAGGCGTCCGAAGATCGATTCATATTGCTGGCGCGGATCGCCGTTCTGGAAGTCGGTGCGGCCGGTGCCGCGGATGAGCAGCGTATCGCCGGTGAAGACCCGGTCGGGCAGGATGAAACTATAGGAATCGTCGGTGTGGCCGGGCGTGTAGATGACGTCGAGCGCCAGCCCTTCGATGCCGAGCTTGTCGCCGTCGGCAAGCCGCATCGACACCACGTCGGCCTTGGTCTGCTCTCCCATGACGGTCACGCAATGCGTCTTGTCGCGCAACGCGCCGAGGCCGGTGATGTGGTCGGCATGAAGATGCGTGTCCACCGCCTTGACCAGCCTCAGGTCCAGCTCGTTGACGAGCTGCAGATAGCGATCGACTTTTTCCAGCACCGGATCGATGATCAAGGCCTCGCCGCCGCGCCGGCTTGCGAGCAGGTAGGAATAGGTGCCCGAAATGGAATCGAAGAGCTGACGGAAGATCATTCGCGCCTCTTTCGCCTGACGCCGGTTGTTCGGCTGCCGACCAGTCTAGAACAAGCGCGAGGTGCCCGCCAGCGGCACACCTCGCGCCCGTCAAAAAGGCTGAAACCCTACCGCCGCAGCACAGCGCTCAGCACGTCGCGGATGCCGATCGCGCCGACGAAACGCGAGCCCTCGTCGAACAGCGCCACCGGCGCCGTCTGCGAGCGGTGCATGGCGAGCATCACCGTCTTCAGCGGCGTGCCGGGATTGGCCCAGAACACCTGCGCCCCTTCCTCCGGCTGGCGCTCGACATCGGCGCAGGAGACCCACACCGCCGGGTTGCCGTCGCGTTCGGCAGCGGCCACAAGGCCATGCTCGTCGATCTTGAAACGCGTCGTCTTGCGCCGGTCGAGCCACACCCAGCCATTGTCGCCCTGCTCCAGGTCGCGGCGGTCCCGCATCACATTCCACGCCGTCAGCACCGACAAGGGATTCACATTGGCGATGAAATCGCGGACATAGTCGTTGGCGGGCCTGAGCACGATGTCTTCCGGCGCGCCGGTCTGGACGATGCGACCGCCCTCCATGATCGTGATGTGGCTGCCGATCTTCAGCGCCTCTTCGAGGTCGTGGCTGACGAAGATGATGGTCTTCTTGAGTTCCGCCTGCAGCTGCAGCAATTCGTCCTGCAGCTTAGTGCGGATCAGCGGGTCCAGCGCCGAGAACGGCTCGTCCATCAACAGGAGCGGCGCCTCGGTGGCGAAGGCCCGGGCGAGACCGACGCGCTGCTGCATGCCGCCGGAAAGCTCATGCGCGTATTTCTTTGACCACTGGTCGAGATGGACAAGTTGCAGTTGCTTCTGCACCCGCGCCTTGCGCTCGGCTTCCGGCACGCCGGCAAGCTCGAGGCCGAAGCCGACATTTTCCTCGACCGTGCGCCACGGCAGCAGGCCGAACTGCTGGAACACCATAGCCACCTGCTTCTGCCGCAGCCGCCGCAAGGTCGTCTCGTCGCAGGTGACGACATCGACGATGCGGTCGCCGTCCTTGACCAGCACCTGGCCGCGCGACACGACGTTGAGCCGGTTGACGGCCCGAAGCAGCGTCGACTTGCCGGAACCGGACAGCCCCATCAACACCGAGATCTCGCCTTCGTGCACGGTGAGGCTGGCGTCGGCGCATCCGAGCACATTGCCGGTTTTTTCGAGGATCTCGGCACGGGTGGCGCCCTGATCGATCAGCGCCAGCGAACCGGCCTGATCGGCACCGAAGACGATGTCTACATTCTTGAAATCAACCGCGACGGTCATTTCTTGCCTCCAACGCCGATGCGGGTCATGCGGTCGAGCACGATGGCGAGCACGACGATCGCGAGGCCCGCCTCAAGCCCGAGATCGATGCGCCGCGAGCCGAGCGCCCGGTTGATTTCCGTGCCGAGGCCGCCTGCGCCGATCAGGGCGGCGAACACCACCATCGACAGCGACAGCATGATCGATTGCGTCAGGCCCGCCATGATGGTCGGCAGCGCCGAGGGCAGCTCCACCTTCCACAGAAGCTGGCGCTTGGTGGCACCGAACGCCTCGCCCGCTTCGATGATTGCCTTGGGCACCGAAACGACGCCGAGATGGGTGAGCCGAACGGCCGTCGGGATGACGAAGATGATGGTGACGATGAGGCCGGGCGCATTGCCGAGCCCGAACAGGGTGAGCACCGGTATCAGGTAGACGAAGGTCGGCAGCGTCTGCATCAGGTCGAGCACCGGCAGCATGACGCGGTAGACCTTCGGCTTGTGCGCCGCCCAGATGCCGAGCGGCACGCCGATCGCCATTGCCATTGCGGCGGCGGCAACGACCAGCACCAGCGTCTGCACCGTCTGTTTCCACAGATTCTGGTTGATGATGAAGATCAGGCCGAGGAAGACGCCGATGGCGAGCGGCCGCGAACGCTGCAAGAGCCAAGCGATGAACGCGATGACCAGGGCCAACAAAACCGGCGGCACCATGAGCAGGAGGCTCACTGCTCCGTCCAGGATGAAATTCAGACCGTTTGAAAATGCGCGGAAGATGGTGTCGAAATTGTCGGTCAGGAAACCGAAGAAAGCCTTGCCCCATGGCCCGATCGGAATTTTGTAGTCGGTCAGGAATTTAGAAATCGGATCCATCTTTCCCCTCTCGGCTTCGCCGCGCTCGCCGCACGGTTATCCTCTCACGTCTCCAAGCATATGAAAAAGGGCAGCCTCTTCGAGGGCTGCCCTTTTTCGGAAATCATGCCGGTCCCAAGCGGATCAGCCCCCGAGTGCGGTCTTGACGGCCGCAGCCGCGTCGCCGCCATCGAAGGTGGTGACGCCGGCGATCCAGGGCGCCACCGCGTCCGGATGCTTCTTCAGCCAGTCCGTTGCGACGGTCTGCGGGTCGCCGCCCTTCAGGATCGCGTCCATCATCTCGCCTTCCATGTCGAGATTGAACTTCAGGTTGGCGATGAACTTGCCGGCGTTCGGGCATTCGGTGGTGTAGCCCTTGCGCACGATGGTATAGACGGTGGCGGCGCCGAAGCCGCTGTCGCCCATGCCATCGAGATAGGTGATCTTCATGGCGCCCATCACCGGATGCGGCGTCCAGCCGAGGAAGGCGATCCACTCATTGTTCTTCATCGACTGCTCGGCCTGCGTCAGCATGCCGGCCTCCGAGGACTCGACCAGCTCGAAGCCGGCCAGATTGTCCTTCGGGTTCTTGATCATGTCGAGGATGATGCGGTTGCCGTCATTGCCGGCCTCGATGCCGTAAATCTTGCCGTTGAACTTGTCCTTGAACTTGCCGAGATCCGTCAGCGTCTTGACACCGGCATCCGCGACATAGGTCGGCACGACGATGCCATAGCCGGCGCCGGTCAGATTGGTGCTGATCGTCTCGATCGAGCCTTCCTTGGTGTAGTCCTTGATGTCGTTGGTCATCGACGGCATCCAGTTGCCGAGGAAGACGTCGAGGTCCTTGTTCTTCAGCGAGGCCATGGTCACCGGCACCGATAGTTGGATCGTCTGCGGCTCATAGCCGAGCGCGGTGAGCAGCACCGAGGCGAGGCCCGTGGTGGCCTGGATGTCAGTCCAGCCGACGTCGGAGAGCCGAACCGCCTTGCAGCTCGCCGGATCGCCGGCATAAGCGGCGGTCGTGGATAGAAGCGCCGCCAGGCCGAGGCCTGCGACGAATGATTTCATACGCGACATAAACTTTTCTCCCATTGGAACTTTGAGGCAAAGCGAAGTCACGGTTCTTGCGCCCGCCTTGTTTCGTCAGCCAAACACCATTTTGAAGCTGTTTCAAGCGCTTCAACATCACGACGAACGGCGCACGCTGGTCATTAAGCGACATGACAGGCTTTTGAACGACATCGAGTTTTAGACGGCAGGGAGTTTTTGGTGGACGGAGCCCCGGGCCCCCTCCCCGTGCGCCGACATGTGAGCTTAGAAGGACGGCATGGCCAAGCTTTACTTCCACTACGCGACGATGAACGCCGGCAAGACGACCATGCTTTTGCAGGCGTCCTACAACTATCGCGAACGCGGCATGTCGACGATGCTGTTCGTCGCCGGCCACTATCGCAAGGGCGACAGGGGGCTGATCTCGTCGCGCATCGGCCTGGAATCAGAGGCCGAGATGTTCCGCGACGGCGACGATCTTTATGCCAGGGTCGCCGAGCATCACCGGCATGCCCCGGTGCATTGCATCTTCGTCGACGAGGCGCAGTTCCTCGAGGAGGAGCAGGTCTGGCAGCTCGCCCGCATTGCCGACCGTCTGGGCATTCCGGTCATGTGCTACGGCCTGCGCACCGACTTCCAGGGCAATCTGTTCCCCGGCTCGCGGGCGCTGCTTGCCATCGCCGACGACCTGCGCGAGGTGCGCACCATCTGCCGTTGCGGCCGCAAGGCGACGATGGTGGTGCGCCTGGGGCCCGACGGCAAGGTGGCGCGGCAGGGCGAGCAGGTGGCGATCGGCAAGGACGTCTATGTCTCGCTCTGCCGCCGCCATTGGGAAGAGGAGATGGGCCGGGCAGCGCCCGACGACTTCATCGGTTTTGTCAGCCGCTGAGCCGGAAGGCTGCCGGTCGACGAGTAGCCGGCTGCCACCTTCTTGCAGTCGCGCGATCTCTGCTGCCTTTGTTAAGGTCGGCATCCTAATTTCTCGCCCAGCCAGAACCAGCCGGAGAACCCGCAATGTTTCGAGCCATCTCGTCCGCCGCTCTTTTCCTGCTCGCCGGCGGCCTTGCCGCGCATGCCGATGGCGACGCAGCACTGGGCAGGAAGGTCTTCAACCGCTGCATCGCCTGCCATGAGGCGGCGACGGATCGCGACAAGGTCGGCCCGCATCTGATGGGCGTCGTCGGCCGCAAGGCCGGCTCGGCGGAGAGTTTTCAGAGCCGTTATTCGCAAGCCATGAAGGATGCCGGCGCCGCCGGCGTCGTCTGGGACGAAGCCAATCTCACCGAATATCTCAAGGCGCCGAGGCAGAAGGTTCCCGGCAACAGAATGGCCTTTACCGGCCTCGCCAGCGATGACGACATCGCCAACGTGATTGCCTATCTCAAGGCCGACCCCAAACCCTGATCGTATTGGAAGAAATTGGTATTCCCGTCGGCCCAAGAGCAATTCCAGGAAAAGTGTAAGCGGTTTTCCGTCCGGAATTGCGCAAAAACAAAGAGATAGAGCGGTTCGCCGTTTCCCGGAAACGGTGAACCGCTCTAGAGATTTGCCGGCGCTGTTTCGTCGCCTTGGCCGTCCGTAAAAACAATAACTTAAGGCCTATAAGCCGAAGCTTTTCGACGGCAGCGGGCATTACTGGGCGCCATGCGCATGCTTGCCTTGTCTTTCAAGACCTAACCAGTTCTTTTGTTTTGACGTCCCTCCTTGTCTTCCTTCTTTCAATCCCTTGAAGCCCCACATATATTCGCCGCCACGACACGGAAACGGATGCCGAAGCGGGAGGCCCCAATGGCGACATTGCAGAATTTCGATGCCGAAATTGCCAAGACCAAGCAGGTCGTGCAGGACATGCGCACCAAGATCGAGCAGTCCGGCACGGTGCTCGACACGCTCGCCCAGGCCGACAAGAAGATCGGTGACGCCAATTTCGACATCGAGAACGCCCGTATCGAGGACGTGCTCAAGCAGCAGAAGGTCATGGAAGGCAATATCGCCGACCTGATCATCGGGCTTGAGGACGCCACCAACGTCTTCGGCGCCGAATTCGAAAGCATGAAGAACTACACTGGCTGGGAAAACTTCGTCGGCGTCTTTTCGGCGCAGCGCAAGCAGCGCATGCGCACCGACCGCGTCCGCAATATGTCGCTGGCCGGCAATCTGCAGGAGCTTTTGGCGAAGTCGGATACCATCGTCGGCATCCTGAAGGCGCAGAAGCAGATCCTCGATCAGCGCTACAAGACCTCCGAAGCCAGCCTGTCGCAGGTGATCGAGCGCCGCAAGACGACCATGTCCAACCTCGAAGCGGTGCAGAAGCGCATCGAGGAATTGAACCCTCTGCTGCTCGACATCGAAAACAAGATCGCGTCCTCCACGACCCAGAAGGAGCGCACCGAGCTTGAGGGCGAGCGTTCCAAAATGGCGACCGAATACAATGAAAAGCAGGCGAAGGAGCAGGAGCTGCTGGCCGAAAGCCAGACGCTGGAGCGCTACACCTCGATGTTCCAGACCTTCGTCGATTCACTCAACAACCAGATCGCCGCGCAGTCGACGCTGATCAACAAGCTGACCATCGACACGGAGCAGCGCATCGTCCTCTACAAGGCGCTGGAAGATTCGCTGAAGACCGCCGCCCAGCAGGACGTCGCCCACAAGATCAACACGCTGGGCAGCCAGGTCGACAACACGGCCGAGGAGACGATGGCCGGCATCGGCGCCGCCTCGCAAAAGCACATCGGCGACCTGCTGGAGATGCATGAGAAGAACATGGTGGCTTCAGCCGACATCCAGCGCCGCAAGAAGCTTGCCGACGATGCCTTCGCGCGTCGCTTCGACGATGTGATGAAGAAGCACAATTCGGCAAACTACGTGCAGTCGTAGGCGGCGCCGCTGACTTCATTTCCACGGCAGTCCCATGACACCTGAGAACGACGCGGCGGCACGCTATTTCTCCGCCATCACGGCGGCGCTGAGCGGGCTGGAAGTGTTCATGCGCGACGACCGCTCGCCGCTTTACCGACACGGCATCGTCGCCAGGATCGTCGCCGAATATATCGCGCGGCTGGACAAGTCCTTTGCCTGCTGGCGCAACCGGCTCGGCTTCATGGACACCTTCCGCATCTCGCGCGCCGAGAGCGGCTATCCGGTGTTCCAGAACCTGCTCGAATTGGAAAACGACCGTCAGCAGGCCGATGCCCGCCTGGCCAACATCCCGCAGGCCGGCGAGCTGCGCGAGGAGATGGCCGATTTCATCCTGCGCCACAAGGAGTTTCCCGAAGCGCTGCAGAAGTCGATGGCCGAGCGGCTCTATCTGGAGGATGTCAAGAGCGAGGCGACTTTCGGTCCCTTCACCCTGGCGCAGACGGCCAAGGTCTCGGTCAACCCGAAGACCATGCGGCCCTATTATCTCGTCCACTGGGCGACGTTCGACGGAAGCGCCAACCTGCCGCTGGTCTATATGGTGACGGTGGAGGACTCCTCTGAAAGCATGGTGCGCCAGTTGGTCGACGTGAACGGCAAGTTGAACGAGAAGGTTGATATCCCGCTGCCCGTCGACGGCCTGCTCAACCCGGAGCTTGCGCACCGCTTCGACGATTTCACCGAGAAGAATTCGGCCTATACGCTCTCGCCGGCGACGATCGCCGTCAATCTCGACAAGGATTTCGAGCCGCTGCACCCCAAGCAGCTGCGGCGCGTCGTGCTCGGGCCCTTTTATTCGGCCGGCATCACCGAGAACAATTCGACCGTGGCCGAGGTGCTTGCCAAGGTGCGCAAGCCGCAGAACGCCTGGCTGCTCACCTGGACCATCCAGGAGGTCTTTTCCAAGAGCGAGAAGCCCGGCCGCAAGGGCCTGTTCTCCAGCGAGAAGACCACGCAGGAATTCTTCATCAACACCGACGACCTCGAAGCGGCGCGCCAGGGCGTGTCGAGCTACGAGAACCATGCGCTGATCCCGCACGAGGCCTACCAGGCGCTCTATGCCGCCGGCGAAGCGCAGAAGATCTTTTCCGGCTACAAGGTCCACATCCTGTCCAACGGACAGGTCATCAGCGACGTCTGACCGTTAAACCGCGGAGCATCCTTCATGGACACCGGCCTGACAACGATTTCGGAAGCAGCCATCGAGAAGCACCGCGCGACCGCGCAGAGCTTCATCACCCGCATCGTCGTCCTGGAGGACCCTTCGCGCGAATCCGGCACCGCACTTGCCGGCACCAACCGTCGCTTCGTCTCGACCGTGTCGGTCGGGTCGGTGCGGCGCACGCGCGAGGTCGAGCTTACCAAGACGGTTGCCGCGATCCATCCCGACGACCAGTTGATGACGATCCCGCAGCACACGCTGCTCTACCGCGCCCGGCGCGGCCTGGCGATCGCGCTCGCCATATCCGACGTCTTCGCCGAGGGCTCCGACCTCGAAAGCCTGCAGGCGAAAAACGTGCGTGCGCCGCTGGAAGGCGACGAGGCAGCCACCTTCAAGAAGCTTCTGTCGGCTTCGGCTTACGTCTCCGCCTTTAGTTTCGCCTGTTATTTGTTGCAGCTGATCGACAGCGACGGCGAGGCGCCGAACGACATCCCCGAGCCCGACTTCCTGTTCGACACGCCGCAGGACGCGGTGAAGTCGATCGTCGCCGGCCTCGACAAGGCGATCGCCGGTTCGAAGGATGACGCCGACCTGACGACGCGGGCGCGGGCCTTTGCCCGCCTCGCCATCGACGGGCTTCTGGCGCGAAAAGGCCGCTTCGACGGCATCGGCCCATTCGAGAACGCGCATATCCGCATCGATGTCGACGATTTCACCCTCGACGGTTTCGACGTCGCTCCCGGCAAGCGCTCCAAGCCGCTGGTGATGACCTTCAAGAAACCGGAAGAGGTCGTCGGCAACCACATCGCCAAATTCCAGTCGGTCAGGCTGGCCAAGATGCTGATGGCCTATGATTTCGAGCGCGAGTTGAACCCGTTCGTCGAGCTCGGCGGCTTCCTGTTCACCTTCATCGGCGACGGAGCGCCGGGCACCGGCAAGACGACGCTGATCCAGATGATCGCCGGCCTCGTCAATGGCTACTGCCAGGTTGCCGGCTATCCGTTCGCCTATGAGAATTTCGGCGTCGACCAGATCTCGTCCTATCAGGGCAAGTCCGGCCAGAACTGCCGCCAGTTCATCAACAACGTGCTCAATCCGCGCGTCATCGGCTTCGGCACCATCGACGACATCGACCAGGTGGCCGCTCGCCGCTCCGACGACCGCGCTTCGGCCGGCCAGCAGGAAATCACCGGCGTCTTGATGGACGCTTTCGCCGGCGCCTCGACGGTGGTGCGCGGCAACTGCTCCTTCGGCATGTTCTCCAACTATCCGGAAAATGTCGACGACGCGCTGCGCCAGCGCGCCGGCGCGCGCTGGCTGGTCGACGGCCCGCAGACGCGCGACGACTATATCGACATCTTCGTGCTGCTGGCCGGCAAGAACCACAAGATCCCGCTCGGCGAGCACGAGCTCTGTGCCGCGCAGGAGATCCAGCGCGCCGTGGCCGAGGCCTATGAAGAGCACGAGAAGCCGCAGGAAGACGGGCTGATGAAGGTCTATGAGCGCTACATGAAGGAGAATGGCGCGCCGAAGACCATGGCCGATGTCGGCACCTATCTGCACATGATCAAGGACGCCGAGCCGCGCTTCACCGGCCGCGCCATCAAGAACGTCACCGACGCCATCAAGATGCGCGCCATGGACATCGAGCTTCCGGATGACTGGTTCGAGAAGCCGGAAGCCTTCATGCACAAGAGCTACGACGACAAGAAGGTGATGATCGAGGAACTGCGCGGGCCATTCTCGATGGACATGGTCATGCAGGAGATCAACCGCTACGCCGATTCCGAATTCCGCTATTCCGACAAGTCGGATGATGCAGCAGTAGAAAAGCTCCTGCGCGACGCAAGGCTGCGCGAGCGCGCGGCGCGCGAGATGGAGGAGTTGAAGAAGAAGGGTTTGTGGAATGCGTAGGCCTCCTTCGCAGCCCGCAAGTTCGGCAGGGTGTGGTGCCAACGTCGGCGCCCCCCTCTCCCCGTCCTTCACGGGGAGAGGGTAAGGGTGAGGGGCAGCGCCGTGCGTGGACCAGAAGTCGCGACGACGAAACGGGCAAGACGCCTCCGACAGTCGGATAACGACGCGGAAACAGCGCTTTGGATGGAACTACGCGACAGACGATTGAACGGCCATAAATTTGTGCGGCAGTTTCCGATAGGCAATTATTTCGCTGATTTTGCTTGCAGGGGAGTGCCGGCTCGTTATCGAGGTCGACGGCAGCCAGCATGCAGGCAATAGCTACGACCAGACTAGGGATCGCTTCATGGTCTCAAACAATTGGTCCGTCCTCCGCTTCTGGAATGTCGCTGTATTGAAAGAGCGGGATGAGGTACTCGAAACCATACTTGCTGCAATCGAATGCCGTCTCGATCGTCTGATCGAAACGCACGAGCTTCGGTTTATTGCTGCAGGTAGCTATGGGGAGACAAACCTTTGAGCGCTGGCGCCGCCCCTCACCCTTACCCTCTCCCCGTGAAGGACGGGGAGAGGGGGGCGTCAACGTCGCCGCTTCGCTCTTCAAGGCCATATCCCTCGGGCCTTAGCCAATGACCCGCTCCACAAAAAAGCCCGACCTCCTGCGCGACAACGACTTGATCTATGGCCGCTTGCTGACCGTGGACGAGCCGCATCTCATCCAGCGCTACAACAACGCGCTTGCCGCTTTCGGCCTCGAGCCGACCAAGCTCAAGAGCTTCCAGATCGACCGCACCGGCTTCTCGCCCGAAATCGCCGAGGAGTGCGGCGACTATGATTATCTCGATCCCAACGAGGTCAACCGCCGCTTCATCATCCTGACGCCGTCGCAGATCGACCTGCCGGTGGTGCACACCGCCTTCTCCAACACCTCGCAGCTGATGTTCGAGTTCATGTCGAAGAACCGGCGCGCCATCGACGCGCTGACCATCAAGGACGTCATCTACGGCGAGATCGAGGACTCGGTTCCCAAGGTCAACGACATCGAGGACCTGCTGTCGATCAACCAGGTGGAGTTCAAGGTGCTATCGGCCGAAGACGTGCTGGGCAAGGCGGCCGAACTCGGCAAGCTGGTCGACCGGCTGAAGCAGGAGCCCGATGCCTGGCGCGACAATGCCATGCTCCAGCGCATGGTCGATCTTGCCAAGGTCTGCGGTGACATCCGCGAGAACGCGCTGGTGCCGGACCAGGTGATCTTCCGCCACAACGCTTACTGGACCAGCCATTTCGGCGGCCTCTATGTCTTCGTCGACCCCGATATGACGACGGTGATCAGCGACCCGGCCGCTCCCGGCTTCCGCCGCTCGCGGCCCTGGCAGGTGAGCTATCTGTCGATCAACGACGCCGACAAGGTGTTCGGCTTCCTTGCCGCCACCGGCCGCCTCGACCTACCGCGCGCCTCCTGGATCGAGACGTCCGGCTATCTCGAACACCGCGCCGAAATGGTCGTGCGTGCGCTGATCCGTGATGCCGAGCCCAATCGCAACCTGACCGATGTCGACAAGGTCTGGCTGCAGACCTGGATTCATGGCCATGCCGACCTGATCGCCAGCGACGGCAATTTCCCGTTCCTCAACGCGGCCAAGCGCGAGATCGCCCAGCTCGGCCACCTCAAGATCGAGGATGTGCCCCCGCGCCAGCGCTTCCTGGTCATGCGCGCCAAGCCCGAACACCCCGATGCCTGGCTGACCAACCAGCTGATCTCGGATTTCGTGCCGCAGGACTTCGTTTCGCGCTACGTCTTCAACAAGCCCGGCTTCTACAAGGATTATGACGGCTTCAGCGACGCCTGGCGAAGCCATGTTGTGGACGTTCTGAAAACCACATATTTGAAGGACAAGGCGGCGTTCCGCGCGCGCCTTTACGGCCTGACTGACTGAGGGGTGAAACAGCCATGCTCGACCCGATCGTGAACTTCTTCACCCAGATTTTTCAATGGATCGGCCGCGGTATCGGCTTCGTCATCGGCCTCGTCCTGTGGCCGTTCATGTGGGTGGGCCGCTGGTACGGCCAGCGTGGCTGGATCCTCAAGGCGGTGGTCGGCCTTGCCATTCTGGTATTGATCGGCCTCTACGCCAATTTCTTCTACGCCACGCAGTGGTGGAACAATTTCAACCCGAACTATCCCGACACCTACACTTTGGAGAAGCGGAACGTGTCGGCGGGCGAGCAGGTTTCGGCCGGCAGCGGCACCGATACGGCCAAGACATGCGGCAACTCGGCGATTGCCCAGGTCGCCGCCGATCTGACGGATTTCAACGTCAATCAGAATGCCTGGGTCTCGTCGATGATCCTCTACAAGCTCGGCCTGTTCGGTATCAACTGGGACAACACGCCGTGGATGGACAACAAGGCGTCCTTCCAGCGCGGCATCAACCAGGCGGTGCGGCGCACCGCGACCGAGCTTGCCGACAATCTCGGCCGCGTGCGCACGACCTCGCAGATCGACGCCGACCTGCAGGATGCGCGCGGCAATCTGCAGTTCGACGAGTACACCTGGTATTTCGGCCTGAACCCGTTCGGCCCCAAGACGCCGACGCCGAGCTATTATCGCGACGCGGTGCGCAAGTTGCGAAATTTCAACGCCCGGCTGGCCACCTGCCAGGCGACGTTCGACGCCCGTGCCGACAATCTGAAGCAATATATCGACCGCATCTCGTCGGACATCGGATCTACCTCGGCCATCCTCAAGGAGCGCGCGGAGAACCACAACGATGGCTGGTTCGATACCCGCGCCGACGACCGCTTCTGGTTCGCCTATGGTCAGCTCTATGCATATTACGGCCTGATGAAGGGCGCCCAGGCCGACTTCGACGACGTGATCAAGGAAAAGCACCTGCAGAGCCTTTGGGACACGATGGATTCGCAATTCGTCTCGGCGCTGCGCATCCAGCCCTTCATCATCGCCAACGGCCGCGAGGATGGCTGGCTCCTGCCGACGCATCTGACGACGATGGGCTTCTACATTCTGCGCGTGCGCTCCAACATGGTCGAGATCAGCAACGTGCTGACGCAATAGCGCCGTCTCGCGGCGACGCGGGCGATGGTGGATTTGCGCCGTCGCCTCTGTCGCTTTTCGCGTATTCAGCGGCTGTTTTGAGACGGCGGAACGGCCTTCGGTCTGGCTTCTATACGCCGCAAGCGACCGGGGCCGAAGACCCGAACAGGGTCGGACCGGGAACAGCATTTTTTTCTTTACAGGAAACTTAGTTGCATGGAAGTTGACGCCGCGGCTGCGACAGGGTTAGAACTTGCCCTTGCGTCCGCGCGGCGTTTCGAACATGCACAGATGATCAAACCCTCCACCGTCCAATCCAGAGGAAAGCCGTCATGGCCGAAGTGAAGTCCGACATCGAGATCGCGCGCGGCGCCAAGAAGAAACCGATCCAGGAGATCGGCGCCAAGATCGGCATCCCGAACGAGCATCTCTTACCCTATGGCCACGACAAGGCGAAGGTCTCGGCCGAGTTCATCAAGTCGGTGAAGGGCAACAAGGACGGCAAGCTGATCCTGGTCACCGCTATCAACCCGACCCCGGCCGGCGAAGGCAAGACCACCACCACGGTCGGCCTTGGCGATGGTCTCAACCGCATCGGCAAGAAGGCGATCGTCTGCATCCGTGAGGCTTCGCTCGGCCCGAATTTCGGCGTCAAGGGCGGTGCCGCCGGCGGCGGCCTGGCCCAGGTAGTGCCGATGGAGGACATGAACCTCCACTTCACCGGCGACTTCCATGCCATCACCACCGCGCATAATTTGCTGTCGGCGCTGATCGACAACCACATCTACTGGGGCAACGAGCTCGGCATCGACACCCGCCGCGTCGCCTGGCGCCGCGTCATGGATATGAACGACCGGGCGCTGCGCGAGATGATCTGCTCGCTCGGCGGCGTCGCCAACGGCTATCCGCGCGAGGCCGGCTTCGACATCACCGTCGCCTCGGAAGTGATGGCGATACTGTGCCTCGCCACCGACCTCAAGGATCTCGAGAAGCGCCTCGGCGACATCATCGTCGCCTACCGCCGCGACAAGTCGCCGGTCTATGCCCGCGACCTCAAGGCCGACGGCGCCATGGCGGTTCTGCTCAAGGACGCCATGCAGCCCAATTTGGTGCAGACGCTGGAGAACAACCCCGCCTTCGTGCATGGCGGCCCGTTCGCCAACATCGCGCATGGCTGCAACTCGGTCGTCGCCACCACGACAGCGCTGAAACTTGCCGACTATGTCGTTACCGAAGCCGGCTTCGGCGCCGACCTCGGCGCGGAAAAGTTCTTCGACATCAAGTGTCGCAAGGCGGGGCTGAAGCCTTCGGCGGCGGTCATTGTCGCCACCGTGCGCGCCATGAAGATGAATGGCGGGGTCAAGAAGGAAGACCTGGGCAAGGAAAACATCGAGGCGGTCAAGAAAGGCTGCCTGAACCTCGGTCGCCATATCGAGAATGTGAAGCAGTTCGGCGTGCCTGCCGTCGTTGCGATCAACCACTTCACCACCGACACCGAAACCGAAATCCAGGCGATGAAGGACTTCGTCAAGGCGCAGGGCGCCGAGGCCATCCTGTGCAAGCACTGGGCGCAGGGCTCGGCAGGCATCGAGGACCTCGCGAAGAAAGTGGTCGAGATCGCAGAATCCGGCGCCTCGCAGTTCTCGCCGCTCTATCCGGACGAGATGCCGCTGTTCGAGAAGGTCAACACCATCGTCAAGCGCATCTACCGCGGCGACGAGGCGATCGCCGACAAGTCGATCCGCGACCAGTTGCATGCCTGGGAGCAGGCCGGCTACGGCAACCTGCCGGTCTGCATGGCCAAGACCCAGTACTCGTTCTCGACCGACCCGAACCTGCGCGGCGCGCCGACCGGCCACACCGTGCCGGTGCGCGAGGTCAGGCTCTCGGCCGGGGCCGGCTTCGTCGTCATCATCTGCGGTGAGGTCATGACCATGCCGGGGCTTCCCAAGGCGCCGTCTTCGGAAAAGATCTTCTTGAACGAGCAGGGTCAGATCGAAGGACTGTTCTAAACATCCTTCAGGCTGGAAACGACCAAGGGCGCCGCCTCACCGCGGCGCCCTTTTTCATTCCCGAGTTCAGCGGAGCTAGGCAGCGTCCCGCTGCAAGGCCCGCTGGTTCGATGCGTAGATCGCGTCGCGCTCGGGCAGTCTTCCGGTCTTCAGGCAATCGACCCATTCGGCGGTCTTCAGCACCGCGGCGAAGCGCGACTGCAGAACCACGCTCACCACCCGATGTATGTCCTCGGCCGATGCAAAGCCGGCGCTGTTGGCATAAGGCACCGAGCCGCTGGCATCCGAAAGGAACTCGACGGCAAAGCCCATATGCACCGCATGGATGATGGTCGACAGATCGCAATTGTGGGTCATGTAGCCGACGACCGCGATCGTATCGATGGCGTTGGCGCGTAACCAGTCTTCAAGATCCGTGCCGGTGAAGGCCGAAGGCAGCGTCTTTTCGACATAGTGGTCGCGGCCGCGCCTGGCGATCTCGGCATGCAACTCGCCGCCATGGCTGCCCTTGGCGAAGATCGGCGAGGTCTCGGGCGCCATCTGCTTGACGACGACGATCTTGATGCCGGCCGCCGCGGCGGCATCCATGGCGCGCGCAACATTGGCGACGGTCTCGTTGAAGGGCGGATGCTGGATGGCGAGATTACCGCCGTCATAGTCGTTCTGGACATCGACGACGACAAGCGCGCGGCGCGGCTGGGTGGCTGGTGCTGACATGGCGGTTTTCCTTTCGACCGGGTTGATGGCGCAAAGCTAGGCGGATGTTTCAGGTCGAGGAAGTGGCCCGATTGACAACGATCGAAAGAATTGGGACATTCGGCTTTCAACGGAAACGATGTCTGCCATGAAGAACCCGATCATCGCCGCTGTCGCTTTCGACGGTATCAGCCCGTTTCATCTCTCCGTGCCGTGCCTGGTGTTCGGCGCCGATCGAACCAAGCTTGGGCTGCCGCGTTTCGACTTCCGCGTCTGCGCGATGGAGGAGGGACCCATTCATACCGATGCCGGGCTGAGCATCGTCGTGCCGCATGGGCTTTCGGCGCTCGACGAAGCCGACATCGTCATCATCCCGAGCTGGAAGGATCTCGAGGATACTCTGGCCGCGCCGTTCAAGGATGCTCTGCAACGCGCGCCTCGGCGTGGTGCTTTGCTCGTGGGCTTGTGCCTCGGCACCTTCGCCATTGCCGGCGCCGGCTTGCTGGCCGGGCGCAAAGCGACGACCCACTGGGCCTATACGGATCGGTTGCGGAAGCTTCATCCCGACATCGCGATCGACGCCGACGTGCTCTATGTCGACGACGGCGACATCATCACCTCGGCCGGCGTCGCCGCCGGGCTCGACTGCTGTCTGCACATCGTGCGCGCTCGCTACGGCGCGGAGGCCGCCCTTCGACTTGCCCGCCATGTCGTGCTCTCGCCGCACCGGCAGGGCGGGCAGGCGCAGTTCATCGAGCGCCCGCTTGCGCCGACGCCGAACGCC
Organism: Mesorhizobium argentiipisi (SeqCode); assembly: GCF_037179585.1. Lineage (NCBI taxonomy): Bacteria > Pseudomonadati > Pseudomonadota > Alphaproteobacteria > Hyphomicrobiales > Phyllobacteriaceae > Mesorhizobium > Mesorhizobium argentiipisi (SeqCode). The sequence continues at coordinate 546,254 of NZ_JAPYKO010000001.1, forward strand.
GACCGCTTCGCCAAGGCCCTCGATGACGTGCGGGCGTCGCTCGGCGAAGCCCACAGCCTGGACAGTGTCGCCGAAGCAGCGGGCCTTACCCGCCGCACCTTCACGCGCCGCTTCCAGAAAACCACCGGCACCAGCTTCGGCGACTGGCTTGCCGACCAACGCGTCGCGCTGGCGCAAAGGCTGCTGGAACAGACGGACAAATCGATGGACATCGTGGCCTTCGAAGCCGGTTTCGGCAGCGCCACCTCGCTGCGCCAGCATTTTGCCGCGCGGCTAAGAACCTCGCCGAGGCAGTATCGGCGCGAGTTTTCCCGAAGCACCAAGGCGCCAGGCGGACTCAGCCTCTTGTAACGGCCCGTGCCGGGTTGCCGACGACGGTCGCATTGGCCGGCACGTCGCGGGTCACCACCGCGCCCGCGCCGACGATGGCGCCCTCGCCTATGCTGACGCCGGCGAGGATCACCGCGCTGCCACCAATCCAGACATTGTCGCCGATCGTCACCGGCCTGGCGATCTCCAGTCCGGCCAGCCGGCCGGCAGTTTCGCGATGATGCTCGGCGCAGTAGATCTGCACATTGGGCCCGAGCATCGTCCCCTTGCCGATGCGCACCGGCGCGGTATCGAGGATGGTGCAACCGGCATTGAGGAAGACGCCCTCGCCGAGGAACAGGTTGAAGCCATAGGCGCAATGGAACGGCGCCTCGATGCGCGCGCCCTCGCCCACGCCGCCAAGCAGCGCCAGTAAGGCGGGAGCGATATTGCCGCGCTGCCGGGGCGGCAGGCTGTTGTGCTCGAACACCGCATCGCCTGCGACAACGCGCAACGCTTCCAGTTCATCGTCGATGCAGGTGTACCATTCGCCCGCCGCCATCTTTATGCGTTCGCTTGTCGTCATGGTGGCATCTCCAGATTTCGTCTGCTGCCAAAAGCCCCGTAGCCAAACGCCTGACTTCTGCTAGCCTGCCGTTGCGAGACCATGCAACGGTCTCGTTTGAGGGGGATCGATCATGCTTTACATTCTGGCACTGCTGATAGGCGTCATTGCCGGCCTGCGCGCCATGACCGCGCCCGCCGCCGTCGCCTGGGGTTCTTATCTCGGCTGGCTGCCGGTCACAGGCACCTGGGCAAGCTTCATGGGCCACTGGATCGCCGTCGGCATCTTCACCATCCTGGCCATCGTCGAGCTGGTCGCCGACCAGCTGCCGTCGACGCCGAGCCGCAAGGTGCCGCCGCAGTTCGGCACCCGCATCGTGGTCGGCGCCTTCTGCGGCGCGGTGATCGGCGAGACCGCCGGCGCCACCATCGGCGGCCTGGTCGCCGGCGCGATCGGCGCGGTGATCGGCACGCTGGGCGGCGCCGAGGCCCGCGGCCGGCTCGCCGCCGCCTTCGGCAAGGATCAGCCCGCCGCCTTCATCGAGGATGCAGTCGCCATCATCGGCGGGCTGCTCATCGTGGCGGCCGTCGCATGAGCGCAAAGAGCTTCGACGCCATCGTCATCGGCGCCGGCCAGGCCGGCCCGCCGCTGGTCGGCCGGCTCGAGGCCGCCGGCATGAAGGTTGCGCTGATCGAGCGCAAGTTCATCGGCGGCACCTGCGTCAACACCGGCTGCATGCCGACCAAGGCGATGGTGGCGAGCGCCTATGCCGCGCATCTCGCCCGCCGCGCCGCCGACTATGGCGTCGCGCTGTCGGGCCCAGTCGGCGTGGACTACAAACGCATCAAGGCGCGCAAGGACAAGGTCACCAACGACGCCCGCGGCAATCTCGAAAAATGGATCGCCGGCATGAAGGGCTGCACGCTTTATCGCGACCATGCGCGTTTCGAATCCGCCGACACGGTGCGCGTCGGCGACGAGCTGCTCACCGCGCCAAAGATCTTCCTCAATACCGGCGGCCGCGCCTCGGTGCCCAATCTGCCCGGCATCAACGACGTCCCCTATCTCACCAATTCCTCGATGATGGATCTCGATGTGCTGCCCAGTCATCTGATCGTCGTCGGCGGCAGCTATATCTCGCTCGAATTCGCGCAGATGTTCCGCCGCTTCGGCTCAGAAGTCACGGTGATCGAGAAGGCGCCGCGGCTGACCGGCCGCGAGGATGAAGACACCTCCGCCGCCATCCAATCGATACTCGAAAACGAGGGCATCGCCGTCCATGTCGGCGCGGACGACATCGCCTTTGCCAGGCAAGGCAATGGGATCGCCGTCACCTTCTCCGCCGGCAAGCCGGCGGCGGTCGGCTCGCATGTGCTGCTGGCGCTGGGGCGCACGCCCAACACCGACGATCTCGGCCTCGACAAGGCCGGCGTCGCGGTCGACCAGCGCGGCTATATCGTCGTCGACGACCAGTTGCGCACGAATGTGCCGGGCATCTGGGCGATGGGCGACTGCAACGGCAAGGGCGCCTTCACCCACACCTCCTACAACGACTTCGAGATCGTCGCCGCCAACCTGCTCGACAATGATGCGCGCAAGGTCAGCGACCGCGTCGAGGCCTATGCGCTCTATATCGACCCGCCGCTCGGGCGCTGCGGCATGACGGAAGCCGCGGTGAAGAAATCCGGCCGCCGCGCGCTGATCGGACAGCGGCCGATGACGCGTGTCGGCCGCGCGGTCGAGAAGGGCGAAACCCAGGGCTTCATGAAAATCCTGGCCGATGCAGACACCGGCGAAATCCTCGGCTGCTCCGTGCTTGGGCCAGGCGGCGACGAGGCGATCCACTGCGTGCTCGACCTCATGTACGCGAAGGCGCCGATCTCGACGCTGGCGCGCGCCATGCACATCCATCCGACCGTCTCGGAGCTGCTGCCGACCATCGCCCAGGAGTTGAAGCCGCTGGAGTAGAGCAATTCCAGGAAAAGGGCATAGCGGTTAGGCTCGGCAACTTCCCCGTAGCAAGGCTCGGCGTCTTCGCCGTAGCCACGCTGCCCCGACAGCCCGGCGCGGCTGGACCACTCGACAGCCCGATCGCAAAAATGCATGGGTGAAACCTCTTCACGCGGAGTATCCCATGCAGAAGACGATCGAACGCATCGCCGGTGACAGCGAAGGCGTCGTCTACGATTTCCGGTCTTGCGTTTCGAGGGCAAGGACAAGGCAGCTCCTTCCGCCTATCTGCAGGCGGCGCTGCATGCCGGCGAGCTGCCGGGCGTCGTCGCCATCGATGCGCTGATGCCGATGCTGGCCAAGGCGGAGGCCGAGGGCCGCATCAAGGGTTCGATCACCATCGTGGCTTGGGCCAACCCGATCGGCCGCGCGCAATATCACTTCGGCGAGCATCAGGGCCGCTTCAATCTCGGCACCCGCACCAACTTCAACCGCTCCTTCCCGCTGCTTGCCGCACCCGACGCCAGGCTTCTGCCGGATGTCAGTCTGGGCGGCGCCGATCGCCGGTTGAAGAACCGGCTCGTCCAGCTCTCGCTCGGTACCGACATCGTGCTTGACCTCCACTGCGACGACGAAGGTCTCGCCTATCTCTACATCCACACCAGCCTGTGGCCGCATATGGCCGATTGCGCCGCCGCCATGGGCGCCGAAGCCGTCCTGCTGTGGAGCGAGGACGATACCGGCACCTTCGAAGGCGCCTCGATCATGCCCTACCAGAACGTGCCGGCGAGCGTCGCGCGCTTCGATCGCCGCGCCGTCACCACGGTCGAATATCGCGGCATACTCGATGTCGACGCCGCCCTGGCCGCGGCCGATGCTGCGGGACTTTACCGACTGCTGGTAACGCGCGGCGTCGTTCAGGACTCATCCGTGCCGAAATTCGAGAAATTTTCCGGACCGGTCGTAGCGCTAGAAAACATCGACATGATGCCTTCGCCCAGGGCCGGCGCGATCCTTTACGACGTCAAGCCCGGCGACCGCGTCAAGAAAGGCGACAGGTTGGCGACGATCGTCCATGCGCCCGGCGAGGCCGGCGGCCGCACGGAAGTGTTTGCCCCGCAATCGGGCTTCATCCTCACCCGCCGCTCGCGCCGCATCATCCGCGCCGGCGAGGATCTTTTGAAGCTCGCCGGCGACGCCAGGAGCAGCGACGCGCGCTCCGGCACGCTGGAAGACTGAGGCCGCGCGTTCCGCGTCGGCGTGAAATCCAGTTGCATGGACCTCCATTCGCCGCTATGGGAGTCGGGATGAACATGCGTTCGAACAAGACCGTTTGGTGGTGGGCTCGCTGACAGCGGCCTGTTCGTGCGTGTGCGCGTGAAAAAGAGGGTGGCCGCAGCGGAATGTCCGGGCGGCCATTTGTTTTTTAACGCCATTCCCGGGTCCGTTGCCCAAGACGCTGATGGAGACGGCAATGACGACTAAAGTTCTGGACAACGGGGCCGAGCGCTTCGTCACCGCGGGCGGCGTGACGATCACCCGCGAGCGGCACGACAGACCCTATGAAGGCGCGATCGATGCCTATGTCGACGGCCTCAATTCGCGCCGCGGCGCCGTGTTCTCCTCCAACTACGAATATCCGGGCCGCTACACGCGCTGGGATACGGCCATCATCGATCCGCCGCTGGTGATTTCCGCGCGGGGACGCACAATGCGCATCGAAGCGATGAACAAGCGCGGCGAAGTGTTGTTGCCGGTGACCGGCAAGGTGCTTGGCGAACTCAGCGAAGTGGCGATCGTCGAAACCTCGAAGACACTCATCCGCCTCGATGTGGCAAAACCCGGCCGCGTCTTCACCGAGGAGGAGCGCAGCCGCGTTCCGTCCGTGTTCACGGTGCTGCGCGCCATCACGGCGCTCTTCAAGACCGCCGAGGACGCCAATCTCGGCCTCTACGGCGCCTTCGGCTACGACCTCGCCTTCCAGTTCGATCCTGTCGAGTACAAGCTCGAGCGCAGGGAAAGCCAGCGCGACCTGGTGCTGTTCCTGCCCGACGAGATCCTCGTGGTCGACCACTATTCGACCAAGGCCTGGACCGACCGCTACGATTATTGCGGCGAAGGCTTTTCGACCGAAGGCATGGCCCGCGATGCCCAAGTCGAGCCGTTCAGGACCGCCGACCGCGTCCCGCCGCGCGGCGACCACGAGCCGGGCGAATATGCAAACCTGGTGCGGCGCGCCATGGAGAGCTTCAAGCGCGGCGACCTCTTCGAGGTCGTGCCCGGCCAGATGTTCTACGAGCGCTGCGAGACCCAGCCTTCCGACATCTCGCGCAAGCTGAAATCGATCAACCCCTCGCCCTACTCCTTCTTCATCAATCTCGGTGAAAACGAATATCTGATCGGCGCCTCGCCGGAGATGTTCGTGCGCGTCAACGGCCGCCGAGTCGAAACCTGCCCGATCTCGGGCACCATCAAGCGCGGCGACGACGCCATCTCCGACAGCGAGCAGATTCTGAAGCTGCTCAACTCGACAAAGGACGAGTCCGAGCTCACAATGTGCTCGGATGTCGATCGCAACGATAAGTCGCGCGTCTGCGAACCCGGCTCGGTGCGCGTGATCGGCCGCCGCCAGATCGAGATGTATTCGCGCCTGATCCACACCGTCGATCACATCGAGGGCCGGCTGCGCGAAGGCATGGACGCCTTCGACGCCTTCCTGTCCCACGCCTGGGCGGTCACCGTCACCGGCGCGCCGAAATTGTGGGCCATGCGCTTCATCGAGCAGAACGAGAAGAGCCCGCGCGCCTGGTATGGCGGGGCGATCGGCATGGCCAACTTCAACGGCGACATGAACACCGGGCTCACCTTGCGCACCATCCGCATCAAGGACGGCATCGCCGAGGTGCGCGCCGGCGCCACGCTGCTTTTCGACAGCGTTCCCGAGGAAGAAGAAGCCGAAACCGAACTGAAGGCATCCGCCATGCTCTCCGCCATCCGCGACGCCAAGACCGGCAACGCCACCGGGACCGAGCGCACCACCGCGCGCGTCGGCGATGGCGTCAACATCCTGCTCGTTGACCACGAGGACTCATTCGTCCACACCCTGGCCAACTACTTCCGCCAGACCGGCGCCAACGTTTCCACCGTGCGCACGCCGGTGCCGGAGGAGGTCTTCGAGCGGCTGCGGCCCGACCTCGTCGTGCTGTCGCCCGGCCCGGGCACGCCGAAGGATTTCGACTGCGCCGCCACCATCAGACGAGCGCGCAGCCGCGACCTGCCGATCTTTGGCGTCTGCCTTGGCCTGCAGGCGCTGGCTGAAGCTTATGGCGGCGAGCTCAGGCAGTTGCACATCCCCATGCATGGCAAGCCGTCGCGCATCCGCGTTTCGAAGCCCGGCATCATCTTCTCAGGACTGCCCAAGGAAGTGACCGTCGGCCGCTATCACTCGATCTTCGCCGACCCGGTTCGCCTGCCCGACGGCTTCGTGGTCACCGCCGAGACCGAGGACGGCATCATCATGGCCTTCGAGCACCGCAAGGAGCCGATCGCGGCGGTGCAGTTCCATCCCGAATCGATCATGACGCTCGGTCACAATGCCGGCATGCGCATCATCGAGAACATCGTTGCGCATCTGCCGCGCAAGGCCAAGGAAAAGGCCGCCTAGGCGGCACGTTGGGATGAATGCGGCAACGACGATGACAACGGCGGAAGCAAAGGCGGCGGCCAGGCAAAGGGTCGCCAGCCTTGCGTTCTGGTCGATCGTCGTCGCCGGTGTCGTGCTCGCCCTCAAGCTTGTCGCCTGGTACATCACCGGCTCGGTCGCGCTCTATTCGGACGCGGCGGAATCGATCGTCAACGTGATTGCTTCGGCCGCCGCTTTCTGGGCGATCCAGGTCAGCTACAAGCCCGCCGACCAGGACCATCCCTTCGGCCATCACAAGGCCGAATATTTTTCCGCCGTCCTCGAAGGCGTGCTGATCGTCGTCGCGGCGCTGCTGATCCTCAACGAGGTCTGGCAGTCCTGGCGACATCCAGCCCCGCTCGAGCAGCCCCGGCAGGGCCTTGCCGTCAACGGCGTCGCGACGGTCATTAACGCGATCTGGGCCTGGACACTGATCCGCACCGGCCGCAGCGCGAAGTCGCCGGCGCTCGTGGCCGATGGCCAGCACATCATGACCGATGTGGTGACGTCCGTCGGTGTGCTCGGCGGACTTGTCGGCGCGGTGCTGACCGGCTGGCAGATCCTCGACCCGGCGCTGGCAGTGATCGTCGCGCTCAACATCTTGTGGCAGGGCTGGCATGTGATCGGCTCGTCGATGAACGGATTGATGGACCGCGCCGTAGACACCCAGGAGCACATGCAGATCCGCGACATCATCTCGGCCAATTCGAAGGGCGCGCTCGAAGTGCATGACCTCAAGACGCGCATTGCCGGCCGCGCCACCTTCATCGAGTTCCATCTGGTGGTCGACGCAGACATGACCGTGGGCGCCAGCCATGTCATCTGCGACCGCATCGAGGATGCGCTGAAAGCCGAGATCCCCTCGGTGCGCGTCACCATCCATGTCGAGCCGGATGATGAGGCCAAGCTGCCGAAAGGCACCACGGCGGTGCCTTTCGCCTGAGGTGCCAGCATGGCAGACATTGGAGATTGGCCGGAGCCTCTCAATTTCGTCATTCTAGGGCGGACTAGGAGCGAAGCTCCGTCGCGAAGACCCTAGAATGACGAAGCGCTGGTTACGGCGCACAGGCCGACTGCGGCATGGGGTTCAGCCGGTAGACCTTGTCGTCGGATTTCGTCTTGCCATCCGCCGCCTTCGAGCAGAGATCGACAATTGCCACCGCATTGTTGGGGTTCGCGACCATCATGGTGCCGTTGGCGCCCCGCTTGAGGAAAATCTCCTTTTGCGAGATGTCGCAGGAAAAATCGCTCATCTTCGCGCTCGCCGAACAGCGCCACTGGTCGGCCTCGCCCTGGCAGGAATAGGTCTGCGTGACCTTTTTCCCCTTCTGCCTCGTCGTCACCGAAACGGCGATATCCGCCCCATCCGGCCAGTTCGCGGCATCGCCGCCGGCGGCGAAGGAGGCAAGCTCGACAGGTCCGCGGAAAACGCGGATCGATTGCGTCAGCTGGTTGGGATGCGATTTCAGATGCGCATCGTCGTAGTCACGCCCGAAGCAGAAGGGCTGGTCGGGCTTCAGCCGCACGCGCAGCGGGTCCCCCAGCGCCGGGTCGATCGGGTCGATGCGCGCGAACTCCGCCTTGCACGTCTCGGCCGGCATCGGGTCCAGCTTGAAATTGTCATCCTCGCTGCCCAGCGCCTGCTTGTTGTACTCGGCCTTGCCGAGATCCTCCTCAGCGCCGGCGTCGAGATACACATCGGGCTGTACGTTGGAGAGGAGCAGCCGGCCTTTGTCGTCGACTTTCAGCGAGGCGAGCGTGCGGTCGCATTCCATGCCACAGCGGATGCCGCTTGCGGTGTCGTCCGGGTCCTCCTTGCGGCACCAGCCAGCCGCCCACTCCGGCTTCTTGGCGCCGCGCACCGTGGTGGTGAGAAAGCCGTTATAAGCGGCGTCCGACATCGTGCTCGGCTCCTCGTTCGGCCGGCTGACCGGATCGTGCCCGTAGTAGAAGAAGATGCGCGCCACCTTCTGGCGCGGATGCGCCTTCAGATGGGCGGCATCATAAACGCGGCCGAAGCAGGCGTCAGCGCCGGTCGGGCTGAGCTCGGGAAACTTGGGCGGTTGTTCGGCGCGCGCTGCGCCGGCAAAAGCGACAAGGGCGGCGCAAAACACCGCGCCCGCCATGGCCCTCCCCACAACGGTCCTCGATGCCATATGATCCTCCTCCCGCCACAGGACTGGCTTCATGCTAGAGCAATTCCAGGAAAAGTGTGAGCAGTTTTCCGTTCGGAATTGCGTAAAAACAAGGAGATAGGGCGTTTCGCCGTTTCCGTGAAACGCAGTAATCTAGGAGCGCGCCCGGACCATGCAAAATTGTGCGAACGGGCAAGGCAAGGGAGGACAGGATGCTGCGCCGTGACATTTTTCGTGCCGGTCTCGCAGGCGCCGCGGGCCTGTTCGGCCTGAGCCGTGCAAATGCGGCAACGCCTGAGGGAAGGCTGAAAGTCGCCTATCACCTCAGCGACGCCGACAAGGTCAACTTCGTCCTCGGCAACATCAAGAACCACTATGAAGGCACCGGCGGCAATGTCGATATCGTGCTTGTGGTGCACGGTCCGGCTCTGGCTGCCTTCAAGTCGAAGGGCGCTTCCGGTGCGGTTTCCAGCCGCTTTGCCGGCCTTGTTCAGCAGGGACTCGTCCCGCAAGCCTGCGGCAACACCCTGCACGGCATGGATATCACACTGACCGACCTGCTGGCGGGCTTCGAGCTTGCCGAGAAAGGCGGCGTCGTGAAGCTCGCCGAACTGCAGCACCAGGGCTATGTCTATCTCAGGCCCTGAATGCGCGCGGACTTGCAGGCCAGGCCGGCGATGGCCTACGAAGGATGGCAACCCGGAGGCCAGCCGACATGACGACACTTGCCATCCCCGATCTTGCCGGAAAGGCGGTGCTGGTCACCGGCGCTTCGACCGGCATAGGCGCAGCACTTGTTCGTGCCTACGCGGCGCAGAAGTGCCGTGTCGCGCTGCACTACAATGCGAGCCGCGAGGCCGCTGAGAACCTGGCCGGATCCATCCGCGACGATGGCGGCGAGGTGTTTCTGGTCCAGGGTGACTTTTCGAGACCTGCCGACGTCGAACGCGTCGTCGAGGAGAGCGCAAACCATTTCGGCCGGCTCGACGGCCTGGTCAACAATGCCGGCGGCATGCTTGGCCGCGTCGCCTATGCCGATCAGGATGAAGCGCATTACGACGCGGTGATGGACCTCAATGCGCGCTCGGTGCTCACCGCTTCGCGCAAGGCGATACCATGGCTGAAGCGCCAGGGCGGCTTCATCATCAACACCACCTCGATCGCCGCCCGCAACGGCGCCGGCGGCGGCGCCGGCCTCTACGGGTCGTCCAAGGCCTTCGTTTCCAACGTGACGCGCGGCATGGCCAAGGAACTGATCGGCTTCGGCATCCGCGTCAACGCCGTGGCGCCGGGCACCATCCTGACGCCGTTCCACGAACGCTATTCGAGCGCCGAGCAGATCAAGGCGATGGTCGCCACCATTCCGCAAGGGCGTGCCGGAACGCCCGAGGATTGCGTCGGCGCCTATCTGTTCCTGTCGTCCGATCTGTTGAGCGGTTACATCATCGGCCAGGTGATCGAGGTGAATGGCGGCCAGTTGATGCCGTGAGCTGGCGATTGCATACTTGATGCAGCGTGCAACCTGGAGGGAGAGCAAGGGCATGTACGGACTGATCGGCAAGATGCGGGCGGCGCGCGGCCAGCGCGATGCGGTCATGGACGTGCTGCGCGAAAGCACCGGCGCTCTCCCCGGTTGCCTGAGCTACATCATCGCCACCGATCCGGCCGACGCCGACGCCATCTGGGTCACCGAAGTGTGGACCGACCAGGCGAGCCACAAGGCCTCGCTGCAGCTGCCGGAAGTCCAGGCGGCGATCGCCAGGGCGCGTCCCTTCATCGCCGGCTTCGAATTCCAGATCGAGACACGTCCGGTCGGCGGCGTCGGCCTTCCCGCGCCAGAAAAGGGCGGGTGACCTCCTGGCAGTCTCAACACTCGTCCGCAGATCGCAGCTTTCTGCACGGCACACCTCAAGGGTAATTTCCGACCGCTTGTGATATCCAAGCAGGTAGACCAAGTTCAATGGACTAAGTCTGATTGGAGCAGCCAGCATGCAGACTGTAAACATCCACAACGCCAAGACCAATCTTTCGCGCCTGGTCGACCGGGCCGCCAAAGGTGAACCGTTCATCATCGCCAAGGCGGGCAAGCCGTTGGTCAAGGTCGTCCCCATCGATCAGCCCGCCGCGCCGCATATAAAACGGCTTGGCTTCATGGCCGGCCAGTTTTCCGTGCCCGACGATTTCGATCGCATGGGTGGCGATGAGATCGAGCAGCTGTTCGGCCTCAAAGCGTGAAGTTGTTGCTCGACACCCGCTTACTGTTGTGGGCGGCCGGTGAGCCGGATCGGCTGCCGCTTCCGGCCCTGGCCGAAATTGAAGATCCGTCAAACGAGCTGCTGTTCAGTGCCGTCAGCCTCTGGGAAGTCGCAATCAAACGTGGACTTGGAAGAGCCGGCTTCACCGTGGAGCCGCGTTTGCTGCGGCGAGGCCTTCTGGACAACGGCTATCAAGAATTACCCATCGCCAGTGAACATGCCTTGGCCATTGACGGACTTCCACCCATCCACAAGGACCCGTTCGACCGTATCCTCTTGCTCAGGCCATTGTGGAAGGCGTTACCTTGCTTACGGTGGATGATGTGGTGGCCCGCTATCCAGGCCCGATCCGAAAGCTCTGACGGACCAGCCGCCTGCTCGACATCGATCCGCTGACCGCCTATCTGGCGACCAACCCCGTCGGCGTGGACACTGTCGCCATCATCGCCGCCGCGGCGCAGAACGTCGACGTCTTCTTCGTCATGCCCCTGCAGTCGGCGCGCTTCCTGGTCGTGCTGCTCATTGGGCCAAGCGTAGCTAGACTGGTGGCGCGAAACGTTGGGGCCTGATCCGGGCTATCCAATGCGAAAGGAATTCCAGGAAAAATGTTCAGCGGCTTTCGGTCCGGAATTGCGTAAAAACAGAAAATCAGAGGAGGTCAGCAATCCTACCAGGATGCTGAATTGCTCTAAGGGAACGGAGGAGAGTGCCAATGGAACGCCGTCAGAATGCCGTCGATCTGTCTGGCCGCATCGCCGTGGTGACGGGCGGCGCGCAAGGTATCGGCTTTGCGGTCGCCCGGCGCCTCCTGTTGTCAGGCGCCGGCGTCGCCATCTGGGACGTCGACCAGGCCGCAATGCGCAAAGCTGCTGCCGAACTCGCCGCGCTCGGCCGCGTTGAAGCGATCCTATGCGACCAGTCGCAGATCGAGGCAGTCGATCGCGCCGCCGCCGAGACCGAGCGCACGCTTGGTCCCGTCGATCTCCTGGTCAACAATGCCGGCATTGCCGGGCCGGCGGCGACCGTGGTGGACTACGACCCCGCCGCATGGCGCCAGATCGTCGATATCGACCTTAACGGCGTCTTCTACTGCTGCCGGCGCCTGGTGCCCGGCATGGTCGCGCGCAACTACGGCCGCATCGTCAACATCTCCTCGGTGGCCGGCAAGGAAGGCAATCCGAATGCCGCCGCCTATTCGGCCGCCAAGGCCGGCGTGCTGGCGCTGACCAAGTCGCTCGGCAAGGAACTTGCCGGACACGACATCTCCGTCAACGCGCTGACGCCCTCGCCCGCCCGCACCCGCATCCTCGAGCAGCTCACCGAGGCGCAGGTCGCCTACATGCTCGGCAAAGTGCCGCGCGGCCGCTTCGTCGAGGTCGAGGAGGCGGCCGCCATGGTCGTCTTCATGCTGTCGGACGAGAACTCGTTCACCACCGGCGCGACTTTCGATCTCTCCGGCGGCCGCGCGACCTACTGACCATCCCCGCGGAGCTTCGTTTGGATTGCCGGGCCTATCGCCCCGCCGCAAGCCTTTCGGGGAGGAAATCGACGAAGACCCGGACCTTCGGCGAAAGATGGCGATTGGACGGCCACAGCATGCGGAACTGGCCGCGTCCGTCGACATGCTCGTCGAGTACGGTGCGCAGCCTGCCCTCATGCAGCGCCTCCCGCACCAGGAAATCGGGCATGCAGGCGATGCCGAGACCGGCGATCGTGGCGCCCTTCAACGCCTCCATGTTGTTGCAGGTCAGCATCGAACGGATCTGCGGCGCGGCGCTCCCGGTCATGAACGGCCAGTTGAGCAGCCTGCCGCTGTTGAGAAAACGGAAATGTATGCCGAAATGGGCCGCGAGATCCGCCGGCGTGCCGGGAGCGCCATGCCGATCGAGATAGGACGAGGCTGCGCACAAGATCATGCGAAAAGGCGCAACGGGCCTCGATACCAATCGTGAATCGGGCAGCTCGCCGCTCCGGATCGCGACGTCGATACCATCTTCGATGACGTCGACGATGCGATCGTTGAAATCGATATCGAGCTCGATTTCCGGATATCGCGCCATGAATTCCGACAGCACCGGCAAAAGCAGATGATAGGTGACGATGGGCGTGGAGATGCGCAGCCGGCCATGCGGCGTTTCGCGTGTCCGCGACAGCATCGCCTCCGCATCGTCGATATCGTCGAGGATGCGGCGCACCCGCTCGTTGAACAGCTTGCCCTCCTCGGTCAGGCCGATACGCCGCGTGCTGCGCTGCAGGAGACGCACGCCGAGTTCCTGCTCGAGCCGGGCGACGCTCTTGCCGACGGCGGAGGCGGAAATGCCGAGCGCTTGTCCGGCGGCGACGAAACTGCCGAGCTCGGCGGTGCGGGCGAAAGCCAGAAGGCCGTTGAGACGATCCATGATGAGCCTATTCGAGCGTTTTGCTCCGAGATGAATGGAGATTTAATACTATTTTGCCGGAAATGTCGCCGCCCTATCTTGTCGTTGCGATCGGCTGTGCCAGTCAGGACATGCCGGCAAATCCCGCCTCGATAGGAAAATCCATGACCTTGATGACCAGAACCGGCCCGGCCGGCAGATGGCTTGTGCTGCTGTCGGTTTGCCTTGCCGCCATGACGATGCCGCTGAGCTTTACCGGCCCAGCCGTGGCGCTCTCGCGCATTGCCGCCGGTCTTGGCGGCAATCCGATCGAGCTCAATTGGGTGACCAATGCCTTCATGCTGACCTTCGGCGCCGGGTTGATGGCCGCCGGAGCATTGGCCGACAACCTTGGCGCAAGCGGATCTTCCTAGCCGGCCTTGCCACCTATGTGCTTGCCGCGCTGGGCTGCATGCTGGCGCCAGACATCGTCTGGTTCGACCTGTTCCGGGCCCTGCAAGGCATAGGCGGCGCCGCCGCTTTCGCCGGCGGTGCCTCCGCGCTCGCGCAGGAATTCGACGGGCAATCGCGTTTGCGCGCCTTCAGTTTCCTCGGCACCAGCTTCGGCATCGGCCTTGCCTTCGGCCCTGTTGTCTCTGGCCTACTCATCGACGCATTCGGCTGGCGCGCGATCTTTCTTCTCGTGGCGACGCTTGGCGTTGCCGCCGCCGCGCTTGGCCAGCGCACCGTCGGCGAATCGCGCGACCCAAATGCAACCGGGCTCGACTGGGCGGGAGCCGGCACCTTCACCATCGCGCTCGCCGCGCTGACCGACGGCGTGCTGCAGGCGCCGCAGAGCGGTTGGGCCAATCCCTTCGTTATCGCCCTTCTCGGCGTGGCAGCCATCGGCTTTGCCGCCTTCGTCATTGTCGAGCGGCGGGTGCGCCGGCCGATGCTGGACCTGACGCTGTTCCGCTTTCCGCGTTTCGTCGGCGTGCAGTTCCTGGCCGCCTCCCCTGCCTATGCCTTCGTCGTCCTGCTCGTGCTCCTGCCGATCCGCTTCATCGGCATCGAGGGGATGAGCGAGATCAAGGCGGGGCAATTGATGATCTGCCTGTCTGGACCGCTGCTGATCTTGCCGCTGCTGGCCGGCCAGGTGGCCCGCTGGATCGCCCCGGCCAGCATCTGCGGTGTGGGCCTCCTCCTCGCCGCGGCCGGCCTGGTCTGGCTCAGTCGCGTGCCCGTGGCGGACAACGCGCTGGTGGCCCCGCTGGTCTTGATCGGCATCGGCATCGCCTTGCCCTGGGGGCTGATGGACGGACTCGCCGTCAGCGTCGTGCCGAAGGAACGCGCTGGCATGGCGGTCGGCATCTTCAACACCACCCGCGTCGCCAGCGAGGGCGTGGCCCTGGCGATCGTCATGGCGACTTTGTCCGGTTTCACCGCCACGCAGCTCGGTACTCAGGCGCTTGTCTCGCCCGCCGAAGCGGCCGCCGCGGCACAACTTCTGGCAACCGGCAACATCGCCGGAGCGGCGCAACATCTGCCGACGGCAGGCGCCACCGTCCTCATCCAGGCCTATGAAACTGCTTTCGACCGGCTGCTCGTCGTGCTGGCGACCATCACCGTGCTTACCGCCATCGTCGTCTTCCTCGGCCTGCGTCGCGGATCGGCGCCGGAACAAGACGTCGCGCCTGTCCCGGCCTGCCAGGAAGGCTGACGCCACGTGACGCCGTCAAGTCCGGCGAAGTGCCAAAAAATACTTGACTCGCATACTCATATTTGAGAGCGCAACCAAAACATGAATTGGAGATTAGGTTAATGCCGAAGCGGTCGAGGACGTGGCGCCGGGGATTATCATTGCTGGCGGGCAGCGCCATCCTCGGCCATGCCTGGCCGACAATTGCCCAGGAAGGCGGCGACGCCACCGTTCTCGACAGAATCGAGGTGACCGCCGAGAGCAACGAGATCCTGAAGCAGGACGGCTATGTCGCGAAGAAGGACCGCATCGGCACCAAGACCGACACGCCGATCGCCAGGATCCCGCAGGCGGTCTCGGTCGTCACGCAGAAGCAGATCGAGGACCAGAAGCCGCGTACACTGAACGACGCGCTGGGCTATACGGCCAGCGCCAATCCAAACAGCTTCGGTTTCGACACGCGCTACGACGCCTTTTTCCTGCGAGGCTTCCAGGCCTTCTACAACGGCATGTTCCGCGACGGGTGCGCCAGTACAACGGCCCTTCCGCCTGGTTCAAGACAGAACCTTACGGCATCGAGGGCGTCACCATCCTGAAGGGACCGGCCTCCTCGCTTTACGGCGTCAGCGGTCCGGGCGGCATCGTCAATGTCGTCACCAAGCGCCCCAAGGACGAGCCGTTCCATGAGATCGAGTTGCTGGCCGGTGAGCACAACCGCTTCCAGGCGGCGCTCGATGCTTCCGGGCCGGTCAATGACGACGGCAGCATCCTCTACCGCTTCACCAGCCTCGGCCGTCTGAGCGAGACCGGCCTGCTCGGATATCCCGACGATAAACTCTATCTGGCGCCGGCCGTCACTTTCAAGCCGGACGAGGACACCAAGCTCACCATCCTCGGCGAATATTCGAAGTCCGTCACCGGCGGCACCGCGGCCTTCTACAACTCCGCCTATGGCGTGCTGTCGAACGTCTATGAAGGCGATCCGGCCTGGAACGACTTCACCCAAGATCAGGGGCGCATCGGCTACGAGTTCGAGCACCGCTTCAACGACTGGCTGACCGTGCGCCAGAACCTGCGCTACAACGCCGTCGACTCGGACATCGAATATAGCGGCCATTACTCGATCGGCGCCGATCAGCCGCTTGAGCGCTACTGGGGCCACTACACCGAGACGATGAAGAACTTCGTCGTCGACAACATGGCGCAGCTCGAATTCGACACGGGGCCGGTGCGGCACACCGTGATTGCCGGCATCGACTATGCCTGGTCGGACTATGACGCCGGCAGCGGCCTCTCCTACGTCTCGGTCGAGGATATCAAGGCCGCCCCCGTCCCCCATTCCGGCGGGCAGGAGATGAACCAGCTGGGAGTCTACCTGCACGACCAGATGGAGTGGAACGATTTCACCCTGTTCACCAGCGGCCGCTACGACTGGGTCGACACCACCTCCACCGCGGCGGATTTCAGCCAGTCGAAGCAGAAGGACAGCGCCTTCTCCGGCCGCGTCGGCCTGTCCTACCGGACCGAATGGGGCATCATCCCCTACGTCAACTATTCGACCTCGTTCTCTCCCAACATCGGCTTCGTCTATGACGACGTCTCGAGTTCCGTCAGCCGCGTCGCCCGCCCGACCATCGCCACGCAGAAGGAGATCGGCGTCAAATACGAGATCCCCGACCACAACGCGACCGTCAGCGCCGCGCTGTTCGACATCGACCAGAAGGACGGCGTCGTCTTCGACGCCTCGACCGGCATCAACAAGCAGCGCCAGCTCGACCTCAACTCGCGCGGCGTCGAGCTGGAAGCCAATGCCTCACTCGATAACGGCTTCAGCATCATCGCCTCCTATACCTATCTGCGCGTGAAGATCGAACGCGGCGCCGAAGGCACCGACGGCAAGGAACTGTCGGCGACGCCGAACCACATCCTGTCGCTCTGGGGCCATTACCAGTTCGAGAACGGCACGCTTGAAGGGCTTGGGCTCGGCGCTGGCGTGCGTTTCGCCGGCGCGAGCTACGGCGACGACACCAATACTTTCAAGAACGACGCGCGCGCCTTCGTCGATGCCTCGCTGTCCTACGATTTCGGCTATCGCAACCCGAAGCTCGAAGGCGTGAAGCTGCAGATCGACGCCAAGAACCTGTTCGACAACCAGCAGACAATTTGCTCGGCCGGCTATTGCTACCGCGACGAGGGCCGCTCGCTGTTCGGCAGCCTGCGCTATCGCTTCTGATGTCGGTCTCCGTCTCGAACCGGGCCGCCTCGTCGCCGGCCGCCATCGTCGCTGCGATCGGCGGCCTCTATGTGGCGCAGAGCGTGATCGGCGGCATCACCTGGACGGGTCTCCCGGCCGTGATGCGCGACCAGGGCCTGCCGCTCGACCGCATCGGCCTGCTCACCCTGATCGCCCTGCCATGGGCGCTGAAGTTCCTGTGGTCGCCGGCGGTGGAGCGTTACCGGCTTCCGCCAGCGGGCAGGAACTGCACCGGCGTGATCGTCCTTATCGGCGGCCTCGTCTCCATCGCCGGACTGCTGGCCGTCGCCCAGTTCGGCCCCGCCGCCTTCTGGCCCGTCGTCGCCTGCCTGACAGTGGTCGCCTTTGCCGCCTCGACGCTCGACATCGCCTGCGATGGCTTTGCGGTGCAGAACCTTGCCGGCAAAAATCTCGGCTGGGGCAATGCCGCCCAAGTCGGCGGCGCCTATCTCGGCTCGGCGATCGGCGCCGGTCTTTTCCTCTATCTGGTCGAAATCCATGGCTGGCGCGCGGCGGTGTCGGCGATGGCCTCACTGCTGGTGCTGCTCGGCCTGCCCTTCCTGCTCGGCATCGCCGGCCAATCGCGCGAGGAAGTGCGCGAACACGTGCCCGCGCTCGGCACGGCGCTGCGGCGCCCGCAGATACGCCGCGGTCTGGCGGCGTCGGCGATCTACGTTCTGGCGCAGAAGGCGGCGCTGACCATGCTCGGCCCGTTTCTGGTCGATGCCGGGCTCAGCCTTTCCACGATCGGCCTGGTCAACGGCGTCGGCAGCATGGTTCTCGGCGGCGCGGCCGCCCTTGCCGGCGGCGCTCTCGTCCGATGGTTGGGCACGCGCAGCGTGCTTGTGCTCGCGCTTGTCCTGCAGGCCGGATCGCTGTTCATCCTCGCGGCCTTCGCGCTTTCCGGCATTTTCCCGGCAGGCCCGCTGGCCGTCGTCGCGACGCTGAGTTCCTCGGGCATCATGGCGCTCGGCTTCGTGGCGCTCTATGCGCAGTTCATGCGCTGGTCGGATCCGAGGCAGCCAGGCGTCGATTTCACACTTTTCCAGTGCATGGACGCCTTGGTCAGCATGGCGGGCGGCATCCTGGCCGGCTATGCGGCGCAGCATCTGGGC
The DNA here is from genome assembly GCF_037179585.1 of Mesorhizobium argentiipisi (SeqCode). NCBI lineage: Bacteria > Pseudomonadati > Pseudomonadota > Alphaproteobacteria > Hyphomicrobiales > Phyllobacteriaceae > Mesorhizobium > Mesorhizobium argentiipisi (SeqCode). The sequence continues at coordinate 564,575 of NZ_JAPYKO010000001.1, forward strand.
TACGGCGCACTGTTCGGCGGCGCGGGCGTCGGCGCGCTGCTGGCGGCGCCGGCCATCGCCATGGTCAGCGATCGCGACTGAAAAGATTGAACTATTCCTCGCCGGCACCGTCTTCGCCCGACGCGCCGCGGCGCCAATAGGCGGTGACAAGATGCCGGTCGCGCGACAGGGCCCATTCCTTACGCACGATCCGGCGGATCTCGCGGAAGTCGGTGAACTCGCATCCGGCCCAGACAAAGAGAGCGTCGGCGCTGCGGCCGCGCTCGCGCAGCGCTTCCGGCAGAAGGCCGGCCCGGCCTGCTTCGCGGCCATGCCGATAAAGCCAACGGACAGCGATGTTCTCGCCAGCCGCCAACGTCACTCGGTCTTGCGGACCGTCGACCTCGATGAAGGCCTCGGCACGGACGGACGGCGCAAGCTCTTCCAGCATCCGGCCGATCGCCGGAAGCGCGGTATCGTCGCCCAGAAGAAGCAGGTTTGATGCCTCGGGCACATCGCCGCCGCCGGGGCCGATCATGCCGATGATGTCGCCGGCCCTCGCATTCTGCGCGAAACTCGCAGCCGGCGTCTCGGCGCCGGGATGCAGCACGAAGTCGATGTCGAGCCAACCCTCGGCCACGTCCAGCGCGCGGATCGTGTAGACGCGGATGGTGAGCGCATCCTCACCCGACGGCCAGACGATCAGCCCGTCGGCGCCCATGGTCGGCCAGACCGCCTGGCGTCCGGCCGGCGGCAGCAGAAGCCGGACATGAAATCCGCCATGGGCGAAGCGGCCGAGGTCGCGGCCGCAGAAGCGCACGCGTTGCATATGCGGCGACAGCCGCGTCGAGGACAGGACCGATATCTCGCGGAAGAATATCGGCGTGCCGGCATCCTTGCCGTCTCCTTGCCAGCGCAGGCCTTCGGTGGTGCGGAGATGCGCGGCGATGTGGCCGGCGAAGATCATCTTCATGTAGGAGAGGCAGGTCTCGTCCTCCGCCGCGACACGGACCAGCACGCCGCGGTCGTCGAATGAGGCATTCAACGTGCCGTAATGCATGCGGAATTCCCATTGGCCGGCAACGCCGGTGTCGTTTTCATAGTCGCCGTGCTCGGCGCGCAGCCTGTCCATCGCTGCGCGGATGTCATCGTTTTGGATACGGGTTTGCGCGCTCAAGAGCTTCATCGCCGGGCCTTCCGATATCGACGAGATCGGCCGAAGCCCGATATCGCCAAGCGCCGGCATGCCACAGCGCCGGCGGCATTGCCACAAAAATATGATTAAAAAAGTCATATTTTTGGACGATGCCGCACGAACGTCGGCGACGCATCCGTTTTTCAGCTGATGACCAGGCTCGCGATCCGGTCGTCGTCGAGCGTGAAGGCCATGTCGCCCTCGCCGTTGAAGCCGTTGCCGGTCACGGCGACGCGGGCATGGTAGACGCCGTCGCGCTCCGCGATGCGAATGATGCGAAGATTGGACTGCACGCCGATATTGTCCGACTGATTCCAGTCGGCGATCTTCTCCCGGCCGTGGAAGGATCGACCCCAGTCGCTCAGGAAGGCATCGTCGGTAAATGTGCTCAGGAAAGCTTCGGTGTCGCCGACATTGGTCGCTTCGACAAAGCGGCGGATCGGATCGGGCGTGTCCATCAGTCCAACCTGTGCATCAGATCGTCGTCCAGCCAGCGGCCGAAGAAATAGACGAGCTGCTTGTGCCACCACGGCCAGTCATGGCTGACGTCGCCGCCCCAGTAGTCGACCCAGGCGGGAATCGATTTGTCGCGCAGCACCTGTTCCAGCTCGCGTGTCTCGACCAGCATGCGCTCTTCCCAGGCGCCCTGGCCGCAGCAGAAGATCAGCCTGAGCGCCCTGAGCCGCCCGAGCAGCTTCTGGTCGACGATGCCGGGCAGATAGTCGAGCGGCGAGTTGAAATAGATATTGCCTTCCAGCGCCCGGCCGAAAAAGTCGCGGACCGAATAGACGCCCGACAGCGAGATCACTCCGCTCACCAGCTCCGGAAAGCGGAACACGAAATTCGACGAGTGGTAGCCGCCCATCGAGCAGCCGCAGAACAATGGCTTCAAGGTGCGTCCGCCGTTCGACTTGGCGGCAACCGCCTGCAGCTCCGGCAGCGCCTCCTCGCGCACATAGCGGAAATACGCTTCGTGACGGGCGACGCGCTGCACCGGGTCGGCATGCTTGTCGAAGAACGATTCCGAATCGATGCCGTCCAGCGTGAAAAGCTGAATGCGGCCGGTGTCGATGAACTCGGCAAGTGCTGCGACCCCGCCCGAATCCTCGAATTGGTAGAACCGTCCTTGCGAGGTCGGGAACACCACCACCGGGCGCCCGGCATGGCCATAGCGCTTGTATTCCATGTCGCGGCCGAGATTGCGGGCATGGCCCTTGTGGTAGGAGACGTCCATCGGCTCAGGCCTTTTCCGCGTGGATATAGTCGACCGCCTGGCGCAGCGCCTTCGGATCCTTCGAACGCATCTGGTAGGCGTAATTGCCCATGGCGCGGCTGAAGACCTCTTCGATGGCTTGGTGATGGACGATCTTGTCGCCATGGGCGGCTAGCACGTCCGCATGGCTGTGCAAATAGTCGATATGGCGTTTGCGGCTGGCATAGGCGGTGAAATACTTGCCCTTGTAAGGACCGCCGGCCGCGTTCTTGACCACCATGTCGGCCCATGCGGCATAGACGTCGATGTCGAATGTGTAGTTGATGGCATCTGTCATCCAGGCGCCGGGCGGCCGCATGTTGACCTCGAGCGCGATGATACGCTTGTCCTTGGTCTCGAACAGCTCGATGTGGAAGAAGCGCTCGCGCACATCGAACGCCTTCAGAATCTTGCGGCCCGCCTCCTCGACCTCCGGGCTGATCTCCGGAAAGCAGGTGTAACTCATATGGCGGTCGCGGTTGACCGCTTCCATGATGCTCTGATCGTAGCGGTGGCTGGCCGCAAGCACCACCTCGCCGTCGCGGTTGACCAGCCCGTCGAAGGTCACCACCAGCCCCTCGATGAACTGCTCCATGACGAAGGTGACGCCCTCCGGCTTGTCCCTGAAGAACTGGTCGAGCTCCTTGGCGTTGGAGATCTTGAAGGTGTTCGAGGCGCCGGAGCCCGAGTCGGGCTTGACCACAACCGGGTAGCCGACACGGCGGATGAAGGTCATGGCACCGGCGCGGTCGGAGCATTTGCGCTGCGGGATAGTCTGGACGCCGCTCTTGCGGAAGAAGGCGCGCATGCGGCTCTTCCGCTTCAAATTCTTCACGAAGTCGACCTTGGTGCCGAAAATGTTGAAATCGGTGCGGATGTTGGATTCGAGCTCCAGCCAATGCTCGTTGAGCGACTCGAAGCGGTCGATGCGGCCCCATTTGTGGATGAAGTGCCCCATCGCCCGGAAAACAGCATCGTAATCTTCCATGTCGGCGATGCGGTAATATTCCGACAGCGCCGTCTTCAGCTTGCCGTTCAAGGTCTCGTAGGGCGCATCGCCGATGCCCAGCACCGTGGCGCCGGCCTTCTTCAGCCGGTCGCAGAAATCGGCGCCGTTGGCCGGAAAATGCGGCGAGAAGAACACGAAATTCATGGACGACCCCTCCCCGGAGCTTCGCTCGGTAGCCAAGCCTTCAGGGCCAAGTCTGGCGCATTTGCGATCCGTGGGGAAGACGCCGGTGCCGGCGACGAGACCAGGCTCGGCGCATCCGCCCCTGCGTCCCGCTTGCCTCCGACGGGCCGCTCCTGTAAGAGAGCCGCCATGACCTCGCGCGTCCGCTCCGTCGCCTCCTCTCGCACCGGCTTTGCCGGCGAGACCGCGCGCGCGCTCGCCTCGACCCTGCTTCTTCTCGGCCTTATCGGCGATCGCCGGGTTCGCTGAAGGAGCGCCCGGCGGTCGAAACCGCCGCTTAAGGCGCATGCTCCTTGGCCAGCCTTGGCAAAGTCACATCAAGCGAACGAATTTTTGATAGAGGCGTCGCTCGCCACCCATCCGCCTGAAGCGGGGCATGCGGGCCGCCGGGAGAAACGACGATGAACGCACGAGAAGAAATCCGCGCCGGCGAGGCTGAAAGCCGCAAGCGCGCGGCCGGCCACATGCCGGATGCATCACGTAAATACCAGTCCTACCCCACGGTCGGCCTGACCGACCGCACCTGGCCGAACAAGATCATCGACAAGGCGCCGATCTGGTGCTCGGTCGACCTGCGCGACGGCAACCAGGCGCTGATCGACCCGATGGGCCATGAACGCAAGGCGCGCATGTTCGCGCTGCTCCTCGACATGGGCTTCAAGGAAATCGAGATCGGCTTCCCCTCGGCTTCGCAGACGGATTTCGACTTTGCCCGCTGGTGCATCGAGGAAGGCGGCGTGCCCGCCGACGTGTCGCTCCAGGTGCTGGTACAGTGCCGGCCCGAGCTGATCACTCGGACCTTCGAGGCGCTCAAGGGCGCGCACCGCCCGATCGTGCATTTCTACAATTCGACCAGCGAGCTGCAGCGCCGCGTCGTGTTCGAGAAGGACGTCGCCGGCATTAAGCGCATCGCCACCGACGCCGCCAAGATGATCACCGACATGGCCGCCAAGGCCGGCGGCGGCTACCGCTTCGAGTATTCGCCGGAAAGCTTCACCGGCACCGAGCTCGAAGTCGCGCTGGAGATCTGCAACGCGGTCACCGAGATCGTGAAGCCGACGGCAGACAACAAGCTGATCATCAATCTGCCCTCGACGGTCGAGATGTCGACGCCCAACGTCTATGCCGACCGCATCGAGTGGATGTGCCGCAATCTCGACGCCAGAGAGAACCTGATCGTCTCGCTGCATCCGCACAACGACCGCGGCACCGGCATCGCCACCACCGAGCTCGGCCTGATGGCCGGCGCCGACCGCGTCGAAGGCACGCTGTTCGGCAATGGCGAACGCACCGGCAATGTCGACATCGTCACGCTGGCGCTCAACATGTTCACCCAAGGCGTCGATCCGGAACTGGACTGCTCCGACATCAACCGGATGAAGGACGTCTACGAATATTCGAACCAGCTGAAGATTCCGGAACGTCACCCTTATGTCGGCGAACTGGTCTACACGGCTTTCTCCGGCTCGCACCAGGATGCCATCAACAAGGGCATGAAAGCCCTGAAGAAGGCCAATACCCCCATCTGGGAGGTGCCCTATCTGCCGATCGATCCTGCCGATGTCGGCCGTACCTACGAGGCGATCATCCGCATCAATTCGCAGTCGGGCAAGGGCGGCATCGCCTATGTGCTGCAGGCGGATTACGGCCTCAATTTGCCGCGCAATCTGCAGATCGAGTTTAGCCAGGCGATCCAGGCGATCACCGATGCGGAAGGCAAGGAGGTGCCGGCCAGGCGCATCCACGAACGCTTCCTCGAAACCTATGTCGACCAGCCCGGCGCGCGGTTGAAATTCCTCGACCATCGCACCTTCCCCGATACCGAGGTGAAGGGCCGGCGTATCGTGGAGGCGGAGATCCTCGACAACGGCAAGGAAGTCACCATCACCGGCTCGGGCACCGGCCCCATCGACGGCTTCGTCGATGCGCTCTCGCGTCATGTAGGCGTCGACATGTCGGTGCTCGACTATTCCGAGCATTCCCTGCAGCGCGGCTCCAACGCCTCGGCGATCTCTTACGTCGAAATGGAGTATCCGGGCGGCAAGCTGTTCGGCGCCGGCATCAACACCAACATCGTCGCCGCTTCGCTGGAGGCCGTTGTTTCGGCCGCCAACCGCATCGTCGGCCGCCGGAGCAGCTGATGTGAAACGGTCCGGCTCGGCCACAGGCTGACCGGTGGATCTGTCAGCAGCGTAGCGCATTCCAATTGCGCCACGCTGCAGAAGCGGACGCGAACCTGCCATTCGTTAACCGCCGGAGGAATTTCCGGTGGCTTACGCGATCGCATAATAGAAGCATCCTTGTGCGCCGGCGCGAGCGCTATATTATCGCGCCCTAACCTGTGCCGACTTCGAAAGGTTCGACACTTGGAGCATGCCCCGCCTGCCGCCCCCGCAGTGCGCGAGACATTGGAGCGACTGCTTGCCAGCGAAACGTTCGGACGATCCGAGCGTGCCCGCAGGCTTTTACGCTATCTGGTCGAACGCGAGCAGGCCGGCGAGGCGGACAGGCTGAAAGGCGTTTCCATCGCCATGGACGTCTTCGGCAAGGACGGCGATTTCGATGCCTCCACCGATGCCGTGGTTAGGGTCCAGGCCGGACGTCTGCGCGAACTTCTGGAGCAGTATTTCGCCAATGAAGGCGTCGCCGAGCCAGTGCGCATCGCGATTCCGCGCGGGGGCTATGTCCCTTCCTATGAGCTGAACGCGATCCGGCTGCCTGGCGACGCCAAGTCCGCCTCCGGCAACATCGCGCAGCGGCCAGACGCTTCGGCCGAAGCCGCTCCGGCCGCGGCCGGGCACCTGGACACCTCTGCGCCGAGCGAACCTGCAGCCCTGATGGCGCCGGCGGCACCTGCGCAATCGCTCACCCGCCAGTTGCGCTTCTTCTGGGCTGCCATGGTCCTGGTCATTGTCATGCTCGGCGTCCTTATCGTGCGTCAAAGCAATGCCTTCCTTGACGGCGGCGACACGGTCGAAACGGCGGGCACGGCGAGCATCGCTGCCCAGCCGACATTCGACTCCCTGCCGCTGATCTACATTGCGATGAAAGCCGATGGAGCGGAAGCGGCTCGCGTCGCGTCGTCGCTGCGCGCCGGGCTTGCTGGTTTCGACACCATCGATTTTATCGGGCGCGATGCGGATTCGACGCGCGATCGGTCTGCCGATCCCATTAGTTTCGTTTTCGAAATTGTTCCAGGGCCCGCTGCCGGCGACGTCACGGTGGAATTGCAGAGCGTCGCGACCGGGCGGGTTCTCCTGTCGCGCAACCTGACATCGGCCGAAAGCGCCCCTGGCGCGGTTGAAAGCAACATCGCCAGCCTTCTCACCTCGACGGTTCCCGCTTCGGGTGCGATCTACAGCTACATTGACCAGAGCGACATCCGGACCAGCCAGATCGGGTGTCTGGTGCTCGACGACCGCTATTATCTCGACATGAGCGCCCAGATGCACGAAATAGCGTATCGCTGCCTGGAGAAGCTAGTCAGCGAAGGCACCAAATCGTCGCTTGTCTACGCGGAGCTGGCCGCGCTTCATGTGGAAGCCGTCACCGCGCACTATGCCTATCCACCGGAAGCGACGCTCGAAAAGGCCATGTCGCTTGCCCATCGCGCCGTCCAGATGGGGCCCATGAGCCCGCACGCGCATCGCGCCTTCGGCTACCTCAACTCGCGCCTCGGCAACACGGACGAAGCGATCCGCTTGATGCGCAAGGCTTACGAACTCAACCCGTATGATCTCGGCATGGCCGCCGCCTATGGCTACGGGCTGATCTTCGCCGGCAAATATGATGAGGGAACGCCGATCCTGGGCCACGCGGTCGAGGCCTTCAGCGGCCATCCGACATGGTGGGATTATGGCCTGTTCATCGGCGCCTTCATGCAGGGCGATATGAAGAAGGCCGCGATCGCCAGCGAGTCACTTCGCACGACGTCATCCAAGTCGCATTATCTGGCCGCGCGCCTGATCGGCGCGAGGATTTCCGGGCGCGAGAAGCTGGCGCGCGAGCTTGCCAACGAACTCACCGCCGAATTCCCGAACTTTGTCGCCAACCCGCGCGCGACATTCGTCGACCGCAAATACCCCGCCGATCTCACCGACCGGCTGGTCCAGTCGTTGCGCGCCGCTGGGATCGGCAACCCGAGCTAATCCAGCTCTTCGCGGGTATTGGGATCGCTGGAGCGCGGAAGTATGATGCTGTGATCTGCCAAGTATTAGGTCATGCTTGCGCGCCGGGCGCTGGCGGGACGCTGCGGTCGCGAAAATTTTACTGGCCATCGGTCAGGTTCGGGAGCAATTCAGCCGCAATTTGAAGTTGCTGCCCCGCGTTGTTTACCGCTCCATTTTTCATGCTTCCATTCCCTCATGCCGTCGAATGTGGCGCTGGTCCGAGGACGATCGTCCTTCTGCACGGCTTCGGAGCCTGTGGTGAGATCTGGCGTGACGTCGCGACCTCGCTGGCGGCGGAGGCGAGTGTCTTGGCCTATGATCTGCCGGGCCATGGGGAGTCCCTGGGATGCGAAGGCATGGGCGGCGCCAAGCCGGCCGCGCGAGCCATCCTCGCCGATCTGGCCGGGCGCCGGTTGGACAAGGTCCATCTCGTCGGTCACTCCATGGGCGGCGCGATCGCGACATTGATGGCGCTTGCCGACCCCGACAGGGTTGCCTCGCTTACTCTGTTGGCGCCCGGCGGCGTCGGCCCGGAAATCAACGCAGACTTGCTGCGCCGCTATGCCGCTGCGGCCGGTAGGAGAGAAGTCCGCGCCAGCCTTGCCGCCATGTCGGGTCCACGCAGCGTGCCGCCTGACCATGTGGTGGATGCACTGTGCCGGATGCGCAAACGGCCGGGGCAGTTGCAGACCCTGATCGGTATAGCTGCGGCGATGACAAGGGATGACCGGCAAGGGGTCATCCCCCGCAAGCAGTTGGATGCGCTCGACATGCCGGTGATGATCGTCTGGGGAGCGGAGGATCCGCTGCTGCCCGTCGAGCAGGCCGGGGCCCTGCCGTCGCATTTCCATCTGCACCATATCCTTGACGCGGGTCATATGCTGATCGAGGAGGCTCCGGACCTGGTTGCCGCTATCGTGCGTCGCAACACGCGACGGCGCGGCAGGCGGGTGCGTCCACCGCTGGGCGCCGCGGCGAGCTGATTGCTGAGTACCCTGCCAGGATCGGCGCTCCCGACCGACCTCGAAGCATCCGTGACGCGCTTATGCGGACCGGGGCGGCCGCGCCGCTCATCGTCGGCAGTGCATTTTTCCAGCGACTATGTTAATTCGCTGTTAACCAACAGCGAGACAGCCGCCATGAAGGATGCAGGCGACAAAATCACCCCGATGGAGCCGTCGCGAAAGCTCTCGGATGCCATACGCGACGTCAAGAATGCCTTCGCCGACCGCGATGACGTGGTCGTCGACATGCGCGAGGCGCATCGCATGCGGCTTGATCTGCTGGCAACCGAGCTTGCCCCGGTCTTTGCCGATGTCCCGGCCGACATGGACAGCTTCGACTTCGCCGTCTCGTCTGGCCTGCAGCCGCGGCTATGGATCGATGCGGTGAGCCACGTCGCCATGGGGCGCGACCGCCGCACCTACCGCTTCCTCAAGGATACGCGCGTCGGCCGTGTGGTGCTGGCCGAGACGACCGAAATGAAAGCCGTCGCCGATGCGGTGACGCGCTACGTGGCGGAACGTGTCGTCGAGCGGCAGCACATGATGGAGGGCGGCGTGGAGAGTGCCGTTCCCGGCCTGCATCGTCCCGTGGTCCGGGAGGCGGAGCCGCCCATTCGATCCGAAGGCCGCGTCAATGGCTGGACGACCTTCTTCGCCGGCCTCGGCCTGATAGCCGCCGGTGCCCTTGTCGGCTTGGCGGTTTCGCTGGCGATGTTCTGGGATCGCATCGTGCATATGAAGATCAGCTTCTGACGAGTTCGCGGTCCTTGACGGCCGACACGTCGAGATCCGTCGTTTGCAGATCCGAAGGCGGCAGTGCCGGCCCGGTCAGGCCGCGCCGCGTCAAGCGCACGCGCCAAGCGTCCTTTTCGCCATCGATCTCGAACAGATTGTACTGAGCGGCCGGATGCTTGCCGCCCGGCGCCTGGCCCGCGGCGGCAACCCCGACCACGGGCACTTTGGCGGCACGTGCCCCGATGGTGAACAAGGACGGCAGATGCGAATGGCCGTGCAGGACGAGCTCCGCGCCATGCCGGAGAATGACCTTGTGAAAACGAGCGATGCCGAACAGCCGCTTATGCTGCTGGACGGCGCCGCGCACCGGAGGGTGGTGGATCATGATGGCGCGGAACAGCCCTTGTTTCGCCGCATCGTCGAGAATCCTGCCGAGCCGCTCGGCCTGCCCCTCCATGAAGAAGCCATTGGCCATGAAGGGCGCGGTGGCGCGCGCCGTGGTGACGCCGATCAGCGCGACATTGCCGCGCACGCGCAGATACGGAAAGGAATTGCGGTCGACCGGACTGTTGACTCCGTCGCCGGTCATCCAGGGAGCCCACGACCGGCAGACCTTGTCGAAGGCGCCCGGCACATAGGCGTCGTGATTGCCGGGGACCACGGAAACATCATGCGGCGATCCAAGTGTCTCCAGCCAGAGCTTGGCCATCTCGATCTCGCCGTCGAGCGCCAGGTTGACGAGGTCGCCCGTGACGGCCAGGTGATCGGGCGCGTTCGCCTTGATATCGGCGACGATGGTGTCGATCACCGCGTCATGCATATGGCGGCGTCGATTGCGCTGCCAGTTGACGTAGCCCAGCACGCGCTTGGAGGCGAGGTCGCGATAGGTTACATCGGGCAGCGGTCCCAAATGAGCATCGGAAATATGCGCAAGCCTGAACATGGCCCATTCTTAAGCGACGCCGGCGAGGCTTTCCACTCACCGTTTGCTGTTCGCCCAAGCAGGTTCCGCAAAAGTGCCTCACGGTTTTGCAGCCAGAACCTGCGAAAAACAAGGAAAGCCAAGCAGATGTCCGTGAGGCAACCCGTGGACATCTGCTTGGGGATCGTTGGATGAATCGCCGAGCCGATCCGGAAGAGGCATTCCGCCAGACCGGCTGGCCGGGGTTGCGGGCAAGGCTGTTCCATTTTTACTTCCTGCTGCGCCGCCCGATGACGCTTGGCGTGCGCGGGCTGATTTATGACCGCGCCTCCAACTCTGTCTTCCTGATACGCCACACCTATGTTCCCGGCTGGCAGCTGCCGGGCGGCGGTGTCGAGATCGGCGAGACGCTCGAGAAAGCGCTGGCGCGCGAGCTGGCCGAGGAAGGCAACATCGCTCTGACGGCTCCGCCGGTGCTGAAGTCGATGCATTTCAACCGCCGATCCAGCAAGCGCGACCATGTTGGTCTTTATCTGATCGAAGCCTTCAGCCAGACCGCACCGAAACGGCCGGACCATGAGATCGCCGAAGCCGGGTTCTTCCCGATCGACCGCTTGCCGGAGGGCACAACGCCAGCGACGCTGCAGCGGATAGCGGAGATTTTTGGCGGCGAGCGTATCTCCGCCTACTGGTAATCACGCCGCCTTCCTGAACCTATTCCGGTCATGCGGCGCGGCATAATCGAGTTCCGGCCCTGCCGGAACGATCCCCGTCGGGTTGATCAATCTGTGGCTGCCGTAATAATGCGCCTTGATGTGATGCAGGTTGACTGTGCCAGAGACGCCGGGCACCTGATAGAGATCGCGCAGGTAGTTCGACAGGTTCGGATAGTCGGCGATGCGACGTAAATTGCATTTGAAGTGGCCGACATAGACCGGATCGAAACGCACCAGCGTCGTGAACAGCCGCCAATCGGCCTCGGTGATGTGTTCGCCGGCCAGATAGCGCTGCTTCGAAAGCCGCTCTTCGATCGTATCGAGCGCCGCGAACAATTCGCCGAAGGCTTCCTCATAGGCTTTCTGCGTGGTGGCGAAGCCGGCGCGATAGACGCCGTTGTTGATCGCCGGATAGACCAGCGCATTGATCTTGTCGATCTCCGCGCGCCGCCCTGCCGGGTAGAAGTCGAGACGCGCATCACCCCATTCGTCGAAGGCGGAATTGAGCATGCGGATGATCTCGGAGGACTCGTTGTTGACGATCGTCTTTTCTTGCTTGTCCCACAGAACCGGCACCGTCACGCGGCCTGAATAGGCCGGATCGGCCTTGGCATAGATATGATGCAGGAAATCGAGGCCGTAGAGCGTGTCTCCGGTGGCGCCGTCCTCGGCTTTGAAGGTCCAGCCGTTTTCGCCCATGAAATGGTGCACAACGGAAACGGAGATGATGCCCTCCAGCTTCTTCAGGGCACGGAAAATCAGCGTGCGGTGTGCCCACGGACAGGCGAGCGACACATAGAGATGATAGCGGCCGGGTTCCGCCTTGAAGCCGCGTTTTCGCCCTTCTGCCGGCCTGCCGTCGCGCGTGATCCAGTCGCGCCATTGCGACTCCGTCCGCACGAACCGCCCATCGCCGTCGGTGCTGGGCGCGCGATCCTGCCATTTGCCTTCGATCAGCAATCCCATGCGAAAATCTCCCTGTGCTCACACATATCTAGACCGATAACCGGGCGGGCGAAGCCTTCGGGCATTGAACAGTTCGTCAAATGACGAACCAGTTCGTCAAACGACGAACCGGCTTGTCTGGAGCAAAGAAAGGCAAAAGGCACCGATTGCAGCGACACAAAATTGGTGCTAGCGGAGGCGCCCATGTTCGACTTTGCCTCGATCCGGTTCGACCGACGACGAAAGGGCGCCCGCGCTTAAGAAGCGCTGACTGGCGAACGCTGCCGCTTGCAGCAAACCTTCCTCGCATACCGGAACGCAAAGACCATGAGCCTTGCCGACGTGAAATACCTGCCGGAAACCCCGGCGCATGATGCCGAAATCGAAGCCATTAACGACGAGGCCTTCGGCCCCGGTCGTTTCGTTCTTGCCGCCTACAAGATCCGCGAGGCCGGCGGGCACGACCGCTCGATGTCCTTTGTCGCGGTCAAGGACGATAAGGTTATCGCTTCGGTGCGCATGACGCGTGTGGCCGCCGGCGCCGGTCGCGCCATGATGCTCGGCCCGCTTGCGGTGCGCCCCGCCTTCAAGAATCTCGGCATCGGCCGCAAGCTGGTCGCGATCGCGCTGGAGGCGGCCAGGAAGGCCGGTGCGCCTGCCGTCATTCTGGTTGGTGACGAACCATATTATGGACCGCTTGGCTTCAAGCGCTTTCCGCGCGGACAGATCACCATGCCGCGCCCGGTCGATCTCGACCGGCTGCTGTATCACGAGATCAAGCCGGGCGCGGTCGCCCGCTTTGCCGGCGATGTCTGTCACGCCAACACGGCAAAGGTTGCGGAATTTGCCCCGGCCGTGTCGCGTTCGACCGCCAGTGCGCAGCCAGCGATCGACCCGCCTATTGCGGTTGCGCCTCCTTTGCGCGCTTCATAGCATAATCGGCAATACTGGGAGGCCTGCATGAACCCGAACGGCCAGATCGCGATCGTCACCGGCGGCGGGTCGGGCCTTGGCGAGGCGACGGCGCGCGCCTTGGCGGCCAAAGGCGCCCGCGTCGCCATCCTCGACGTGGGCATCGAGCGCGCGGCGAAAGTTGCAGCCGAGATCGGCGGCGTTGCCGTCCAATGCGATGTCGGCAGCGGCGACAGCGCTACGGCCGCGATCGCCGAAGTGGCTGAAAAGCTTGGGCAGCCGCGCATCCTGGTCAATTGCGCCGGCATCGCCATCGGCGTGAAGACGATCGGCAAGTACGGACCGCATCCGCTCGACCAGTATCGCAAGGTGATCGAGATCAACCTGATCGGCACCTTCAACATGATCCGCCTGGTCGCCGACCGGGCGGCGAAACTCGAACCGCTCGCCGGCGGCGAGCGCGGCGTCATCGTCAACACCGCCTCCGTCGCCGCCTATGACGGCCAGATCGGCCAGGCGGCCTACGCGGCGTCCAAGGGCGGCGTCGTCGGCATGACGCTGCCCGTGGCGCGCGACCTGGCGCGGTCCGGCATCCGCGTCTGCACCATCGCGCCCGGCATTTTCAAGACACCGATGATGGCCGGCATGCCGCAGGAAGTGCAGGATTCGCTCGGCGCCTCCGTCCCCTTCCCGCCGCGGCTCGGCGAGCCGTCAGAATATGCGGCACTTGCCCTCCACATCGTCGAGAACCAGATGCTGAACGGCGAGACCATCCGCCTCGACGGCGCCATCCGCATGGCGCCGAAATAAGCGGGATGGCTGGCCCGCCGAGAGGCGCCGGTGCCTCTGCCGAAAAGACCGGCCCGCTCGCCGCCCTGAAAGTGATCGAGATGGCCGGGCTTGGTCCGGTGCCGTTTGCCGCCCTGATGCCGCCGCCGATCGCCAGCCTGCGGGCATATTGACCCGTTTCGGCTTGAGCGAAGAGGAAGTCGGAGCCCTTGCAAAGGCGGATGTAATCGGCCGATAACCGGAGAACGGAAATCAACTTATCTCGGGTGAGCTTGTGACCGAACCGAAGAAGGATGTCATCCGCGAGACCGACGCCGAAGCGGTCAGGCTGGCGAAAGCCCTGATCCGCTCGGCGCGTTTCGGCGCGCTCGCGGCGATCGAGCCTGACACCGGCGCGCCGCTGGCGAGCAGGGTTGGCGTCGCCACCGACATCGACGGCGCGCCGCTGATCCTGATCTCGATGCTATCCGCGCACACCGGGGCGTTGCTCGCCGATCCGCGCTGTTCGCTGCTGCTCGGCGAGCCCGGCAAGGGCGATCCGCTGGCGCATCCGCGCATCAGCCTGGCGTGCCGCGCCCTGCGGCTGGAACGGGGGTCGGCTGATCAGATCCGAGCCGAACGACGCTACCTCAACCGCAATCCGAAAGCGAAGCTCTATGCCGGGCTCGGCGACTTCTCGTTCTTCCGACTCGAGCCCGAGCGCGCCAGCCTGAACGGCGGCTTCGGCAAGGCCTTTCTTCTCGACCGCGATGATTTCATCACCGGCGCCGCACTTGTCGAGGAGTTCGCCGGCAGCGAGCAGGCGGCGCTCGATCACATGAATGCCGACCATCGCGACGCGCTTGCCCTTTATGCCCGCCATTTCGGTCGTGCCGAAGGTGATGGCTGGATCGCCACCGGCTTCGACCCCGACGGCATGGACCTCGCCGCTCCGGATGCGACCTGCCGGATTTTCTTTCCCCAGTCTTTGCAAACCGCGCGCGAATTGCGTTCCGTGCTGGTCGAGATGGCCAAGGCGGGACGCGCGGCAGAGCAAGAGCGATAGTTGATCGCGCGCCAGCGAAAGCAACGCTTGAGATTTAAACGAAATGATCTACCTTTGTTATGGCGCTGATTCAGAAGCGCCCGTCGACATCTGAACATTGTGGAATCAGGCGCCATTGCCCCCTGGCGCCAGGATGAGCCAGGACCCTTGGGGGATCTATGATCTCAAATAAGCTTATCGCCAATGCGGAATCGGCAGCCGCGTTTCTCACTCTCATGGGCAACGAAAAGCGCCTCCTGATCGTGGCCTATCTGATGGATGGCGAAATGTCGGTCGGCGCCATCGCCGAGAAGGTGCAGCTCAGCCAGTCCGCTCTGTCGCAGCATCTCGCCAAGCTGAGGGGACTCGATCTCGTCGAGACCCGGCGCGACCGCCAGATGATCTACTATTCCTGCAAATCCGAAGCGGTACGCGAATTGCTGCGCATGCTGGAAGGCATTTTCGGCGAAGGCGATCTTTCCCAGATGGCCTACCGGTTGCGCCGCGCCGGGGCTTGACCCGCGGTTCCAGTCGCCCATACCTCGCCGACCACTCTTCGGCGAGGCATGCATGAACCTCATCCCTATCGACGATCCCCAGGACCCGCGCGTCGCCGCTTATCTCGACATCCGCGAGCGCGACCTCGTTGGCCGGCAGGGCCGTTTCGTCGCCGAAGGCAAGGTGGTGCTCGACCTCCTGTTGTCGACGGGGCGCTTCGCCGCCGAGTCTGCCCTCATCCTCGAAAACAGACTGGCTGGCGTGCAGGGGACCCTGCGCCAGGCGCCGCCGGACTTTCCGGTCTATGTCGCCGCCGGCGAGGTCATGGACCGGATCGCCGGCTTCCACATGCACCGCGGCATCCTGGCGATCGGCATACGTGGCGCGCCGGCGCCCGTCGAAATTCTGGTGGAAACCTTGCCTCGGCGGGCGTTGGCCGTCGTCCTGGTCGGCATATCCAATCACGACAATATGGGGGCGATCTTCCGCAATGCCGCAGCCTTCGGCGCGGACGCGGTGCTGCTCGACCGGACCTGTTGCGATCCGCTCTACCGCAAGGCAATCCGCGTTTCGGTCGGCGCGGCGCTGAAGGTTCCCTTCGCCTTCGGCGATACCGCAGCCCTCACCGCGACGCTCGATCGGCTTGGCTTCAGCCAGTTCGCGCTATCCCCGAGCGGCACCACCGACATCCGGGCCACGCAACGTTCGGCCCGGCTGGCGCTCTATCTCGGCACCGAAGGCGAAGGCCTGCCGCAAGACCTGCTTGCCCGGTTGCGCACGGTGCGGATCGGCATGGCGGAAGGCTTCGACAGCCTGAACGTCGCGGCAGCCTCGGCGATCGCCCTGCATCATTTTTCCGACCGGTAGCAGTCCGCAAAAACGACCTGGGCGCTGCATTCTCTTCCTCAGTTGGACGAGCCGGCCTTCTGCAAAGCCCTCACGCGGTCGGCAAGGCTGACGCCGCGCCCAGTTTGCTGCTCCTCACCCGCCAGTGCCTTGGCGATAGGCGAGTCCGGCCCATCGAGCTTCATCGTCAGATTGACGACCTCGGCCGCCAGCTCGTTCATCTGTTCGCGAAGGCCGGCGCCGGAGCGTGCGTCGCCCGCCGATTCCGGCATTGCCGTCCCCGAGGCGGCAAGATCGAGTTTCAGCCGCTTGTTCTCACGCGCCAGCGCCGTCAGTCTTGCTTCCAACCGTTCCCGGTCGCCCTCGAGCTTGGCGATTGCCTTGTCGACATCGTCACTTTTCGCATCCGAGCCGGCAGCCAGCCGCGCGACGCCGTTTGCCGCAGCCGTCTCCTTCGAACGTTCGCGCATTCGAGCGAGGTCCTTCTCGCGCCGGTCGAGCTTTTCCTCGCGGTCGGCAAGCGTGGCGAGCAGCCGGTCCACCTTCTTCTCGAGCTCGGCCGTTTTCTTCTTCTCGACCTTCAACGCTTCGCGCGCGGCCTTGCTTTCCGACGCGATTTCCTGGTTGCGCCGGTCCGCCTCCCTACGCTGGCCTTTGAGCAACGCGATGTCGCTGGCGAGCTTTTCCAGCTCGGATTCGCGCGCGACCAGCTCGATCTGGCGGTTGGAGGACGAGAAGCTGGCGTCGTCATACATCTGCTCGAGCTTTTGCAGGTCCAGCGCTCGCTTCTCCAAAGCCCGCTCCGTCTGTGCGAGCTTTTCCGACAGGCGGTGCAGATCCTCCTCGCGCTGCCTGAGCTCCGCATTTTTGGCCTGCAGATCGGAGAGCGCCTGGTTCTTGTCCTTCCTCTCGATCTCGAGCGCCTTCAAGGCCTCTTTCGCGTGCCCGATCTCGACCAGTTGCTCAGCCACCTTCTCCTGCAGATTCTTGACGGTTATCTCCAGCCGGCGCGTCGTCATGGCATATTCCGCACGGACCCGGTCCTTGTCCGCCTGGATCTCGGCTTGGGTCAGCGGCAACGAAGCCTCGATGCGCCTGCGCGTCAGGACAACGGCCCGCCGCCAGACCGCCGGCGCGACCAGCGACACGAGAAAAACGGCGCAAAGGAAACCGAGTACGAAGAACAGGACCGACTGGACCAAGGCGTGCTATCCACTTTACGGAGCGGCAATCGCAGGATTGTGCCACGTTGGCATGGCGGAAATTCAACGCCGCCGCAAGAGCTTGCCGCGGCGCGATCAGCACAGTCCGAACGGTTGTCGCGAGCGCAATCCGATCAGAACGGGTTCCAGGTCGGCCTTTCGGTGAGCTTCAGATAGCCGAGATTGACCCCGAGACGGGCACCGACGCCGGTGCGGATCGGCACGAGCAGCACCCGGTTGCTCTGCAGCACGTTGAAGCCGACGCCGGCGATGACATAGGCGGAGCCGGCAACGCCGCCGAAGCGGTTATAGAGGCTGCTGATGTCGTCGAGGTTGTAGACCAGCATCATCACCCGGGACCCCTCGCCGCCGAAATCCCAGCCGAGCGAAGGGCCTTGCCAGAACACCTTATGGTCGCCGGCGTTCTTGGTGTAGAGCGTCCCCTCGCCATAGGTGAGGCCGCCGATCAGGGCGCCGGATCCTTCCTCGCCGAGCAGGTAGCCATTGGGCAGGCCGTAGGAGGCAAAGATCTTCTCGACGACGGTGGCCAGGCCACCGGACGTCTCGCCGAAGAATTTATGACCGGAATCGACGATTTCCTGCGCGGTGTACTGCTGAGCCCGCGACGCTGAGATCGAAAGGACCAACGCCGCCAGGAGTGTGATGGTCATGGTGAGGACGCGAACAAACGTCCGGTCGTAGTATCGGGAAAACATGCTTCCAATCTCCGTCAGGGAGCACTTTCGCCGACGCCTCGCACCCCTGCGGCTCTTACCGGCCGTTCAGGGTGGCTATCACGAGCAAATTATGCCGTAATCCTTTTTCAACCATTAAGCTCCCACACGAAGATGGCGGTTCAAAGGCTGCGCTTGCGCCTCGGCGGCGGGTTTCCCCCGCGAATACGCCATTTTCGCCGTCGACAATTTTGGATTTGTTGATGCGCGCTCGGGCCCTGTGTATTCAGAAAGCCTTGGAAAAGAGCGTGATTCGTGTGGGCAGGCGCGAAACTGTCGCTCGGCCATGAACAAGTGACTTAAGCAGGGATTTCGCCGATGGCCGAGCTTTTCACCCTTTCCGCGCCTGATCTCGCGGCGCTGCTTTGCAGCCGCGTCTGCCACGACATCATTTCGCCGGTGGGCGCAATCAACAACGGCCTCGAACTGCTCGACGAGGGCGGCGCCGACGAAGACGCCATGAAGCTTATTCGCCAGAGCGCCAAAAACGCCTCAGCGCGGCTGCAGTTTGCCCGCATTGCCTTCGGCGCCGCGGGCTCCGCCGGCATGATGATTGACACCGGCGATGCCGAGGCCGTGGCCATCGCCTTCTTGAAGAACGAAAAGCCGGAACTGGTTTGGAACGGCCCCCGGGCGCTCCTGCCCAAGAACAAGGTCAAGCTGCTGCTCAACCTCATCCTCGTCGCCAACGCGGCCATACCGCGCGGCGGCAAGCTGGTGATCACGCTGGAGAGTCTCGAAACCGAGCCGCGTTTTTCGCTGTCGGCCCGCGGCCCGATGCTGCGCGTGCCGCCGAAATTCCTCGAACTGCATTCCGGCCACAAGCCGGAGGAGCCGATCGACGCCCATTCGGTCCAGCCTTACTACACGCTGCTTCTGGCGCGTGAGGCCAATATGACGATCTCGATCCACGCGACAGCCGACGAGATCGTCCTGACGGCTGCATAAGAAAAGCCGAAATATCCTTTACCGCTGATATTTGTGCTTGCAGTGCAGGTCGAGCAACGTCGGCCGCAGTCCAATGTAACGGCGCCGCGAGCCAAAACCCGCGCGACATGCCTGTTTGCAAAAACTTTACCTAACGGCTTTTCGGCTTCTTTACCGGATTGGGCTATGGTGCTTTCCGGCTACCCGGAGGTTGCCGGTTCTGCAGATGGCGAAGAGGACCCGGACATGAAGCGCTGCCTGTTCGTCGATGATTCGAGCGTCATCAGGAAGGTCGCAAAACGCATTCTTGGCGGTTCGGATCTGATTGTCGTCGAGGCCTCGAGCGGTGTCGAGGCTGCCGAAATCTGCGCCGGCGACATGCCGGACGTGATTGTCATCGACGGTGGTCTTGCCGACATCCAGGCGGTCGATCTCATTCGCCGCATCCGCGCCATCGAAGCTCCCGTCAAGCCGCAGATCCTGGTCTCGCTGGTCGAGGTCGACGTCGCGGCGATCATGCGCGCCAAGCGCGCCGGCGCTCAAGGCTATCTGCTGAAGCCCTTCAACCGCGCGCAACTGCTCGAAAGCTTCCGTTTCCTCAAAATCGCCGCCTGATTCGCGGCAACCGATTCAAACGAAAAACCCGGCCGGAGCCGGGTTTTTCGTTCGAATCACTTGGATCGCCTACGCGCTGACGCGGATATCTTCCGGCTCGCGCAGCACATAACCGCGGCCCCAGACCGTCTCAATGTAGTTCTGGCCGCCCGACGCCGCGTCGAGCTTCTTGCGCAGCTTGCAGATGAAGACGTCGATGATCTTCAGCTCCGGCTCGTCCATTCCGCCGTAGAGATGGTTGAGGAACATTTCCTTGGTGAGCGTGGTGCCCTTGCGCAGCGAGAGCAGCTCCAGCATCTGATATTCCTTGCCGGTCAGGTGCACGCGCTGGCCGCCGACCTCGACCGTCTTGGCGTCGAGATTGACCACCAGGTCGCCGGTGGTGATGACCGACTGGGCATGGCCCTTGGAACGGCGCACGATCGCATGGATGCGCGCCACCAGTTCGTCCTTGTGGAAGGGCTTGGTCATATAATCGTCGGCGCCGAATCCGAGGCCGCGCACCTTGTCCTCGATGCCGGCCATGCCGGAAAGGATCAGGATCGGCGTCTTGACCTTGGAGAGGCGCAGGGTGCGCAGGACTTCATAGCCCGACATGTCGGGGAGATTGAGGTCCAGAAGGATGATGTCGTAATCGTAGAGCTTGCCGAGATCGACACCCTCTTCGCCGAGATCGGTCGTATAGACGTTGAAGCTCTCCGATTTCAGCATCAATTCGATGCTCTGTGCGGTTGCACTGTCATCTTCAATCAGCAGAACACGCATTTCATTCCCCTTTTCTGCTGCCGGACCGTTTCACGACCCGTCCGGGACCCGGAGCAGTGATTGCCTGAACAGAAGGTGACACCGAGTGGTTAACAAATCCTAATTTCGTGTCGTCCACGATATCAGATTTTTTAACCCCTTTCTACACCGACTTGAATCTAATAACGAATCACAGACCAAAACCGCTAATGCACCACATTAATAAGTCAGCCTAAGTGACTCCAGAGACTCGCTGGCCCGGGCTTCCCGCCGCAGCCGGAATTTTTACCCGGCCTTAAGTCCTCGCCCGTATGATTAACAATGCCCGTAAACGAATGGTTACCGCCGGCAAAAATCTTTAGGGCTTTGTTTCCCATAGCCCAGGGAAAGCCGGGGGAAACGGGCGGCGCTTGGATCGTTCCGGGCGGACTGGGCGGTATGCAGGTGTGCGTTTGCGGAGTATCGAGTCATGAAGTCACGTGAAAACCTCGTTCGACTGAAGCAGTTTCAGGTGAATGAGAAGCGGCGGCAGCTCTTGCAGCTGGACATGATGATCGCCGAGTTCGAGCGCATGGCCGTCGAGCTGGAAGCGCAGATCATCGCCGAAGAGAAAAAAGCCGGCATCACCGACATCAACCATTTCGCCTATCCGACCTTCGCCAAGGCGGCTCGCCTGCGCCGCGACAACCTCAGGAACTCACAAAGTGACCTCGCCCAGCAGCGAAGCACCGCCGAATCATTACTCGGCGAAGCTGAAGCGGAGCTGTCCAAAGCAGAGATGCTGGAATCGAGGGACACCAAGATCCGCGACGCCGAAACAGGCGGCCGCAGCGCCATGATCGGCTGATCGCTGGGAATTCGCAGTCCTGCCGGCGACCTCCCGGCACTTTCGAACCGGCAATCGGCAGAAACCGGCCTCGCCGTCTTCACGGCATAGCGGCCTTCTCGCCGTGATCGGCCGATGACCGGGTTCGGGCATCCTTAATTTCAGATGCATGCTCTTCCGCCCAGGAGCGGATCTGGCTGAGCAGGCCCGCAAGGTTCTGGCCAAGCTCCGTCAGCTCATACTCGACGCGCGGCGGAATGACCGCAAACACCTCGCGCCGCACAAGGCCGTCACGCTCCAGCACGCGCAGCGTCTGCGTCAGCATTTTGGGCGTGATGCCCTCCAGCTTGCGCGCCAGTTCGCCATTGCGCAGCCGACCGCGCCGCAGCGCGCAGACGGTGAGATAAACCCATTTGCTCGCAAGCATCTCGAGCACGGTATGCGAGGGGCAGGAGCGCCGGAACGCATCGTAACCGAAGGGGGATCTGTCTTCACTATCCATGAGGTACCTTTATATAGAAAAGGTGCATACTCGACAATCAAATATTACTGTCCAAATGATAGCGACACATCCACTCCAACAGGAGACGTTCATGCGTGCCGTTATCCAGACTTCCGTGGGCGGACCCGAGGTCCTTTTCGCCGCCGAGCAGCCCGACCCCGCGCCAAAGCCCGGTGAAGTGCTCGTCCGCGCCAAGGCGGCGGGCCTCAACCCGGTCGATGGCGCCGTGCGCGGCGGTTACTTTCCGCTGCTCGGCGAACCGCCTTTCATCCTTGGCTGGGATATCTCAGGCACCGTCGCGGCGCTCGGTTCCGGCGTGACCGCCTTCAAGCTCGGCGACGAGGTGTTCGGCATGCCGCGCTTCCCCAAACAGGCGGGCGCCTATGCCGAGCTTGCCGCGGCGCCGGTGGACGAGATCGCCGCGAAACCAGCCGCCATCGACCATACGCATGCCGCGGCCTTGCCGCTGGCCGGTCTGACGGCCTGGCAAGGCCTCGTCCGCCATGGCGGCCTGCAAGCGGGGCAACGCGTGCTGGTTCATGCCGGCGCCGGCGGCGTCGGCCATCTGGCGGTGCAGATCGCCAAGGCGCGCGGTGCCTGGGTGGCATCGACCGCCAGTCCGGACAAAACCGACTATGTCCGCTCGATTGGCGCGGACGAGGTGATCGACTACACCAGCGACGATTTCACCGGGAAGGCGGGCAATATCGATCTGGTGCTGGATCCGATAGGCGGCGACCACGCCGATAAGTCGCTGGAAGTACTGCGTGATGGCGGCGTTCTGGTGTCGCTTCTCGACGTTCACGACGCTACGAGGGCGAAGGCCAGCGCGCGCGGTGTTCGCGTCGAGCGCATGTCTGTAGTGCCTGATCGCGAGGGCCTTGTCGAACTCGCCAGGTTGGTCGATGTCAGAAAGCTGATGCCGCATGTGGCCAAAGCTTTCCCGCTCGACCAGGCGGCCGCCGCCCATGCCTTCCTTGCGACCCGACCCATCGGCAAGGTCGTGCTGACTGTTTGAATGGAAGGCCGCTTCAAAAGCGAAGGGCGCGGAGTCCCGCGCCCTTCGCTCGTTTTCGGCCGGCAGCTTAATGCCGGTATTGCTGGATCCGCGTGGTGCGGAGCCCGGCAAGGCCGTATTCGTCGATCGATGCCTGCCAGGAGAGGAATTCTTCGGTGGTGAGCTTGTAGCGCTGGCAGGCTTCTTCAAGGCTGAGCAGGCCGCCGCGCACCGCGGCGACCACTTCTGCCTTGCGCCGGATAACCCAGCGTCGCGTGTTCGTCGGCGGCAGATCGGCGATCGTAAGAGGGCTGCCGTCGGGCCCAATAACATACTTGACTCTAGGTCTAACCAGATCGGTCATCGTACTCTCTACTAAAAACTCAAAGACCCAATCCCCGCCACAGTACCGCCACAGCTTTAAAAATTGCCTAAGCGAACCCTAATCACTAGGTAAGGATCGTGAACGCCCGGTTAGGATATCGTTTAGAATTTGAAACACCGGCCTCCAGGCCCTGAAATTCCCGGTAATCTCGTCCTGGGCCGCAAGCTGGCGCAGACGTGGCGCTTGACCTATATTCCGGCCATTGGCATTGAGCGCCGAACAGTGAAAGCATCATGAACAGCCTCGATCTCCCTCGTCGCCCAGAAGAAACCCGCGTCGTCGTCGCGATGTCGGGCGGTGTCGATTCGTCTGTGGTCGCAGGCATCCTGAAGCGCGAAGGCTATGACGTCGTGGGCGTGACGCTGCAGCTTTACGATCACGGCGCAGCCACTCATCGCGCCGGTTCATGCTGCGCCGGGCAGGACATTGACGATGCCCGCCGCGTTTCCGAGACGCTCGGCATCCCGCATTACGTGCTCGACTATGAGGAGCGCTTCCGCAAGGCGGTCATCGATCCTTTTGCCGAGAGCTATGTCGCTGGCGAGACGCCGATCCCGTGCGTGTCCTGCAACCAGACGGTGAAGTTCGCCGATCTTCTGGCGACCGCCCAGGATCTCGGCGCCGACGCTTTGGCCACCGGGCACTATATCCGTTCGCGCGCCAATGGCGCGCATCGCGCGCTCTACCGGCCGGTCGACGCTGACCGCGACCAGAGCTATTTCCTGTTCGCCACCACGCAGGCGCAGATCGACTATCTGCGCTTCCCGCTCGGCGGCCTGTCGAAGCCGCAGGTCCGCGCCATCGCCGAGGAAATGGGGCTCACCGTCGCCGCCAAGCAGGACAGCCAGGACATCTGCTTCGTGCCGCAGGGCAAATATTCCGACATCATCGCCAAGCTGAAGCCGGCCGCGGCCAATCCCGGCGACATTGTCCATATCGACGGCCGCGTGCTCGGCCGCCATGAAGGCATCCTGCGCTACACGATCGGCCAGCGCCGCGGCATCGGCATCGCCTCGGGCGAGCCGCTCTACGTCGTCCACCTCGACGCCGACCGCGCGCGCGTCATCGTCGGCCCGCGCGAGGCGCTGGAGACGCACAAGATCTATCTGCGCAACATGAACTGGCTGGGCGACGGGCCTCTGTCGGATGTTCCGGCCGGCGGTATCGAGCTCTTCGCGAAAGTCCGCTCGACCAGGCCGCCGCGTCCGGCCGTGCTGCATCATCGCAACGGCGTGACCTCTGTCGAGCTGGCCGACGGCGAATCGGGCATCGCGCCGGGGCAGGCCTGTGTGCTCTATTCCGACGACGGCAACGAGGCGCGTGTCTTCGGCGGCGGCTTCATCGAGCGCTCCGAGCGCGGCGCGGAAGCCGAGGCGATGCTGTCCAGGCTGGCGGCCAGGCCGGCGCAGATTCCCGCTGAGTAAATTCTCGATCTGATTGCTTTATGCAGACGACCCGGTGTGGATCACCGTGCCGGCAGTCAGGATGCGCAGCACCCGGATCGCTTCCTCGCCATCGGTGCGCGGCTCGGCGCGTGTCTCGATGCATTGCATGAAATGGGCAAGCTCGCGCGTCAGCGGCATCCCCTCGCCGACGGCCACATAGGCAGGCTCGTTGGCGGTGAAGGCCCACTGGCCGCTGTCCTGCCAGACCGCGTGGCGGTAGACGGCAAGCTTGCGCTCCCAGGGCTCGACGTCGTCGAACACCGCCATCGCCTTGGTGCCGACCACCGTCAGCCGCCGCTCGCGATAGGGATTGAGGCGCGAGGCGAAGAGATGGCTGCGCAGGCCGTTCGGGAAGCGCATATGCAGATGCGCGAAGTCGCTGAGATTGTCGAGGAGTGCTGCGCCCTCGCCCCTGACCTCGATCGGCTCGGTGCCGGTGATGGCGAGGATCATCGACAGATCGTGCGGCGCAAGGTCCCAAAGCGCGTCATTTTCGGTATGGAACTTGCCGAGGCCGAGCCGGTGCGAATGGATGTAGCGCACCTCGCCGAGCTCGCCATTTTCGATCAGCGCCTTCAGCGTCTCGAAAGCGGGATGGAAGCGCAGCACATGGCCGACCATGAAGATCCTGCCATTCTCCGTTGCCGCCTTCACGGCCCGCTCGGCGTCGTCGACTGTCAGCGCGATCGGCTTTTCCACCAGCACGTCCTTGCCGCTTTCGACGGCGCGCACCGCAGTGTCGGCATGGAATTGCGGCGGCAGCGCCATGACGATGGCGTCGATGTCGGTCCGCTCGAACAGTCGGTCCGGCTCGATCGCCAGGCAGTCCTGCTCGCTGGCGAAACCTTCGGCGCGGGCGCGGTTGGCGTCGGAAACGGCATAGAGCGCGCCAAGCGCCTTGAGCGTGCGGATATGGTTGCTGCCCCAGTATCCGCAACCGAGGACGGCGATGCGCGGCTTCATTCGTTCAAACTCTAGATTTCTTGGCCGAGACATAGCGACGTGCCCCGCCGAACTCAACCCCGCGACATAAGCTGAGTGCCTGCCCGGCAAAGCTTTTCCGGGATGAGATTATGCCGGCCGGATTATGCCCGCATGTCGGCTTATCCAAGCTTGACAGGCTCACCCTCGCAACCTTATATCCGCGCGACCTCGGCGAAACGCCTCGAGACGCCCGTCCATCAGGACGGTTTTCCAGGCCATTTGCCACCCTGGCGGGGTAGCTCAGTTGGTTAGAGCACGGGAATCATAATCCTGGGGTCGGGGGTTCAAGTCCCTCTCCCGCTACCACCATTCCCCCCACTCCTTTGACGCGATGGGGGAAAGCACGCTCGCCCAAGAGTGCCGTCAACCGACCAGCGATTTCGACTTCAACCCCGCCGGTTCTCGACGGATCTCGAAACACCGTGACGGTTTCGACCAAGTCGCGCATTGCCTCTGCACATTCGGGATCGCCGGAAGCAATCCCGTTGGCGAGCCCAGTCTGAAGTTGATTCAGTTGATCCTCGTAGCGGGCCAGCACCGCAGGGTGCAGCGCGATCACTCCTGTCGCGGCCGGCACCTGATCCAACTCAGCCAGAATGCACTTGCGCTCTGCGTTCAGCGTTGTTGATTGCGGTCCCAGTACGGCTGGGTCGCCATGGCCTTTGGCAATGGCGTTGACCAGCCGCTCGATCTCCCGAGTTAGCTCTTCAAGCCGTCGCTCCAAACGGGTGCGCCTAGCATCGGTATCCGCTGCCAAGCGCTTCCGTTCTTCGTGGTAGGTCTGGACGTACTGGGCAATCACTTCGGGATGGCGCAACTCGGCGGTAAGGCCATTCAAAACTGCTGTTTCGACCGTGTCCAAATAGAAGGTCTTCGGATCAGCGCAAATTCCGCTTTCTGTCGCGGCCGAACAGCGGATGCGAATGCGCCTGGACTTGTCGATGCCTTTTGACGACATCCCCGCGCCACAGGCACCGCACCTCAGCAGCCCAGTCAGCATATGCCGTGGTCGGCGTTGATGGCTTGGATGGGTCGTTGCACGCGCCCTCTTGCGTGCTTGTGCTGCGTCGAACAGGTCGGATGAAACAATGGCGAGGTCCGGTACTGCGACTACTCGCCATTCACCCTTGGGATTTGGACGCGATACACGTTTCCCCGTATCAGGGTCCTTGATCATTCTGACCCTGTTCCAGATCAGACGGCCAGCATAAAGCTCATTGTGAAGCAGCCCCGTCCCTCTCTGCACATTTCCATTGATAGTAGAGGCATTCCAGGCTCGCCCACGGGGCGGCGGTATGCGGTCTCTGTTTAGATTGTGAGCGATATCACGCGGCGTCTGCCCTTCGACATACTCTCGAAAGACACGACGCACGATGTCCGCTTGGTCCTCTGCGATCATCCGCTTCCCGGGGTCTCCCAGCACGTACGAATATCCATAGGTCAATCCCCCGGCATGAAGCCCCTTGTTCACTCGGCCAGCTTGACCCCTGCGGACTTTGTGAGCGATGTCCTCTCGATAGAGTTGGCCGACAAGACCGCGTAGGCCGACCAATACCGTGTTCACCACGCCTTCGTGAACCGCACGAATTTCGATGCCGAGAAATGATAGGCGCTTGTGAATGCCGGCAAGGTCTTCCATGTCGCGCGAGAGCCGATCCAGTGCCTCCACCACGAGCACGTCGAATTCGTGCTCACGCGCTTTATCCATGAGCTGAAGCAAACCGTCACGGCCCAGGACGGAGCCGCCGGAGCGGGCTCTGTCATCGAACGTCGCTACAACATTCAATCCCGCACGATCTGCATATGCTCGGCACAAAGCGAGCTGATCGTCGATTGATCGCTCATTTTGGAGGTCGGTTGAGAAGCGTGCATAGATCGCGGTTCGATTCATGATGAGTTTTCTCGGCCTGTTCACGCTCGTGATCTTCGCGAGCCGCTTGGCGCGCAAGTGCTTTTGCAAGGCGCAGAATCGCTCTATCAGGCGCTCGGAACAAGGCCCTTTTTTGAGATCTCACAACCATTGCGAGTAGCGCTCGCTACGGATCGGCTGGGCTTCTGCCGAAAATAGCAGTCCGCAGAATGCGAGGCTCGGTTCAATCCTGAGATCATGATCTTGGTCCATGTCTCCCAGATGTGCACATGCATGAGATGAGAAAAGCCATCAAATTGGTCGGTCGCAGAATTGGATAGCAAGGGGTGCTTTTCGGAAATCCGCAAGTCCACCCTCAAGCCGCAAGCTATTCCGGGCGGCTCTGGAGAAGCTCTTAAGCATTCGGGCGGGATCGCCTGACTACACCCCCCGCCGCCTTTCCCAGGTTGTAGGCAGCAAAAGGCGCGGGTCCTCACGGCCTGCTCAACCTCGTTCTAATCCTCGTCTTGGCATTGCACAGGATCGATTTCCTCTCCCAATTCAAAGAGCAGGGACGACACGCGGTTGCGCACACGCTGGGCAAGTCGCATCAGCCTCTTGATCAAGCGTCTGCCTTCCGCGCTGGCGATGAATTCCGGGCTTTCGTCGACGGGCAGGAGCGGAGCGGTTGCCATTGCCCGGCAGACCATCGAAGCGGCTGACAGCGCTGACGCGGTTGCGCGCGCTTTCGCATTTCTGGAGCTGTTGAAAGCCGATGCGGATCGCACAGGCCAGTTGCGCCCTGCGAGACGTCCGACTGGACTCCCAGAGTCGCGATCTGCCTGCCGACCTGACGGTCGGCCGGATGGGGACCGACCTCACCATTAGGTGCCACACCGCTTTGAAAACGATCCAAGATTTTCAACAGGCTTCACCTGCTCTGTGAGTCTTGCCGATTTTCTGAGCTTGGGTTCGTTGCAGCGTCTAAGCCATGAAGGCGGATGAGGTCATTCAGTACCGAGCGGATATGCGGCCAGGGGAAATCGTCTGGATGTTCCCAGTGCTCACCGTCACGCAGGATGACCTTGAGCTTTGCCAAAATGCCTTCGATGGACGTGGCTGCTGTCTGCGGTAGATCATCCAGAAGTGCACTTTCGGCTGTTTCCGATTGTCGGATCAGTTCGTCTGTTCTCGAATAGCCGATCTCAGCATCAACAGCGTCCCAGCGCGCCTGGTGTGCCGCATAATCCGCAAGCGCCCTGCCCCATTCGACTTCATTTTCAGGGGAGTAGGCATCGTTCAGGCTCTCGATGGAATGGAGCGTCACGTCCGTACCATCGGCAAGCCGCACCTTGGCGCAGGGAAAGCCAACCGTCCTGGCGAGGTGTGTCTCCAACCGCTGCTGTTCGCGGCACAGCGCCAGTGTCTCATCGTGGATTCTATGCCAGCTCCTGCACAGACAAAGAGCAGGATCGGCCGCGCTGCCGTCCGTCAGTTCGGCAGCCAGCGATTTTGCCTGGAAGGGCCATGCCGCCGCGCCGGTGGCCGTCCCCGTCAGCAAGTGCCGCCGGGTGATGAAAAACAAATTTATGCTATTGTCGGAATCATCCATGATCCGAGCTCCAAACAGCTTTGCTTGGTTGGTGATACAGCCAAACGCTTTGGCGGCCTCAGCCAAATATCTGAATTTAAGATAACTGAAAATCAGATATAAAGGAAGCCCCCATCTGAGCTCAGATGAGGTGATAAGTGGTCGATACACTCGGTACGAATCGGCACAAAGCTTTGATCGCGCTGCTGATCAAAAAACGTGAAGCGGCAGGCCTTACTCAAGTTGAGTTGGCAACCAGGCTCGGCCAATACCAATCGTTCGTAGCTCGCCTAGAAAGCGGACAGAGACGTGTTGATGTCGTGGAGTTTATAAACCTCGCCGAGATTCTCGGTTTTAACGCTCCGTCTGCCATCAAGAAGCTATCGGAAGTAACAGGTTGAGCGATGGGAGCGCATGACCGCACTTAGTGCAAATTGACAATTTGCAGAATCGGCAAAGGAAGCCCCAGGTTGTTGCACCCATCCGTTCAATCGGACCTCTTCACCTCAGCCTCCGGCCCCCATCGAATGGGATCGTCAACCCAGCGGTTGATCTCGGATTCATGCCACCCGGCGCCATTGGTACTGATCCTCAGTTGAGCCGGGAACGTGCCTTCGGCGATCTTGCGATAGATTGTCGAGCGTGACAGGCCGGTCCGAGCAAGGACGGTTTTGAGGCGTATGATACGATCTTGCTCGGGCATAGCTTGGCTGCCTCTTAGTGAGTTGTTGCTGGTATGTGCTGGGACAGACAGCGCGAACCGATGCTCGACGCAATCGAAGTTCCCGAAGCATCTATCTATGGCGTGTAGCCGGCGGCAAATCGGAGGATGTCAGAGCCCAAGGCCCCGCCCCTTACCGATGCCATGGCTGAAGGCGAGTTCCGCGCCAAGGCGGCGGCCAGAAGCCGTGTGAATACCGAGATCACGCTTGCGGTGGGCAAGCAGGGACTCAAGTTGCGGATCGCGTTCGAGGCTCTTGACCATTTCGGACATGGCCAAGCGCGTTGACTTGTAGCCGGACATGTCTCCGGCCTGGTATTGGTCCTGGCTCGTCCGGTCGAGCTTTTGCCAGCGTTCCACAAAACGGTCGGCGCGGCGGGTCGGATCGCTGTCCAGTCCGATGCGGATTTCGGTTTCAAGTTGCAGAGCGAGCACGATGCGGTTGACGCGACCGGCGGCCGCTTCACGAACCAGCTCGGGGTTTTTGACGTAGGCCGCTTCGGCATCGCGCCAGCCCTGAGGCCGAACCTTCTCGAAAGAGTTGCGCGCATCCCTCAATTCGCGCATCTGCTGGGGACTACCCTGCCCGGCCGCGTTTCCAGTGCTGAGGATCGCGTCGAGCGCTCGCGCGTGACGCACAAGCGCCTTCGTGCGCGCGCTGCGCAACGCCGCCTCCGAGTCCGCCGGCAAATCCGGTCCGCGCGGCATTCCCCTCGCGGAAACTTCTCTTCCGGGCGCGGCGCCGGCATCGCCATCTTGCGCTCCACCGTCTCCCCTTCCCGGCCGATGCCCACGCTCCTGGCCGGGCTCGGCGTCCGCGGGCGAGCGCAATCCCTCCAGCAGCCCGCCGATCCGGTCGCGCAGCTTCTCCGGAACAACCCGGCGCACGATCTCGACCACACGCTCGCGGAAGGTGATGCCACGACGCTCGGCATAACCCTGCGCCGGGTCGCCCCGTTCATAGTCGGACGCCATGTCCTTGGCGCGGTCGCGTGACAGCGTGCGGACGAGCCGGTCGCGTGTGGCGAAGTCGTCACTGCCATAATGCAGGTCCATGCCATCGCGATGCCGCGACAGGGCAACGTAGCTGCCATGGGCATCCATGCCCGGTGTTGCCAGCACATGCGTGCAGTCGACGGTCATGCCCTGGGCCTTGTGAATGGTCGCGGCATAGCCGTGGTCGATGTGGGCATAGTCCTTGAAGTCAAAGCGCACAGACCTGCCGTCGTCGGTTTGAACTGTCATAGTTTGCGCGCCGACCTCTTCGATCACGCCGAGCGTGCCGTTCTTGACGCCAAGCCCGCGTTCGTTGCGCAGAAACATGACCCGATCGCCGCTTGCGAAGTTCCTTGCACCGCGTTCCACATCCACCTGAACTTCGTCGCCGAGAGCGCCGGCAGCGCGCATGTGCTCGCGCGCTGCCTTGTTGAGCGCGCGCACTTCGTCGTTTGTGTGGGTGAGAATGATCCGGCTTGCCTGAGGCTCTGCCTGCCTGTCGTGATCCCAGCGCTCGACCAGATCGCCGCGCGCCTCGTCGCGCGAGGCGGCCTGGTGCACCATGCCTTGCTTGTCATAGGCGCCGATCGCAGCGCCGACCCTGCCGGTTGCCAGATCGCGCGTTGCGTCACGCTGCCAATCCTCGCGCTGCCGGCGCACCTGGCCAATCTCGACGCCGCCGTGACGTTCCTGGATCGAACGGAATGCAGCACCCGCTTCGATCGCCTGCAACTGCTGCGGATCGCCGACCAGCACGACTTTTGCGCCGACGTCCGCCGCATGGGAGAGCACGCGCTCCAACTGGCGGGTGCCGACCATGCCGGCCTCGTCGATCACCAGGACATCACGAGCGGTGAGCAGATCGCGACCCTGTCCCCAGCCGTGTTCCATGCTGGCAATCGTGCGCGAAGAAATGCCTGAACCGCTTTCAAGATTCTCGGCCGCAATGCCGGAGAGTGCGGCGCCTTTAACCTCATAGCCCGCTGCCGCCCAAGCCTGTCGCGCAACGCCCAGCATCGCGCTCTTGCCGGTGCCGGCGAAGCCGACAACGACACCAAGGCCGCGGCCATCAGTGATATGATCCAGTGCATCGGCCTGCTCACCTGACAGAACAAGGCCATGACGATTGGCATCCGCCAAAGCAGTCACACGATCCCGATCACTCACCGCATGACGCTCCTCTTCGGCCATGCGTTCCGCCGCGCGATGCAGCCGCTGTTCGGTCTCGATCATCTGCCGAGTGGTGAAGCGGTCTTCGCCGCGCCCGTCCTTGCCAAGTTCGACCAGATCGGGCGCGTTGCTGATGGCTCGCGTAACCTCGTTGAACTGCTCGATGCCGTCGCTGTGGCGATGCGAGAACTTCGCAATGTCCTTTCGGGTGAAGGTCGATTGCTGATGCGTGATGGCGTCCAGCGCTACGGATGGATCGGCAATGATGCGCGCACCATTGTCGCGCGCGATCTCGCGATGCAGTTCGGCGCGATCTGCTTCAATGCCGGCAGCGTCGAGGCCGCCGCCCTCAATGCGTTGCGCCGGTGCACCAATCTGGGTTTGCGGCTCCAGGGCAATGCCCTGCGCCTCCAGACTGCGATGATCGATGCGGGCGTCGATGTCGAGTTCAGCCAGGCGCTCATTGGCAAGTTCCGCCCATCGCTCGCGCCAGCGCTCGACCAGCTGGGTAGCGTTCCAATCGCGAACCTTCGCCCCGAAACCGTTCTCGTCCACGGACCGCATGGTGAGCATGACATGGGCATGCGGCTTGGGACTGCCATCCTCCGCCCTGTCCCAATGCACATTGAGGTCCGCGACCATGCCCTGGCTGACAAACTCCGCTTGCACGAAGTCGCGCGCCAATTCGATGCCTTGCGCCTGGCTGAGTTCACGCGGAAGGGCGAACTCCATCTCGCGGGCAAGCTGCGCATCCTTGCGCAGTTCGAACGCCTCTACGTCGTTCCAGAGCCGTTCGCGGTCCCTCCAGGCTTCCGGCGCATTCTCCGGCAGCAAGACCTCGGAATGGACGACACCGCGCTTGGCCGAGAAGTCATGGCTCCTCTCAATCCGCTCGTCGCGCAGCCGCGAGGCCGAGCGGTAGGCAGCCGATGCCACAGCACTTGATCCTGCCTTGCGGCCAATGACCTTGACGTGAAGATGATAGATCGCCATCGCGACCGGATCATTTGCACGGCAAAGCGCACGTCGGCACGACGTATAAGCGCGCCCTCCCTCGAAAAAATCTCGGGATGGACCAGCCCGTCCCGGGCTGTCTCGGCAGCCCTGAAGCCTTTGGGAAGACGCCCCGATATTATCGCAGCATCGACAATAAATGGAGATAGCCATGCGCAAACCACGCGACTTCGACGCGGAACTGAAGGCACTGGAAGACAAAGCGCGAGAACTCAAAACACGCAAGGTGCAGCAGCTTGGCGACCTAGTTATCGCCACCGGCGCCGATGAACTCAGCACCGACGAACTGGCCGGCGCGCTGGTTGCAATCGCTGAGACGAACGACACCGCAAAGCGTGAGGCTTGGGCCAAGCGTGGAGTGATGTTTTTCGAGAGCCGGTCCCGGCGAGCTGCTTCGCCATCTCAGCGCAACCTGCGCGGCGCTCCAGCGCAACCAGGCAGCCCGCAATCGCCGGCAAGCGGCACGGGCTCGCAATGACATGCGCACGTGGCAGGTCGAGCGCCGCCAGCGCACCCGACATCTGATCGAACTCGGCGGTCTCGTTGTCAAGGCAGGCATCGTTGAACTGACCAACGACGACCGCGCCATCATTTACGGCGCGCTATTGTGGATCGCAGACAAGCTGCAGAGCCATGAAGGCCAGCGTGCGCTTGACCTGTGGGCCGCGAAGGGAAAACAGGCTTTCGATGCTGAACGGCGTGAAGAGCGGATGGGACGGCGAACTTAGCCATAGTTGGCGCGAGCAGTGGCCGGCGCGAAGCCCGGACAGCAGACTTCCGCCGGTGCGCCAGCGCCGCAGTCAAGCGCTTGCGCAGCAAGCTTTCGCGATCTTCCTCGCTACCGGCGACAATCTTCTCTCGCGAGCCTTGATCCTGATGATGAAGGCCGCAAGGTGAGTTGGCGAAGCTCGTCAAAGCAGGTGCTGCCCTATGAGCAAACTTCAAATGCCAGATCGTGTTCCCATCGAAACCTCCCACGCCCCACAGATGCGATCATGCACACCGCGCGTTGATAGAAACTCTATAGCCAGGGTGCGACCAGCGGCACTGCTCTGCACAGCTGGAACTGGCGGAAAAGTGAGGAAAGCTCCTCGCTTTAGATGAGGTCAGCAAGGGCATCCCGCCGATGGACGAAAGAAGCGGAACTTACACTTGTGATATTGCGCAAGAGAGGTGGGATTTTACGAAGAAACGTACTATTTGCGTCGTGGGCAGGGCAGAAAAATCAAACGTCGCTCAATTCATCCGATACAAAAAAGGGAATTTATATGACCACTGCTCTCGAGCAAGACAACAAACTGGATACCGTGTCGATAACGGCTGACATTGTCGCGGCCTACGTATCGAACAATCCAATACCGGTTGGCGAGTTGCCGAAACTAATCAGCGACATCCATGCTGCCCTGAATGGCATCGGCACGCCGGCGGTAGAACCTGTGGTAAAACAGGAGCCGGCAGTTTCGATCAAGAAATCGGTAACGCCCGACTTCATCATCTGTCTGGAAGACGGAAAGAAATTTAAATCGCTCAAGCGGCACCTTCAGCACTTCAACCTGACCCCCGACCAATACCGGCAGAAGTGGAACCTGCCGACCGACTATCCGATGGTGGCGCCGAACTATGCGGCGACCCGGTCGGCCCTGGCGAAATCAATTGGACTCGGGCGCAAGGCGCCAGCGCCCACATCTGCCGCGGCAGAAAAACGGAAACCGGGCGTGCGTGCGGCGGCAGCGAGAACAACTGCGGCTGCAATCAAGTCGCCGGTGAAGAGGGCGCGCAAGGCGCGGGCCAAAGCGTAACCTGCTGCATCTGACAGAGGCCTACGCTGCGCCTGACCTGAACATGGCGAAGCCCCGCCTTGCGGCGGGGCTTCGTGTTTTGTCGGGTCACTCTGCGGTGCGGCGGGACCAGATGAGCGAGAAGTCGCCCTCGGTATCGGTCTCGACCAAGCTCGCATAGATCGGAGCGGGGAAGCTGGGATCGTCGAGCTTGACGGAGTGGTACTCGCGTCCCTCGCGCGAGGTCTTCTTCCATGCTGCCCCGAACTCGGTGGCGCCGGCGAAGATGCGGAAGTCGGGACCCTTTTCATTCTCGCCATCGGCCGGGGCGAATGTCGCCGTCTTGACGTTGAGGTTGAGAGTCTTGACCGAGCCGGAGAAGCCGTTCGCGGTGCGGGAGAAAGTGCCGATCGTAGCCATTGTGGTGGTTCCTTTGTGTTTTCTCGGGCCGCGCCCATCGAGGCCTCGATGGTGGTCGTGAGGCCCGAAGACGATCGGTCCGCACCCCGAAGGGGCTGAAACGAAGTGAAAGACGGCTGCGCGAGGCTTTCTTGGACCGCGAGGAATGGACGCGCAGCGACCAGGGGACGAAAACGCAGCGACGTGTTGCGGGAAGACGATCGAGACTAAGGGAAGCGAAGACGGTCTTCGGTCCCAATCCATTCGAGGACGCCGTGGGTGTGGCTTGAAAGAATACGCGGAAGGAACGCCACAGCGGCTAAGATCAGTCACTGCCATTGTCGCTTGCTCCGCTGCGCTTCTCTATTTCGGTCAAAGACGCTTCCTCACGCGCCGGGGCGGTGTTGGTCCTACTCCAACCGGTGACGAAGGGACGTCCGATTTCCCTAATCTTTGGGCTGAACCGCCATCGCGTTCGGGGCAGCTCCGAAGGCGATCAATTGATTGCTGAGGCAGCGGCTTCCAAGCAGCCAAATGCCGTGACGATTTCCTGTCTCACGTCGATTCGATGCAAGTCTAATTTGAGATCGAAGGCGAGGATAGCCGCGTCACACATGATCCTCCACCGCATGGCCGATGATCCCACTGCGGTCACGCCTCAGGCACGGTGAGGCATTGCTGGGTAGGGTCGTGCTCGCCGGGCGCTTGATGCCGAGGTGACGCGCTACGTGACTTTCGCGATAAGAGTGGTGGAAATTCCCGGTTCGAGCGTTGGTTTGCACCGGATTCCGGTCCATGACGCGATGACAGTGTGGAATTGCGTGTGCCATAAGGCCATCGTTGAACCAACTCCGAAGGGATGGAAACGATGGCTGTAAACACGATCGATATTGCCGAACGCCTTGCAGACGCGCACGGCCTGTCGAAAACCCAAGCGAAATCCGTGGTCGAGGATGTCTTGAAGGGCATTGCGGAAGCCGCCGCCAAGGGCGAGGAAATCAGCCTCAACGGCTTCGGCAAGTTCAAGGTACAGAACAAACCAGCACGTGATGGCCGCAATCCGTCGACTGGCGCCACGATTAAGATCGCCGCATCTAAGAAGATCGTCTTCCAGCCGGCAAAGGCTCTCAAGGACTCGGTGAACGGCTGACCATTCTATGACGATGCATCTCGTCTGATGGTAACACGCTGTCTTGTCGGGCGATGGTGTCTCATCCCAAGATCATCAGCTTCTCATTGCTGCCGTTCTTATGTCGAGTGCCTCGGCCGCGCCAATGGCGCGGCCGGAAAATTCTCCAACAGAAAGCTGGCCGGAATCCGCGCGGCGGCTCCGGTCGTCGCGCTTATTCGGCGGCGATGTTGAAGGTTCGACCCCCCTCGCCAGGGCGCTGCTGTCGGCGAGCGCAGTCGTCGTGTCCAGCTCGGGGGCGTCTTGCGCGCATTGCGCGGCGACTTCTTCAGCTTGTTCAGCGGAATGAAAACCTCCGTGCCGCTTTCGCTAACGGTTGCGGTTTCAACGTTCTTTGCATGGACGGTCATGGTTCTGGTCCTTTCGCGTTACATGCGGAAGGCATGCCCCTCGGCATGCCTTCCGGGGGGCGCGTGAGCGCGCGGCAGAGAGGGGGGCGAGTGCCGGCGAGCGGAGCTGGGCTGCGCGTCGAGCGGGGCGGATCGGATCAGTTCAAGCGATGAGGATCATTCGCCGCCTTGCGAGCGGGCGGCGCCGCTCTGCGCAGACGGCATTCGCGGGGGAGAGATGCTAAGACCATCTCTTCCCCGTGTGCGAGTGCCGCCTAGTTCCCCAGCCCTGAGATGTTTCTTGCGCAGAGAGGGCCTGGCCCGGCTCCCTCTAAGAACGAAGCAGCCGCAGGAGCGTCAGCATAGCGGCGCCGCAGGCGCGACGCGGGACCGACTGCGGCGACGAGACCGGTTAAGAGGGTAGCCGAAGGAGCGTCAATATAGCGCCGCCAAAGGCGGGACGCGGGGCCGACTACCCCCGGCGAGAAGCGCCGAACACGCGAGCGACTTTCCCACGTAATGCCGAATGACCCGCGGTGTTTCAAATAAAGTTAGGGTATCCCGTCAAGTTTCATCTGGCGACTAGATAGTCCTTAGGTGGCGCTGAATCATAGAAACGAGATGTGGAGTAGTAATCCAAGTCGAAATACAGATCAATTGTTTCTTAAAGCCTGACATACCTACCAACTTTTAATTAATGCTTACTTTTACTTACGAAATTTGCATAATCTATCTTATGGAACTATAAATTGTAGAGAGATTCCAATATGTTATGCATTGTTGACGCCATCACCAGACACTACTTAAGGCTGTGATGGCCAATGGGTGTCAGTCGAATCAGCGGTCGAGCATCAGCTGAATCGCATTCTCAGCGATCACAGCCAAATCGCTGATTTGATTCAGCGATGGGGAGGGCCGGGCGAGATCCAATACGCGGTGCGTCGCGCTGCGGAGGTCCGGGCCAACTGGACCGCCGGGACTGCTGACGCTAAGCGATCGCTACTGCAAAAGCTCGTCCACCGTATCGAGTTTGGTCAGGAGGCACTGACCATCGACATTGATTGCAAGGTACTCTCCGAACTTCTGCTGGACAGGGTTTTGTCAACAATGGCGACGCTGAAGCGGTGTCGATTACATGTCCATTTGACATCAAACGGCGTGGCGTCGAGACACGCATCGTTCTGCATGCCTCGGCCAACAGCTCAGACCCGGACGCCGCGCTGATGGACGTCGTCTATCGCTCTCGGCTGTACCTTTATGGACTCACCGATGGGTCTGGCCGAAGCCTCACGGAGATCGCCAACCTGAACGCTACCACCGTCTCTGAAGTTGGCAGGGTCCGGCCCTGGCGTTCCTCTCCCCCTAAAATCCTTTCGAAGATCGTCGCTGGCAATCAGCCGATCGAGCTCACGGGCCCACAGGCTCTCGCGGTTGTCCGGCTTTCCCCTCGTCTGGAACGATCAGGTCGTCCTCGTCGGCCTCTGATTCTGACCATCAGCCGAGCATCGCTTTTCCAAAACAGTTGGCTACGGAAATGGGCCCGCAGAGACGAAGCCCAGAATTCGGTGCATTCTGCGCAGGAAGGTGGCGTCTTCGCCAAGCGTTGCCGCGAAGGCCGCGCTAACCTACGGATTTGACGACACTATTCTGAGACGGTCAAAAACGCGCCAAAACTGGCGGACTGGACGGTGGTGGAGACAGTCTGGAGCGAACCGGTCTCCGGCAAATTCCCTGCTAGAGGGGCGAAAAACAGGGAAATTTCGTTAAAAGTAGCGTAATTGGCCAAATTCAAAATGTAATTGGTACGCTATTTCAATCGCTTAAATATCAAATTCCCTACCGGATATAAAGAGAATTTATTCGCCCGGCATGCCGTTGGGATATCGACGGCGGCGCGATCGCAAGCTCGAGGGACGCACATCAAAGTTTGCTCGTCTATCGCTATAGAGGCGCGCAACGCCCTATCTGTAGCGTCCGTGACGCTGCAGCACCTCGATCTGGTAGCCGTCGGGGTCGGCCACGAAAAAGAACCGGGCAAGCAGCGCGCCTTCGCGGTTGAACTCGACAATTTTTCGCGGATTGAAACCTGCGGCCGCTAGGCGCTTGTATTCTGCGTCGAGATCGTCAACGCAAAGGGCCAAGTGGCCGTAGCCGTCGCCAAGCGCGTAAGGCTCTCCCCTGCCCTTGTTGATCGTCAGTTCAAGCTCGAAATCGGTTTCCGCACCACGCAGATAAACCAGTGTGAACGTGTCGAAATCCAACCGGTCCGCAACATCGAGTCCAAATGCGCTTTTGTAGAAACTGACCGACAGGTTCTCGTCCACCACCCGGATCATCGAATGTATTGCCTTCGCCAAAGGAACCTCCAGTCTGCCGGGTGGTCTCGGATGCCGCCGACGATGGCCCAACGGTGGCAAAAATGGGTGGCAGCCGGTTACCACGTCAGGAAATTGGCGTAAGGCTGGTTCACGCACTAAGGTCCGATTGTAGTCACTGCAAATTGAGCGGAAAATGCGCTTCGGGTTGGTATCATATCGGCGAATGGGCCCAGAAGCCGCGCCATCGCCCAAACCAACCATCAAACGGGAGGTCTTCGCATGTGTAAGGTCTTTGCCGGGCAGGATCCGAAAGGTATCGGCTAATCAATCGCTCAGTTCGAATAGGTGGCCATTCGACGAGCATCCAGCTCGAGGCCACTTTTTGGACCCTGTTGGACGAGATCGCTCATGGACAGGGGATGACGGCGCCGAAATTCCTCTCGGCGCTTTACGATGAAGCGCTGGAGATCAACGGCCATATCCCGAACTTTGCCTCTATGCTGCGCACCACGTGCGCACTCTACCTGCGCAACAGGCAACCACTGGACAGCGACCGCTCGGAATTGACGAACAAGGCAGCCTGACACTGGTCATTACTTAAAACGCCCGATCCCGTGTAGCAGCCGCCTGCTACCGACGACCCGAATTTTGGCGCTATGGGATAGGAATGGCGAACTTCACCGAGGCGGTGTAGAGTTCACCTCAAAGAAGAACCAGCCGTACCAACGGCGACGCCAAGCGAATCTGGGAGGATTCATGGTTGAGATTATCTCCAAGCGGGATGGCCCGCGGCGCGAGGACGTACAAGTCAAGAGACTGATTGAGCAAAACCGCTCGACCATCGTTCGCCTTGCCGACCAGATCAGCGGCGGCGGCTATTCGGCTTCCAGGAAGCAGCGCCAGCAACCGAAGGCCGAAGGCCTGATCATCCATGTTGGCGCCAGTGCCTCGCCTGTGGCCGAAGCCAAGCCGTCCATCCAGGTCACCATCAACGGCCGGGTGATCTCGAAGGACCAGAACACCGGCCGCCAACTTCATCACATCGGCGATATCCGCAACCGGGGCGGAGACCAGATCTTCGTGCTGGCCACGAAGCAGAATGGCTTCTTCTCGCCGGTCGATGAAACGGTCGCCGAAGCACTTGCTGAGTTGGACGGATCCCGCCTCGCCGCCACCTATACCGAAGAACAGCTTGCCGACGATATCGGCGCGAAACTTGGCATCGACTGATGAGGCAGACGCCCGGGCCTGCTTGTGCACGTCCAATCCGCGTCAGCTTACGAACGCGACAGCATACACCATAAGGTTCTGTGATGACTGAATGAAACGCGAGATGGGCCCCAATCAGATGAAGATCGATGCTCTTCCGGCGCGTGCGTCGCTGACCGCCGGGCAAATTGTTCTGGGCAACATCGACTATGACGAGCGCGCCACTATGCGCGCCTGGGAAGATTTTCTGGCCGACGAACAAAAATGTGCCCGCGACCCAGTCCACCCAAGCCATGTCCGCTCCCTCATTCACGATTCCTGGTATCGCAGCGTCACCGGCGGCATCAACGCCCAGGGGATTGAAGCGCCGCTGAGCAGTGATCGCGACGAGATCGAATATCTAACCCGGGCCAATGCAGAACTGCTTTCGGCGGCACGGCGGTCGTTCGCCTCCCTTGGCCAGTTGTTGCAAGGGACAGGCGCGATGCTGGTGCTTGCCGACAGTGACGGCGTGCTGATCGACGCCATCGGCGACAAGAAGACCCTGCACGATGGTATGGATATCCATCTGGGCATCGGCGGCAAATGGAACGAGGACGCCGTCGGCACCAACGGCATCGGCACAGCGCTGTGGACCGGTGAGCCGACTTTCGTCCATGCGGCAGAGCATTTCTGCGCCGGCATCAAATCCTGGACCTGCGCTGGCGCGCCGATCCGCGACCCGCTCGACGGCAAGATTATTGGGGTCGTCGACCTCTCAGGCTATTCGCCGATCTTCCGGCCGCACAACACCGCGCTCGTCGCCGCAACCGCCCGGCAGATCGAAAAGGCATTGGCCGAACAGCAGCAGGAGCAGCGCACGCGCCTGCTCGAAGCCTTCATTTCCTCGGCCCCCAGCTACCGCCGGAAGGACGGGCTGGTGATCGTCGATCACCGTGGCCGGGCGATCTTCTGCAACAATGTGCCCAACGGCGACACGACGGATATGATGGACGGCCCGATGGAACCGGGCCGCGGCCGTTGGCTTATGAACCTGCCGGCGTCCGGCTCCGACGCCGATCTCGCCAAGGCGCTGCCGGCGCATCTGCGATCCTGCCACGTTACGCCGCTCAAGCTCGACGGCGACCTTCGCGGCGCAGCTCTGGTGTTCCCCTCCGTGCCGATTGTCTCCAGCGCGATGACAATAAGCCGGGAGGGGAACAAACACCTGCAGACAGCCGCCGAGATGATCGTCGGTGAAAGCGAGAAGCTGCTCGCCGCCATCGATGTCGCCTCCCGCGTGGCGCGGTCGAACGGCGTCACGTCACTGCTCATAGAGGGTGAAACCGGCGTTGGAAAAGAGCTGTTCGCGCGGCTTGTCCATGCCGGCAGCCGACGCACCGAAAACGATCCTTTCGTCGCCATGAATTGTGGGGCGATAACCAAGGAATTGTTTGGCAGCGAATTGTTCGGCCATGTGGCCGGGGCCTTCACCGGAGCCTCGCGTGAGGGCAAGCCGGGCGTTTTCGAAATGGCCAATGGCGGAGTGCTCAGTCTGGACGAAATCGGCGAGTTGCCGCTGGAGATTCAGCCATTCCTATTGCGCGTCCTGGAAGAGCGTGTGGTCCACCGCATTGGTGACTCAAGGGGCCGGCCGGTGGACGTGCGACTGGTTGCCTCGACCAACCGCGACCTCAAGCAGGAAGTGGCAGCCGGGCGCTTCCGTAGTGACCTCTACTACCGGATCGGCGCCGTCTCGATCCAAGTCCCGGCCTTGCGTGAACGCGGCGACGACGTGCTGTTGCTGATCGAGCATTTCAACCGCCGGATCGCGGCGCTGGCCGGCAATGAGCCGCTGGGATTTTCGAACGATGCACTCGACGCGCTGCTCGCCTATCGTTGGCCAGGCAATGTGCGCGAACTGAAGAACCTAGTGGAGCGCCTGCACATCCTGGCGCGCGGCAGCACGATCGAGCTCCAGGACCTTCCCGGTGAAATCGGTGCGGGCAATCGCAACGACATCGCCATGCACAGCAATCATCCCGCAGCCATGCTCGAAGCACCGGTATGCACTTTCGAGGATGCGGAACGCCAGGCGATCAAGAACGCGCTTACCGCAGAGAATGGCAATCTCAGCAAGGTCGCCCTGAGGCTAGGGATTTCGAGGCCGACGCTCTATCGCAAGCTCGGCCAGTACGGCATCCGGCGGGGCTTCCTCTAGATCAAGCGTGCCACGGGCAAAAAACCCGTGGCATTCGCGCCACGAGCTGGGGAATGTTTCGGCGACTGAGTTGCCCGCAAGCAGCGGCCGCCACGCACGATCAGGTCTTTACGACAGCCCCAGTCACTTTCTCGGAGACATAGCCAAGCACATTGCCGATGATCAGCGAGATCACCACGGCGGTTGCGACCTTGACTATGCCGCTGGCACCTTCGCCATAGGCGGCGGCACCAAGCAGAAAAAGTGCGGCGGTCGTTGCATAGCCATAGACCGCTGACGGAATGGCGCTGAGCAACGGCAGCTTGGCGGCGAGAATCAGGACCACGATTGAAATACCGACGCAAAGGCCAGCCATGATCGCCGTAACCCCAATGGACGTCAGTGCTATCAATGCGGCTGCCGCACAGATCGCCCCCCACAGGTTTGCAACCGCCGAATTCCTGAATCCGGCTTCCTTGCCGCTACAGTGATAAAAGCTGCCCCAGCCGACAAATACCGCCCAGATCAGCAGATAAGGACTGCCGATCGTGATTGCCGCCCATGTTGCAATGCCACCCATAATGCCGATGACCACGGCCAGTCCTGTAATAAGATCCATGTTGTCCTCCCTTTTCCAAACCTCGAAGCCAAGAAACTCGTTTCAGGATCGCGCTTCGCTGACGTCCCCGACACGCAAAACGCCATGGCGTCCGCCACGGGGTTGAAGAAGAATTGCAGGCCGGATCCGGCAAGGAATCAGGCCGGCTGCGCCGCCGTTTCGGCCGTACCGATTACGCCTGCGCGCAATGCCAGCCCGGCAGCGGCGGCGCCCAGGCAGGGGGCCACGATATAGAGCCAGAGCTGCGACAGCGCCGCTCCGCCAGAGAACAGAGCCGGACCGAGCGAGCGGGCCGGATTGACCGATGATCCGGACACAGCAATGCCGGCTAGATGGATCATGACCAGCGTCAGGCCGATCGCCAGACCAGCCAGAGGACCGGCGCCGCCTTCGGCGGTGGCGCGCAGGATCACCAGCAGAAATAGGAACGTGGCGATCGCCTCGAACAGGAAGGCCGACGTTGCGGAATAGGCCGACCAGCCGTTCTGGGCAAAGCCATTTGCCGCCACGTCGTAGCCGCCGCCCTTGCCTTGCACGATCACGTAGAGCACCGCCGATGCAACAATCGCCCCCGCGCATTGTGCGACCACATAGCCGACGAGATCATTGGATTTCATTCGGCCGGCGACGAAGAAGCCGAGGCTTACCGCCGGATTGAGATGGGCGCCTGAAATGGGCCCAATCGAATAGGCCATCGCCACCACCGACAAGCCGAAGGCGATGGCGACGCCCAGGAGGCCGACTTCGGAGCGCATGAACAGAACCGTCGCGCAGCCGAAGAAAACCAGCGCGAATGTTCCGATGAATTCACAGACGTATTTGTTCATATGTATCTCTCCCTCTGGATGATGGTGTGAACCGGACCGCGCGAAGTCCGGTTCAATGTTTCAGGGTACGATGACGCCGCGGCCGGTGAATCGCCGGTTCTTGAAATCGTCGAGCGCGGTGTTGATGCTGGCGAGGTTGTATTCGGTGTAGTGCATCTTCACCTTGCCGTCGGCGTTGAGCTCCATCAGTTCGACGAGCTCGGTGAAATTGCCGACCAGGCTGCCGCCGATGTTGATCTCCTCGATGACGAGGTGCGCGGTCGGCACGTTGATATTGCCGCCATAGCCGACGACGAACAGTTGCCCGCCCTTGCGCACCATCTTCCAGCAGACGTTTTCGACGCCGAGTTCGCCGACGAAGTCGATCACCACATGGGCGCCGCCGCCGGTAATCTGAATGACCTCCTCGACGACGTTCGGCCCGCCATCGAGGACGAAGTCGGCGCCAAGATCCTTGGCAAGCACACGGGCGGCAGGCTCGCGATCGACGGCAATGATGCGGCAGCCGGAAATCGCGTGCAGCGATTGCAACGCGATATGGCCGAGCCCGCCTATGCCGAGCAGAACGCAGTAACTCCCGGGCCGCAAGAGCTTCGCCGCCCGCTTGGCGGCACGGTAGGCGGTGATGCCGGCGTCGGCCAGCGGCGCTACTTCGATCGGCGTGACATTGGCGTTCAGCTTGATCAGCGAGCGCTCGCTGGTGATGAAGTACTCGGCGAAACCGCCGTTCATGCCAAGGCCGGGGAACTGGCCATTGTCGCAGTACATGTCCTCGCCGTGTCGGCAGTTGAGGCAGATGCCGCACGAGCGGAAGGGATGGCAGATCACAGCGTCACCACGCTTGACCGACCTGACGCCGCTGCCGACCTCCTCCACCCAGCCGGCATTCTCATGGCCCATGATGTAAGGCAGCAACGTGCCCTCCGGGTCCATTGTCGGCTTCCAAACGCCCTCGATAATGTGCAGGTCGGTGCGGCACAGGCCGGCGGCTCCAACCCGTACGATCACCTCGTCCGGCGCGGTGATCGTCGGCGCCTTGACCTCCTCGATCTTGAGCTGGACGTTCATCTTCGGGTCGTATTCGTAAAGTCTGGCAGCTTTCATCGTCGTATCCTTTCGACGTGGAGAATGTTCGGATTGCTTCAGGCGCGGCCGAGCTTTTCAGAGCCGCCGCCGCGAGCTGGTCCGGCCGTCGGGTCCTCGTCCTCGGCGAGATGGCCGATAAGCGTTTCGGTGGTCAGGATCAGCGTCGCCA
Organism: Mesorhizobium argentiipisi (SeqCode); assembly: GCF_037179585.1. Taxonomy (NCBI): domain Bacteria; kingdom Pseudomonadati; phylum Pseudomonadota; class Alphaproteobacteria; order Hyphomicrobiales; family Phyllobacteriaceae; genus Mesorhizobium; species Mesorhizobium argentiipisi (SeqCode). Next base: position 609,557 of record NZ_JAPYKO010000001.1, read on the forward strand.
CCGAAGCTGCGTTGGCGAGTGCTGTGTAGGTGACGCGCACCGGATCGATGATCCCTGCCTCGAACATGTTCTGATAGGCGCCGGTCGAGGCGTTGTAGCCATAACCGCCATTGATCCGAGTGACCTCGACCACCACCGCTTCGGGATCGGCACCGGCATTGGCGGCGATGCGCCACAGCGGCCGTGACAGGACCGACCGCACTAGGCGCACGCCTTCGGCGACATCGCCGCCGACATCGGCCGCCACCTTGTCGAGCAGCGCTGCGATCTGGGCAAGCGCCGAGCCGCCGCCGGCGACCACGCCCTCCTCGGATGCGGCGCGCACCGCATTGAGCGAATCCTCGATGAGCTGAATGGTTCGCTTCTGCTCGACCGGCGTGACACCGCCGGCATAAAGGATCGCGGTGCCACCAGAGAGCTTGGCCAGGCGTTCGCGCAGCTTGTCCTGGTCGATGTTGGGTGGCGAGGCTTCATACTGCCGCTGCACCTGGGCCCGACGCGAGGCGATTGCGGCATGATCGCCACCGCCCCGAATGATCGAGGTGTAGGACGAACTGGTCTTCACCCGATCAGCCGTTCCGAGATCGTCGGCGGTGATGTCCTCCAGCCGACCGCCGAGGTCGCGAGCGATCACCTTGCCCCCGGTGATGATGGCCAGGTCCTCCATCATCGCCTTGCGCCAATGGCCGTATTCCGGCGGATGGACAACGAGGTATTTTCCAGGCCCCTGCTTACCGAGCAGTGTCACCACCACTTCCGGCGACATTTCCTCGGACACGATCAGCAGCGGCCGACCATCCTCGTCGGCAATGCGGCGCGCCGCATCGAGCGCCTCGGGTTCCTTAATCTTGAGGTCCGTCATCAGGATATAAGGGCGATCGAGAACAGCCTCCATCTTCTCCTGATCGGTCACCATGTGGTGAGAGAGATAGCCGCGTTCGAAGGACATGCCCTCGACCACATCGAGCGTGGTCTCGGTGGTGACGCTGAAGTCGGTGGTAATGACGCCTTCGGCTCCGACGCGCTGATGGGCTTCCGCCACCAGTGCGCCAAGCTTGGTGTTGGTCGCCGCGATGTTAGCGACCGAAGCCAGGATGCCGTTGCCCTTTGCCGGCTTGGCCGAAGCCTTGAGGGCGGCCACCACCGCGGCCACCGCAAGATCGATGCCCTTGCACAGATCGACCGATTTGGCGCCTCGCTCATTCGCCTCGATGCCACCCTGGATGAGCGCGTTGGCGAGCACGATGGCAGTCGTGGTCCCGTCGCCGGCGACCTCGTTGGTCTGCATCGACACTTCACGGACGACCTGCGCACCCATGTTTTCGAAGCGGTCGTGCAGTTCGATCTCGGAGGCAATGCTGACGCCGTCGCGGGTCACCATCGGCGTGCCGATCGGCCGGTCGATCATGGCGTTCATGCCTTTAGGGCCGAGCGTCGGCTCGACGGCAGCGGCCAGGCGAAAGACGCCGCGGGCAAGAGCCCGGCGGGCCTCGGAATTGTGAAGCATAATTTTGGGCATGATTCCTCCTTCCGCCTTACGGGCGGGTTGTTGGTTAGGGGCCTCGTGCGAGGGAGGCCGTTGTTGTCAGTTCAGCCTCAGGCGGTCTGCGCGGCTCGAGCCGGCACGCGATCCATGATGAAATCGACCAGCGTCGGTTCGCCGTCGACAACATCCAGTTCCTTGTATCTTGTCTGTTTGAGCCCCCGGCAAAGCGCGCCGTTGAACTCCATGTTGATGCGCACTGAGCGCAATCCGCCGAGAT